>CAZKZS010000132.1:0-12340 GCA_964557285.1 uncultured Anaerolineae bacterium | reverse complement strand
TGCTGGATGGCCTTCAGGGTATCCAACGCGCCAGCCGCAATCCCGCAGCTGCCCAAACCGACAATCACCTGAACAAGAGCAGCCTGGTGCTGTCTGGCCTCAAGCACTTCTTCTCGAAATTGGTTCAAGTCCTCAAGGGATTGGATGATTCTCATGGGCATTTTTCCAATACGATTTTTTCCTGCTGCAAGCTGTCATAGACTCGTTCCACGGCTTGCCGCACTTCGGGCGAGATGGGATAACCAAAGGCAACTACACGCGGCTGGATACCTATTAAACTGATCTTCGGTACAAATTCTTGCAGCGATTTCATTAAATAAGACAGAGGAAGCGTATGAGTCGTCATTAAAAAAGGGGTTTCAAGGTTGTTCATGTCAATTAAACGGATTTCGCCCGGAGGCAAATCCATGTCAGCAGCGTCAATAACCAGCACCTGTTCGGGTGCCATTTCGCGGATAAGGTACAGATAGTTTTCCGGCGCTGACCCACCCTCCAGCACCTCCCATGTTTCCAGAGGCGACTGCTGAATCTTTTGGGCGAGCAGCGAACCGGCTGCATCATCACCCATCATCGGATTGCCAACCGTGAGCAGTACATTTTTTTTCATGAGATTTTACGTACCATCAAATAAAGTGCAGGTTCTTCCATCATTTTTTTTAAGCAGTGGATGAGCGTATCTGCCCAGCGTATATCAGCAGCATCAACCCCCTGCAAAACGGGCAGCAGGTCGCTAGCGTGACTCCGGTTGATTTCAATTTCACCCCACTTCAGCACCCCCGCCAATTTACGGCGGCCAGTTCCTTCCGGCAGATGAGTCAGCCACTGGCGGTAATCTTCTACCGAAACCTCTATCAATTTCTGGAAACAATCCATCACACCAACATGATGACCAATTGCTAAGGAATAGTAGATCACCTGCTGGCTGTCTTCGGGAATATCCTTTTCCTGATTGACAAATTTATGCGTTAATTGATAGAACACCACCCGTTCAACCATGACTCACCGCCCCTGATAGTAAGTGTGGTAAATGCTTTCCAGCCGCAGCACAATTTCGGTAAGGCGGGGGTCGTCCTGCTGCTCAAGATAGTCCCGAATTTGTTGCTCAATGGGCAGCGACTCACGCTTCATAAAATCAAACAGTGTTTCAGCGATTCGCCTGCCATGCCAGTAACCCGCCAAACGCCGCGCCTCCCGTTCGATTTCTACTCTCAGGCATAATGGAATTTCGGGATGGCGGGGCAGTGGAGGTTCATTTTCGGACTGGATATAAAATGTGGCTTTTAATTTTTGACTCAGGATGCCGAGTGCCATCGCAAATCCGTAGATGGTAGCCGCAGGGGTCGGCGGGCAGCCCGGAATGTACACATCAATAGGGACAATTTTATCGGCGCCGCCCCACACACAGTAAAGATCGTGAAAGATGCCGCCAGAGCAGCCACATGCACCATAGGCGACGCAAATTTTGGGGTCCGGCGCGGCATGATACGCCCGTAAAGCCGGAACACGCATGGAGCGTGTCATTGCGCCCGTAAAAACCAGGACATCGGCATGACGTGGGGATGAAACCACCTTAATCCCAAAACGCTCCACATCGAATAGAGGCGTGAGGGCGGCAAAAATTTCAATCTCACAGCCGTTGCAGCCGCCGCAGTCCACGCGGTAGACAAAAATAGAGCGCTGAATATCCTTGAGCAGCGCGGCCTTAAGCTGGCCTATATCAGGGTGGGTAGTGTTATCACCGAACATCAACTTTCTCCTGATAAAGACACACTATTTTGCGAACGTCGTGCTTGCGTTTGCACTCCGGACAGACGTCGAGCAAAGCGCGGACATGCGCTGCATAGTCATCCGGCAGGTCACTTTGTTGGAGCAGGGCGCATACATATTCAATTTCCTTGATAGGCGCAAAGTAAATTCCGCAGACGCAGCAGGCCGCCAGACGATATTCCGCCTGCTCGTATAAGTCCTGCTTATCCATAACGGCTAACTCAAATTCCTGGCTCAGCGTGATCGCACCGGTGGGGCAAACTTCCTCACAGCGCCCACAATAAATGCAGCGCCCCACGAACAAGGTCCAGGTACGCACTCCCTGGTCGAGATCCGTTGTGATGGTCAGCGCATTGGGGGGGCAGGCGATTGCACAGGCGGCACAGGCAATGCAGCGTTCAGGATCGTGATGCGGTTTGCCCCGAAAGCCCGGCATGACTTCTACGGGCTGGGAGGGATAGGGGAGTGTGGCCTCGCCCACTCTCAAGATTTCTTTAATCAGCTTCAGCATAACGCCTGTCTCCTCTACTTCAGAGGCGAATCCTTTCGCTCAATGCAGTAGCGTTCCATTTCCCTATATGGCACGATGGTTGCTTTTTTCTTGCGGACATCCACGACTGTTACCCGTTCGGTACAGGAGTAACACGGGTCGATACTGGCAACAATCAGGGGCGCATCGGAAATCGTATTACCGCGCAGCATGTAACGCAGTGAAGGCCAGTTGTTGTAACTGGATGCACGGCACTTCCAGCGATAAATTTTCTGGTTGTCGCCCAACATGCTCCAATGAATATCTTCGCCGCGTGGCGCTTCCACATACCCCAGCGCAAACTGGTGGGGTTTGTAGGCAAATCCTTCCGTCAATACGGGGCCTTCGGGCATGGCATCCAGGCAGCGCTCCACCATCGAAACCGATTCAAAAAATTCTTCGGCGCGAATCAGCGTGCGCGAAAGCACGTCGCAGCCCTCTTTAGCGATGACTGTCCAGGGGACACGATCATAAGCGCAGTAAGGATGAATCACACGGATGTCACGGGCAAAACCCGATCCTCTCAGAGTTGGGCCAACAGGACTGTAATCACGCGCTACCTGTTTTTCCAGACAGCCGATATTTTGGGTACGCTGGACGATATTGGGTGTTTCCAGCAGCATCCCTACCAGCACGGTGACTTCCTGGCGCAGTTCGCCCAGCAGTTTTAAGGTGGTAAGCCGCTGTTCCTTCAGAATGTCGCGCCGCACCCCGCCGATTAAGTTAACGCCGTAGGTCTTGCGCGAGCCTGTAAGCAGTTCTGCCATTTTCATGGCTTTTTCGCGTACCCGAAAAAACTGCATAAAACCCGTATCAAAGCCGACGAAGTGACACGCCAGCCCCAGATTGAGTAAATGGCTGTGCAGCCGTTCGACTTCAAGCAAAATGGTGCGGATAAACTGCGCCCGTTCAGGCACTTCGATTCCTAATGCCTGTTCGACGGAGGTGCTGTAAGCCACGTTATGGGCGTACCCGCAGATACCGCAAATTCTATCGGCCAGGAATGTGACCTGATCGTAGTTCATGCGGCTTTCGGCTAATTTTTCCATCCCGCGATGCACATAAAACAGGCGGTAATCGGCATCAACGATATGCTCACCATCCACGTACAGACGAAAGTGGCCGGGTTCATCTGAGGTGATGTGCAGGGGGCCAAGCGGCACTTGAACAATCCCTTCACCTTCAACCGTGATGAACTCATAGGTTTCGTTTTCGGTGGTTGGTTCAGGCCGAAAACGATAATCCATCGTATCCTTGCGAAGGGGATACAGGTTTTCAGGCCAGTCGTCGGGCAGCACCAGACGGCGCTGGTCGGGCAGCCCAATCGGTTGCAGGCCAAACATATCGCGGGCTTCCCGTTCGTACCAGATGGCGGCAGGGACTTTAGGCGTGACCGCCGGAAATTCGGGCTGGTGGGGCGCAATCTGGGCATGGACGACCACATAAGCCTTTTCGGGGGGCAGCGTATCATCCCCGTTGCCTTCCACAGACAGAATGTAATAAATCGCAAACTGGCCGTTTAACGGACGTTCATCATTTACCGCTACAGAAGCCAGCCAGCCGCCCTGCTCGTAATAAAGCATTTCCACCACGTTCGGCAGGTCGTTGAGGCAAACGGTCAGGGTCACTTGATTGGATGCCTGCCAGGTTTCATCCAGAATCGCATGACCAAACCGATTCCGCACCGCTTCGACATATCGCTGACCCATCCTGGGTGTTGTTTCATTCCGCATCGTGTGAACCCCTTTACCGCCCTACCGCCTGGATGGAAGAATCGCCGTTCAAAAGCAGGTCACTTGCTCCATCCAGCAGCGTCGTCAGTTCTGACGGGAGATATAATCCAAGTCCAATGATGAGCAGGATAAAAACCGCACCGGGGATGAGCGTTAACGAATTGGATTCGCCTTTGTTCATACCGTCCGGTTTTTCACCAAAGAGCGCAGCCGCTATCACCCGGAAAAAAGTAGTAAAAACAATAATCAGCAGGAGCAGGCACACTATCATGAGAATCCCATGACCCGTTCCCAGCCCCGCCGTAACAATAAAAAACTTGCTCAAGAAAATATTAAAAGGAGGAAGCCCCACCAGCGCCAGCGCCCCAATGATGAGCAGGCCGCTGGTGAATGGGATGACCTGCACCAGCCCTTTTACCTGATCCAGATTGCGCGATTTGTACTTAATAAGGATGTTGCCGGTGGTGCAAAACAAAAGCGCCTTGACCAGACTGTGATTGATGGCTTGCAGCAGCCCCGCAAAAATGCCAACTGAGCCGCCCAGCCCAAACGCAAGCACAATCAGGCCGATATTTTCCATGCTGGAATACGCCAGCAGGCGTTTGATGTCACGTTGCACGACCATGAAGAAGGCTGCGGCTGCAATCGAGAGCGTGCCAAAAACCAGGAAAAGATTATGAACAAAATCCGGGCCAAGCACAGGGTTAGCAATGGCCGCGAAGCGAAACACGACCAGCAGGGCGCAGTTGAGCAGCACTGCCGACAGCATAGCACTAATCGGGCTGGGGGCTTCACTGTGGGCATCGGGCAGCCAGGTGTGCATAGGAAACAGACCCGCCTTGGTGCCAAAACCGACCAGCACAAAAATGAAGGCCATTTTGATGAGGGAGGGGTCAAGCGCCCGGGTATTTTTGACGATTTCCGTCCACAGTACCGCGTCACCGGGAACTTGCATCACATTAAACGCATCGGCATACACCAGAATCGTTCCATACAGGCCGAAGGCCACGCCTACCGTGCAGATAATGACGTATTTCCAGGCTGCTTCCAGGGAAGCCCGCCGTCCGTAAATGCCGACTAAAAAGGCAGAACCCAGGGTTGTTGCTTCCACGGCAACCCACATCATAATGATGTTGTTGGAGGTGACGACCAGCAGCATAGAAAACAGGAACAGGCTAAATAGGCTGTAATATGTGCTGAACTGGCTGTCGTTGAGTTCGCCCATTTTGAGGTCATGCCGCGTGTAACCGATAGAATAAAGTCCTACCAGAAAGCCAACCACGCCGATAATGAGCAAGAAAATGGCACTCAGGTCATCCACATGCAGCCAGTGATCCAGCGCAAACAACTGCCCTGAACGGCTCACCTTATCCACTATCACCAGGGACATCACCAGCACCAGGCTAATGCTCAACACATGAAAGAGTTCTATCATCCGGCGGTTGGTCGTTTTCAGCCAGCGTGCGGCGAAGGCCGCCAGTGAAAAAAGCAAAGGGATGAGCAAGAGCCAGATGAGTTCGGTTGTGTCGGTCATTCAGCACTCATCCTTTTAAGGTCGTCAAATCGGCGGTATCCAGCGTATGCAGCTGTTTATAAATCTGGTTTCCAAGCACCACCATGATCACCACCCCGAATACCGCGTCCGTTGCAATGCCAATTTCGACCAGTTCCGGCGCGTTATAGGCCAGAATTGCCAGAGTCAGGTGAGAGCCGTTTTCCATCAAACAAAAGCCAAGCACCTGTTTAAAGAGATTCCGCTGTGTCAAAATACATAACTGCCCGAAGAAAAAGTGTGCCATTGAAATCGCCAGGGCAGGTTTATACGGGTCAGCCTCTTGCAGTTGAATCTGGTCGACCACCACAAAAGAAACTGTCACCGCCGCCGCCGCCAGGAAAAGAGAAAAGCGAGTCCCCATCACGTTGCGCGGTTTTTCTGGGTCGCCCACCCGCATCAGCGCTCTATACAAAATCCAGGGGACAAGCACCACTTTGGTGACAAAGGCACTTGCCGCCCACAGGTAAAGTTGTCCGGCTTCCGTGGCGTAGGCGAGTGCGACGAAGATGCTGACCAGCACCACCGATTGTAGGCCGTACAGGAAGGCCGACCAGCGCGGGCGTTTGGCCTCAATGACCAGCAAAGAGGTGAGAATTAACAATCCAGACAGGCTGTTAACCAGCGTTACGCTTGGCATCCACGATTCCTTTTTTTCTCAGCTTAGCCATACCATCGCCCCATATCCTGAAACCAGCGTCAGGCAGACCAGCACAATCAGCACAAACTGGATTTGTGGGGCAAGGGGCGTTGCAGCCGCCACCTCCATCGAAGGCTCTCCCGGCACGGCTGAACCAAACACCCAGAAAAGCCAGGCAAAACTGCCGATCGTTTCAACCACTGCCATCAGCATCAGCAGGATGAGCCAGGGGTCGGACTCGGCTGCCTCAAAGCCTCCCGCGAGAATACTGAACTTGCTAAAAAACCCGTTGAAGGGTGGCACACCCGTGACTGCTAAGGTGGCAACTAAAAAGCTGCCCCCCACCAGGGGCATCCTTCCCATAATTCCTTTCAGAGAGGGCAGCATCTTTGTCCCCGCAGCATAACTGAGCGCCCCCGCTACCAGAAAAAACAGACTCTTGGCAAAGGCATGATTGAAAATATGAGCAACCGCCCCGTTAAACGCCAGAGTCGAACCAAAAACCGAAACCGACAGCGCCAGGAAAATATAAGAAAGCTGCGTGATGGTTGAATAGGCCAGCAGCCGCTTCAGGTCTTTTTGCGGGAAGTACATCAAAAAGCTGTAAATCATAGTGATGACCGCCATCACTGCGCCAACCGTCCCAATCACCGTAGGCACACTTCCGGCTGAAATGAGGCAGCGAGCGAAAATGTACACCCCGACTTTGACCATCGAGGCGGCGTGCAGGTAGGCGCTAATGGGGGTAGGCGCGGTCATGGCGTCCGGCAGCCAGAAGTGAAACGGCAGTTGCGCTGATTTCCCCCATGCAGCAATCAGCACGCCGATAAAAATGATGATTTTGGCGTCCTTATCCAGCGTGGTGAGTGCCGAAAGTTGGAAAGTATCACTTTTGCTAAACAAAACTGCCGTTGAGACATATAATCCCAGGGAGGCAACCTGTGTGGTGATGATGGCTTTTAGGGCAGCCTTCCGTGCTTTGAGGTCATCGTAGTAACCGATGAGCGCCCAGGAGCAGATACCTGTCAGTTCAAAAAACCACAGGAGGCCGATTAAGGTGGACGAGTACACCAGCCCATTCATCGACCCGATAAACATCAACAGGAAACAGTAATAGCGGCGATTGAGGTCCGGTTCGGGATGCTCACGATTGTCCGCGCTCAGGTAGCCCGTAGAATAAACAACAATCAAAAAACCGACCAAGCTGACGGCTAACCCGATCAGGGCGCTGAGCTTATCGATGATGACACCAAAGACCACGATTCGCTCATAGGGGAAAACAATCAAATCTTCTGTTGTAACTGTTTGCCGGTCTGCCGCCTGGTCAATCAAAATGAATAATGTGCATAGAAAGGTCAGGGCGGCCACCAACTGGCTGACTCTTTTAACCCCACTGCGTGGGATTATCAGCAACAATCCGCCGCCCAAAAAAGGGAGCAAAAAACTGGCGACGACTCCTATGACCACGTTTTTGATCCTTTACACATTCGCCAGATAAAACACAAAGGACAGAATGGCCGCGCCTAAAGCCGTCCAGGTCGCAACCGCAGCTCTCAGGAAGCGTACTCTCGCCATCGCGTTTTCCAGCACCGCCACAATAAAGTAAAAAAGCCCTGCCTTCAGCAGGAAAACCACACCCCCCAACAGAATCAGCAGCAGCGACGGTAATTCAGTAGAGGTCATCGTCGCGCTGCCAAACGGCAGGAAAACAGCTAAAAACAGGGAAACGAGAACCAGTTGTTTCAGGTAAATTCCCCACTTCATGAGCGCCAATGACGGGCCGGAAAATTCGGCTAATGGGCCTTCCTGAAGTTCCTGCTCGGCTTCTGCCACATCAAAAGGCAGTTTGCCCATTTCGACAAAGGTCGCAAAGGCAAACGCAAGCATCCCCAGCCAGACCGAGGTGTAATACAGAATTTGCCCATTGGCGACCTTCGTGCTGATGATGCCCAGATTGGTAGAGCCGGCCAGCAGCGCCATTACAAATAACACCAGCAGCATGACAGGCTCTACCAGAACTGAGATAACCAGTTCGCGTTTAGCGCCCAGCCCGCCAAAAGGATTCCCCGTTTCAAATCCTGATAGGGCAAAGAGAAAGCGGGAAAGGGCAAACAGATAAATCACTAAAATCAGGTCGCCAACCCACCCGTAAAGTGATTGAGTCGTGAAAATCGGGATCATGGCCGCTACCAGGAGCATGGTCGCCATGCTCAAAAAAGGTGTCATGCGGAAAATCCATCCGGCCTGTTTTGAAACCACCTCCTGCCGTTTCATGAGTTTGGCAAGGTCACGATAATTCTGGAAAATACTGGGACCCCGGCGGTTTTGCATTTTTGCCCTCAACACGCGGGAAAAACCGGAAAACAGCGGGGCAAAGGCCAGAATCACAAGCGCCTGTAAAAATCCGATGAGCATCACGTAGGCCATAACAGCACCCCTAACGGAAAACCACAATCAACAAAATAATTAGCGTGAGAATGATGTAGAAACAATAAGTGCGAATATCCCCCATTTGCAGGGCTTGAATTTGATTTCCCACATAATCCACCGCCCGCGTAGCAGGGGGTCTAATCAGGTTTTCCACAAGCGGCTCTGCCCGAGTCAGTCCACTGGTAGCGCGTTTTGTCCATCCCCCAATCACTCGCAGGGGCTTGAGGGTCATCGACCGCAGCAGATAGATCCAGCTAAAGATGACCGCAATGGGCTTATCAAAGCTGCTGGCGGAACTGGACATCTGGCTGGAATAACCGTAACCGCACGCCCAGGGGTCATCCACGACCCGTCTGCCTGCTTTGTAACCGCTATATACTGTGACCAGCCCCAGAGGAACGACGAGCAGGCCGAACAGCAGAATCGCTATGAGGGGGGTAGAGAGAACCGATGTCCCCGCATTACCTGGATACACCCAGACCCCAGTCGCTACCGTAAGATCGGGAACATTTAAGACATCCGTTACCACCATCGCAAGCTGTGGGGCAACCAGCGGAGCGCCCAGCCCCAGCGCGATGCAGGCCATTGCTAAAAGCAGTTTCGCCGCAAGCATCGGAAGCGGCACTTCGCGGGATTGTGCCGCCCGTTCACTGTGGGCAGGGCCAGTAAAAGCGCCGCCGTACATCTTGATAGCCACCATGACCGCCAACGCGCCAACCAGTGCGAGGATTACCGCAGACAGCGGCAGCGCGGCGCGGACAATAAAATCACCTTCCCCGTTTGCCGCAAAAAAAGATTGAAATGTAAGCCATTCGCTGACGAATCCATTGAATGGTGGGATTGCCGAAATTGCCAGCGCCCCCACCAGAAAGCTCAGACCCGTCCAGGGCATCACTCTGCCCAGCCCACCCATTTCATTTAAGTTGCGGGTATGAAGGCGATAATCCAGAGAGCCAGCGCAGAGGAAAAGCAGCCCCTTAAAAAAAGCGTGGTTAAGAAGATGGTACAGCGCTGCCAGAAAACCGGTGAGCGCCACTGCGGGTAAATCGGCTGCCAGACCCATCATGCCCGTCCCGATTCCCATGAGAATGATACCTACATTCTCGACGCTGGAATACGCCAGGATGCGTTTCAGGTCGTGTTCGGCCAGCGCAAAAAATACACCCAGCACGGCTGAAAGTGCGCCTGCGCCCAGCACCACCAGCCCCCACCATAAAACCGATACGCCCAGTATATCCACGCAGAGTCGCAGGATACCGTAGAGGGCGGTTTTAATCATCACGCCAGAAAGCAGCGCTGACACAGGGGAAGGCGCGGCCGGATGCGCTCTGGGCAGCCAGATATGCAGCGGCACGATACCCGCCTTTGCACCAAATCCGAAGAAAGCGCATAAAAATGCGGCATCCCGGGCTATTGAGGATAACTGGCTCTGGCGAAAATCTGCGAAATCGAAGCTGCCCGCCTCCACATAAAAAATAAAAAAGGACAGCATCATGAGCGCTGTTCCGGCGTGTGCCACCAGCATATACAAGTAGCCCGCCTGAATAGACTCCTTCTTTTCGCTTTCAAAAATGACCAGGAAGTAAGAAGCCAGAGTCATCATTTCCCAGAAAATCAGGAAGTAAAAGGCGTTGGCGATGGTCACTACCAGCAGCATCAGCGCCATGAACAGGTTAGTGAAGAAACCCAGGACGCCCGGGTTGTGATTGGGGTAGTGTGCAAGGTAGGAAATGGAATAGATGCTGACCGCCAGACCCAGCCCACAGATGATGCCAACCATCAAAGTTGAGAGGCTGTCCATTTGCAAAATAAAATGCCCAAAAGGAGGTGGGGCGGAAATTTCCAGAGGGGACGGCTCATCAAGGCCGGCCTGTACCACGGCCACAAGCCCAAGACCAGAGGCGGTTGCTCCTATCAATCCAGATGTAACGCGGGCAGCCAGACCTGACCTGTTCAGTAACAATGAGGCGACTGCGCTGACTCCAAATAGCAGCACGGAAAGTAGCAGAAGCTGAACCGCGTCCATTAAATTTCCTTTATACTGTATGCTCTTGGAAAGGCTAGGTCGTAACCTCCCCTGCTTCCACCGGAGCGAATGTCTTTGCCTGTTCGATAAACTCCGGCGGCTGGTCGTCATCCACCAGCCAGAGGGCGTTGTGCGGGCAGGCGATCACACAGGCCGGCCCTTCCTCGCGGAAGTAGCACAGATCACATTTGACCGCGACTGTTTTTTGACCAATATCCCAATTTAAGAGAGACAACCGTTCCTGTAACCCAAATTCCCGCAGGTACATGGGATCAGCCTGATAAGGGGTATTAAGATAGGTATACTGGCCGATATTAAAATCGAACTTCGGGGGAGGGGTGCCACCCGGAATAATCGCCCCATAGGGGCAGGCTACCGCACACATCTTACAGCCGATGCAAAGGCTTTCGTTCAAGTACACAGAATCATGCTGGTACGAGATGGCTTTAACCGGACAAACGGCTGCACAGGCAGGGTCTTCACACTGACGACACTGAATAGGCATCGTCCCGTTGGGTGGGGTATGGATGATATACAAACGGGGATAAGCCTGTAAACCTGCCTGGCGATGACTCTCGACGCATCCCGCTACACAGGCATAACAACCAATACATTGTTTCGGATCAGCAATCACAAAGTGATTCACGCCAAATCCTTAGCGGCTGTTGTAGCGCTGGCCGCAACTGGATAACAATGGCTACAAGCGTGCCGTGCTAACCCACACGTCGGCAGAGATGTTTTTACGTTTGCTGCCTTCGTATGGTGGCCTTTAAAAGGCAATTGTGACAAATTTCACATATAGTATAAAACACAATCTGGAGTCCGTCAATAGAACGAAGCGCCGCAAAAACGGCTGGCCGTGTTATAGTACGTGTTATCACCTGAAAGGATGAACATGGAAACCTTTTTTGAAGATTACCTTGAACGGCTGCATCGTTTACACCGCGACATAGAAGAAGCATTCACCGGGCTGCCGCAGGAGGCACTGGATTGGGCCCCCCTTAATGACAGCAATTCCATCACTGTGCTGGTGACACATTTAACCGGAGCAGAACGCTACTGGATTGGGGATGTGGCCGCACAGGATTCATCCAACCGCAACCGAAGCGCCGAATTTGAGGTCAAAGGGCTAGACGCTGCCGCCCTGCAACAGCGTTTACAGAACAACGAAACTTATGCCCGTCAGGTACTTGAAAACATGCGAGTAGTAGATTTAGGGCAGGAAAGGTTTGCCCCCCTGACTGACCGAATGTGTACCGTAAGCTGGGCGCTGCTGCACGCGCTGGAACACACCGCGCTGCATCTCGGCCACATTCAAATCACCCGCCAGTTGTGGGAGCAAAAAGCATAAATGATATGAGGATTGCCCTCTAAGAGCAATCCTCATGCAAAAAATCACCGATGGATGCTGGTCGGTTGAACCCCGTACAGGTCAAGGAGTTGCAGGCGGGTTTCATCCAGCGAATAAACCACTTTATGCGAAAACCGTTTTAAAAACTCGTATCCCAGAAGCGGGTCTTTTTCACATTTATCGCGTAAGCAGACACCATCCAGCGCCGTAACCCGGGTTAATTCCACCGCCCGCCCACTAAAATGCCAGTGGTAGGGCGGGAACAGCCATGCCCATCCCACGACATCATTGGCATCATGGGTATAGATAATC
>CAZKZS010000131.1:0-12382 GCA_964557285.1 uncultured Anaerolineae bacterium | reverse complement strand
GAAGTCCCTCTCCCCGCGCAGCAGTGGGAGAGGGATGCCGAAGGCAGGGTGAGGGAAAAGGAAAACCTGCCCCCACACCTAGACCGTGACCAGCCGCAAAAACTGTCCGGTGCGGGACTCTTCACACAAGGCGATGTCCTCTGGCGTTCCCTGTGCCACAAGTTGCCCACCGTTTTCACCCCCTTCCGGGCCGAGATCAAGAATCCAGTCGGCGGCACGAATGATGTCGAGATGATGTTCGACCACGATCACCGTATTTCCGGTATCCACCAGACGCTGAAGCACCCTCAGCAGCCGCCCCACGTCGTCCGGGTGCAGTCCCGTCGTTGGCTCATCCAGCAGATAAAGGGTGCGTCCGGTGCTGCGGCGTGCCAGCTCCTTCGCCAGTTTGATACGCTGTGCTTCTCCCCCTGAAAGAGTCGTGCCGGGCTGACCCAGCGGCAAATACCCCAAACCAACGTTTACCATCAGGGCTAAGCGGTCCGCAACGGAGGGAACTTCTCTAAACACCTCATACGCTTCTTCGATGGTTATTTCCAGAATATCGGCCACGCTGTACCCGTGATATTTCACGGCCAGCACTTCCGGTTTAAAGCGCTTGCCATGACACGCCGGACACCGCACTTCTACATCCGGCAAAAAGTGCATATTGATGGACAGCACGCCTGCTCCCTGACACCGTTCGCAGCGCCCGCCGGGGACGTTAAACGAAAATTCACTGGCCGTCAAATTGCCTGCTTCAGGCAGGGCCGCGTATACCTGCCGAATCGGGGTAAAAACATCGGTATAGGTGGCAGCATTAGAACGCGGCGTGCGCCCGATGGCCGCCTGGTCAATCGTGACCACCTCCTGAAGATGCTGCCAGCCCGAAATGGTATCGTGTGCGTCGGGAAGCTGACTCGCGCCGTGAAAATGTTTGCGGGCAGCACGATCCAGAATATCAAAGATGAGGGAGGACTTACCCGACCCTGATACCCCTGTCACGGCAATCAGCAGCCCAAGCGGAAACCGCACCGTGATATTTTTCAAATTGTGCGCCCGCGCCCCATAAACCGTCAGGCTTTTGCCGTTACCGGAACGCCGGGGCGAAAGGGGGATGGTCAGTTCGCCGGATAGATATTTTCCGGTCAAAGAGTGGGTAATTTCCACCGGAGAACCTACCGCCACCACTTTTCCGCCATTTTTGCCCGCGCCCGGCCCCATATCAATCACGTAATCAGCCGCAGCGATGACCGCTAAATCGTGTTCCACCACTAGCACCGTATTCCCCAGGTCGCGCAGTTGACGCAGGACCTTAATCAGCCGTTCCGTATCACGTTGATGCAGTCCGGTGGTTGGCTCATCCAGCACATACAGCACCCCCGTTAGCCCCGACCCCAATAGGGCTGCCAGCCGCAAGCGCTGGGCTTCCCCTGCTGAAAGGGTAGGTGATGACCTGTCCAGACTCAGATACCCGACTCCCACATCCATGAGACGCCGCAGCCGTTCGCGTAAATCCGTGAGAATGGGATCTAAAATCATCAGTTCAGACTCATCGAGACTGTCTGGCAGGGCTTCAACCCACACCGCTAACTCAGTCAGTGGCAGGCGGGAAACGTCCACGATGGTTTGTTCGGCCACCCGCACCCGACGGCTTTCCGGTTTTAAGCGTGTTCCCCCGCAGTCGGGACAGTCTTTTTGAATGAGCAGCCGTTCCATTTTCTCCCGGTAGTTGATTTTGTGGCTGTTTTCTTCGTATCGGCGCAGCAGATTCGTAATCAGCCCTTCAAAACGGCCTCTGGAAACGGTTTCCGGCGGCTCAATTTCAGGAAAATGACGGCGGAAGGAATCACTTTGCACCCCATACAGCAGCAGGTCGCGCTGTACCTGCCCTAAATTACTGATGGGCATCGTTGGGTCAAAGTCAAAACCGTAATAACGGGCAGCAGTTTTCAGCGTTTCCTGATGACGGGCGATTTCATAGTGATCCCAGCGAATCACCCCGCCCTCTGCGATACTGCGAGTCGGGTCAATCAGTTGTTCCAAATCCGCATCATAAATCGTGCCGATACCCGTACAGGTGGGACACGCACCCGCAGGTTTATTAAAGGAAAAGTAGGCCATGCCAATCTGAGGAACAGCCCCGCCGCAGTGAGGGCAGGCAAAACTTTCATTGATTTCATCATCCGACTCGTCCGCCAGCGTATGAACCGGAGGAATATCCATGCCGCAGTGAGGGCAGGGACGTACCCCAACCCGCGCAAACAGCACCCGCAGATAGGTATACACTTCTGTCACTGTGCCGACCGTTGAACGGGGGCTGCGGTTGGTTAAATGCTGGTCGACGCTGATGGAAGGCGACAACCCACTGATGGAATCCACGTCCGGTTTACCCATATAATCGACCAGCCCCAGCGACTCTAAATACTGCCGCTGTCCCTCCTTATGCAGGATGTCAAATGCCAGCGTCGATTTTCCTGAACCGGATAATCCGGTCACGACCACAAACCGACTGCGCGGAATTTCCAGGGTGATGTTTTTCAGGTTATGAACCCGTGCGCCCCGGACAACAATAGAGTCGTGTTTCATCTCTGTAAGACTCCTTCGACTATTCATTTTCATCATACAACCCTGGGGTGCAAGTGGAGGCTTTGTACCAAAAACCGACCAGTTTTTGACAAACATGAGAGGCAGGTTAAAATCTCGCTCAATTAGATTTAACTGGATTTACAGCTTCTTGGAATAGATTAAAGTAGATTAAAATAGTAAGGCGGGTTAGACCCCGCCTTTTTTGATTCAGAGATGGGGAAAAACTCAGGCTTTTGGCCCCGCCGCCAGCAGTTCCGGCGACGCTTTATCCGCAAATTTTTTGAAGTTCTCCGTAAACAGCTTCGCCAGATGACGCGCCTTTTCGTCGTAGGCGTCCTCATCCTCCCAGGTGTTGCGCGGATTCAAAATGGCTTCCGGTACGCCGTGAATGTGTTTGGGGATGCACAGCCCAAAAAACGGTTCTTCATAAAATTCGGCGCTGTCCAGTTCACCATCCAGCGCGGCATGAACTATCCGGCGCGTGTGTTTTAAGTCAATGCGTTTGCCCACCCCATAGGGGCCGCCCGTCCATCCGGTGTTGATGAGCCAGACTTTGGCATCGTGTTTTTTGATTTTTTCCGCCAGCATTTCCGCATACACCGTCGGATGCAGAGGCATAAATGGCGCTCCAAAACAGGCGCTGAAGGTGGCCTGCGGTTCGGTCACGCCGCGTTCTGTCCCCGCCAGTTTTGCCGTATACCCGCTAATAAAGTGATACATGGCCTGTTCCGGCGAGAGTTTGCTGATGGGAGGCAGCACGCCAAACGCATCTGCCGCCAGAAAAATCACATGTTTGGGATGCCCGCCCAAACCCGTTTTACTGGCGTTAGGGATAAAAAAGATGGGATAAGAGCAGCGTGTATTTTCGGTAAAACTATCATCGTCAAACAGAGGTTCACGGAACTCGTTGACCGGAACATTTTCCAGAATCGTGCCGAACATTTTGGTGGTGGCGTAAATTTCGGGTTCTTTTTCCGGGCTGAGGTTGATGGTTTTGGCGTAACAGCCGCCCTCAAAATTAAATACCCCCCGGTCACTCCACCCGTGTTCATCATCGCCAATCAGCGTCCGCGACGAATCGGCACTGAGCGTGGTTTTGCCCGTGCCGCTTAAGCCAAAAAATACGGCCACGTTCCCCTCTTTATCCTCATTAGCTGAACAATGCATCGGCAGAACGCCTTTTTGCGGCAGCAGATAATTCATGACTGAAAACAGTCCCTTTTTGACTTCGCCGGAATACAATGTGCCGCCAATCAGAATCATCTTTTTAGCAAAGTTAACCAGGATAAACGTCCCCGTGCGTGTCCCGTCATATTCCGGGTCGGCGAACAGCGACGGGGCAGCCATCACCGTAAAGTCGGGAACATGCCGCGCCTGCTCCTGTGGAGTGGCCCGGATAAACATATTCCATGAAAACAGGGCATGATACGCGGCTTCCGTGATAATGCGAATCGGCAGGCGGTATTCCGGGTCTGCCCCGACAAACGCATCTAACACGTAAATTTTTTGCTGCTGGCTGAGATGATTAGTAAGTTTATGATGAAGGCGGTCAAAAATGGCTTCTGAGATGGGTACGTTAACATTCCCCCACCAGATATGCTCTTTGGCGGTGGGTTCTTCCACAATAAATTTATCTTTCGGGCTGCGACCTGTGTACTGTCCGGTACGCACACGGAGCGCCCCATCGACAGTCAAAATGGCTTCGCGGTTGCGGAGTGCCTGTTCATAACATTCCGCCGGATTCAAATTCCAGAACACCTGCCCGATATAATGGCTGATGCCTGCCGCTTCCAGCCCAATATGACTGTGAACATGTTCCACATGTTTAATGGGAGGGATGGTCATCTTCTACTTTCCTTTTTGTCATTTTGCACAAATAGTATGGCATATTTGCCCGTGCAGATTCAATGCCCATACTAACCCCAAAAATGGGACTAATTCACTACAGCAGTCACCCCTCAACATGATAAGATAAGACAAGGGATTGAACCGACAACTACTGTTGAGGGGTCAAAAAAGTTCATTCGTTATCTATAAAATGGCGCGTTCTGACTTTTGAGGTGTAAAATGAAGATTCCCCCTAAAATTGCGGGGTTCACAGTTTTACCCAAAACAACGATGCTAGAAGAACCAATAGCGGCGATGGGACGAACATGAAATTTCAATTTCACCTGTATGTCCAAAAACATTTTAACCGTACTTACACCGTCACTCCGCTGCCGTTCTACGATATGACGGCCTACGGCAACAACCTGGAAGAAATCCGGGAAGAAATTAGCGAAGCGCTGAAAGAACGCATTGAGGACATGAGTCCGCTGGCGCTGCATCGTTTGGAGTATGACAGCCGCCTGTACCTGCATAAAGTCACGGTGGAACTCCGCCCCGTTGACCCCAAAAAGCGCAACAAACGCCGCGAAAAAGTCCGTCTGGGCTTCAGCCTGCTGGTCACGCCGCAGGAGGACGGCCAATTTTTTGTGCAAGTTCCCCGCCTGGGGCAAAACGGCCCCACCTTTTATGTGTATGATCGCAACGAACTGCAAGAGCAGGCGCAGATTGAAATTTCCGCCTGGCTGGACGGTTCAACCCTGGAACAGCTTCAGTCGTACCAGTATACCCGCAGCGAAGCGCTGGAACTGTTGGAAGTTGAAGCGGCGGTTAAAAAGGTCAAAGAGCGTAACAAAAACAACAACGAGTCGGGCGGTCTATTTGGGCGGGCAGAAGAAAACTTCTGGGCGCTCAAAGAAATCGGCATCAACATGACCGCACAGGCCGCCGAAGGCCGCTTCCGCAAAGCCTACCGCCGCGACGAAAAGGTTGAGGAATTGATGCAAATCCTCATGTCGCCCCGCAACAACAGCGTTTTGCTGGTGGGGCCGAGCGAAGCAGGCAAAACCGCCATTGTGCATGAATTGGTGCGGCGTATCCAGCGCGGCGACTGCCCCGAACCGTTGCAGGATCGTCAGGTGTGGATGCTCAGCCCTGACCGGATTATCGCGGGGGCGCAGTACATCGGTACGTGGGAAGAACGTATTAACAACATCATGGATGAATGCCGCAAAAAGCAGCACATCCTGTATGTAGAAGATTTACCCGGCCTGCTGGAAATTGGGCGCTGGTCCAAAAGTGACCACAACGTCGCCTTAGCTATCCGGCCGCATCTTGCTTCTGGCGAAGTGATTATGCTGGGCGAAGGGCTGCCCGACCGGGTACAGATGGGCGATAATCTTGGCCCCGGGTTTATGAATCTGTTCCGCCGGCTGGAAGTTTCGACCATGAATGAGGAAGAAACCGCCGCCGTACTGAACAACGTCGCCCGGGACCTTGAGCGCGAAATGGATTTGCGGATTCTGCCGGAAGCCAATGACGCGGTTGTGCAGCTCACCCGACGTTTTTTACCCTACCGCGCCTTCCCCGGCAAGTCGATTCGTCTGCTGGAAGAAACCGCCGCCGAAGTCGCCCGCGAACGTTCCGGCGGACACACCGTAGGCCAAACCTCTGAACGGTATTCATTTTTGCGGCGGCGCTCCTCCACAGCCGTGAACCGTCAGGCAGTCATTAGCACCTTTTCCCGCACCACCGGAATGCCCGAATTTATTGTGAATGACAGCGCTCGCCTCAATATAGACGAAGTGGAAAAATATTTCACCGAACGGATTCTGGGGCAGGAAAACGCCGTCAACACGGTTGTGAATCTGATTGCTACCGTCAAAGCGGGGCTGAACGACCCCAACCAGCCCTTAGGAACGCTGCTGTTCATCGGGCCGACGGGAGTAGGCAAAACCCAGATGGCAAAAACCATCGCTACCTATCTGTTTGGCAACGCAGATCGCCTGATTCGGTTTGACATGTCTGAATACCGTGATTTGGACGGTATCGCCAAACTGATTGGGGCGTTTGGCAAAGAAGGCGAACTCACGAAAAAAGTCCGCGAACAGCCGTTTTCGGTGGTGCTGCTGGATGAATTTGAAAAGGCCGACCCGCGCATTTTTGACATTTTTTTGCAGGTGCTTGGCGAAGGCCGTTTAACCGATGCTGGCGGCAAAACCGCCTACTTCCACAACAGCATCATCATTATGACGAGCAATCTTGGCGCGTCGGCAAAGGCGTTTAGCAATTACGGCTTCACACGTGGTGATGGTGTCCAGCAGTCTACCGAAGTTAGCGATGCGCTGGAAGAACACTACCGCGCCCAGGTGGAAAACTTCTTCCGGCCGGAATTTGTCAACCGGATTGATCATGTCGTGGTGTTTGGGCAGCTTGCGCCGGTCGCGCTGCGGAATATTGCTTCGCGTGAAATCAGTGATGTGCTGCTGCGGGATGGCATTACCCGCCGGAATCTGCTGGTCGAAATTGAAGATTCGGTCATTGACCTGGTATTGCGAACAGGGTACAGCCCACAGTTTGGCGCTCGCCCCCTCAAGCGCGAAATCGAACGGCTGATTGTGTCGCCGCTTGCCCGCGAACTGGCACAGCGTTCCGTGCAGGAGGCAAATCTGGTGCGGGTCGGTGTTGACCGCGACTCGGAACGGCTGTTCCTGAAAAATGTGCCGATTGATGAAGCCGGTTCGCAAACCACTATCGCGCTGACTTCCGGCCTGAATCAGGATAAGGTGCAGCGCGTCCGTATGGACACTGGTCAGTTAGTGGAGGGTTTCGCCATGCTGCGGCGTAAACTGGCCGACTGGCTGGAAAGCGAAACCTATAAAGAAATGCAGAACGAAAAATCGGAACTGCTGGTTGAAACCCACAGCACAGGCTTCTGGGATAACAACAACGATGCTCGCACCAAGATGAGCCGTTTTTATTTCCTTGACCGCCTGACCCGTCGGGTGAAACAGTTGTACGACCGGGCGGAATATCTGGAAGATTTTGCCGTGCTGGTCAACCGTGAACGGGATTTAAAATATCATACCGACCTGGCACAGGATTACGAAGAACTCTACCGCGACACATCGTATCTTGACATCGAGATGATGACTTCGCATCTGCCGCACCGGAACAAAGCGATGCTGCTGCTGCAACCCATCGGCATGACACCGATACAAAAGGTGACAGACCCCAAAGAAACCTGGCTGCGTCGGCTGGCGCGGGTTTATTTGCGGTGGGCGGAACGTAAGGGATATGACCGCGAAATTTACGTCCTTGCACCGGACAAACAGGGGCCGGGCGGTCAGAGTTTTCAGGCGCTGACGGCAGGCAATTTTAATGACCTGCTGCGCCGTTTTGATGATGCCGGAGCAATGGATGAAATTGCCCTGCTGTTTGAAGGCAGCAATGTGTTCGGCTTTATGAAGGGCGAACGCGGCGTGCATCGGCTGGAACGGGACGGCGTAGGAGATGAAATGGTGCGCGTGCAGGTATTCGCCATCCCTGACGGCACAAACGTTGAAGATTGGCTTGGTGATTACCGCGAAATCCGCGTTGATATTGACGAAGGCCGCCGTAACGCACCGCCGCAGGAAAAACATACCATTATCCGCACCTACAGCCTGGAAAAGCAGAGCGAACGTTTTATCCGGGACATGCGAACCAACCTGCGAACGGTGCAGGTCAAGGAAGTGATGGAAAAGGGCGACCTCGACGACTTCATTCTGGCGTTCATTGAAAAAGAGGAGACAAACGTAGGTTGGGAAGACCGTTTCCCACCTACGTTCCCCTTTTGATACGAGAGTTGTCGGCAGGCGTCCAAGCCAGCGGTTTGGGACTTCTGGCGGGGTAGGCCAGCGCCGTTTCCCCTTCCGACAGGCGTTCCGTCCCCGTCGGTTTGGCATCAGCAGCAGCGATGAAGAAGGCGGGTCATCTAAAAAACCGAAGAAAAAGCCCAAAAAAACCAGCCGGGATCGTCCCAACGAACGGCATTAAAAACACCGAAGGCGAGTGGGGTAAGCACTCGCCTTTTTGCCCCACTCACTGCATGTTTCAGGGGTGGATAGGCAGAGGAATGTAGGGGCGGGGACGATACCCGCCCTTTTGAGGGCAGGCATCGCTCACTGTGTTCGCTTGTGCCTGCCCCTACTATCCGCCCCTTCGCGTAAATGGGGCAATGATACCTGTACCTTCATTGTAAAGTGGCAGTCAATCCGCTAAAAGTCGCATGATTTTTGAGGAAGTTTTTCCTACCCTGGAACTTATCAGACGGTTTTACCGACTAACCAGAAGAAAAAACCAGTGGAGGAGAGCTTCCCATGCGTATCCTGCTTTTAATTACCCTTTTGGTCCTGACCGCGCTGGCCTGCAATCTCAATCAGGAAGAATCGGCAACCCGGACGCAAGTGACGCCCATCGTGAATGTCACGCCTTCGGTGACGGTAGCCGCCAGCAGCACCGCCGCGCCGACTGCTACCATAACTACGGCTGCCCCTGCTCCAACCCGCACAACGGCCTCCAATTCAAGCAGCGCCTATCTGGTGAATTTACCGGCACCGTTTCCGGCCTGTTCGGTATCGCCAACAGGGGATTATACGGTCAATATTCGTGCCAGCGCAGATACGTCTGCGGCGGTCGTTGGGGTGCTGAACCAAGCCTCCTGGGTCAAAGTGGACTGGCACAACAACGGCTGGTATCGCATTGATTACCCCGATACCCCTGTCGATAACCTGTGGATTTCAGATGGACCCGTTACCCTCAATCAGCCGTGCATCTGCACACCAGACTGCATAAGTAATTTTACACAGCCGCAAAATGCGTGTTTTGTAACCAACAGTTCCGGCGAAAATGCGGCCATTTTTAACGAGCCGGGTCTGGTGACGGGGGAATTTATTGCCCGTTTCCCAATGGGCGCATCCATGGAAGTGCTGGCGTTTAGCACGGGCGGCTGGATTAAAGTCCGGTTTGATGTGCCTAACAGCGTGGGATGGGTCGTTGGCAAGGGGATGACCGTCGGTACAGTGGGCTGCGACCAGATTCCGATAGAAGAAGTTGCGCCCGTGCGTGCCTGTCAGGTGACGAACATTTCCAGCGAACCCGTGACTATCTATACCCAGCCGGACGGGGATTATTTTGGCCGTTTTCCGGTCAACGAACATATGTATGCGGTTGCGAAACGGGGTGCGGACTGGTACAAAATTTACGTGGCGGCCTTTAGCAATTACGGCTGGGTTCGTACCACGGATACCAGCACCAACGGCAACTGTGCGGCGCTGCCCGAAGCCTAGTCACCGTTTCAATTTTTCTCTGAAAGACGCCGCCCCTTCAGTTTCAAAGGTGTCTTTCAGAGTCTGATACAGAGATAAAATCACTGATTCTTCTCCTGTCATTAGAATTTCGGATTGGGTGCGTGAAAACAGCAGGAGATTGTATCCTTCGCGCACCACCAGCCAGCAGGCTTCCAGCGTGGACTCATCCACCAACATACAGACCTGAACGGGGTGTTCCTGCCTGAGCAGGGTAAAAACGGGTTCGTCCTCTGAAACAGGAAAAGGAGCATTCTCCAGGTCAAGTCCGGCACGTTCCGCATCCATAACCGCTAGCATCCGCGCCCAGATACGCTGCTGATCCTCAGGGGCATAACTCTGAAAATGAATGGGTTCTTTGGCATAATCCGCCCGATTAGAAAAAGTGCTTAAGCTGCTGAAAGTACGGTCATACACCCGGGCAAAATTTAAGACGATGTTTTCCTGCCCCGTCAGTGGAATTTCAATGGGCGGCATGGCCTCATCGACGTAGAAACCATAAACGCGGGTCTGGCCTTCTTCAAGGGAAGGGCGCGGGTCGCTGACAAGAATCGTGTACGGATACGCGCCCGGGTCGCGGCTGGCATATCCTGGCGTCTGCGGAATCGGTGAGTCGATTTCATGAATATAATCTACCTCCACCAGCACCAGTCCGGCTTCCAGGGCGGCTTCCCGTTTCGCTAAATATCTCCCTCTATCCTCTCCAACCTTGTTAGTAGGAGATAACAATTCAATGCGCGTCACAGGAACGGCTTCTCCGGTAGGCAGCAGTTCCTTAATCACGACGGCCTTTAAACGGGTTTCCTCATCGGGCATCAGCGTCGCTATGACGGGTTTCGTGGCAACCGGCACGGCGACCTGTGCGGAAAAACTGGATTTTGTTCGTTGTGCAGCCAGGTCAGTATCCCAAATGGTCACGTCCGGCTCAGGTTTGCGGGTCGAAAGCTGCCCCGTATGTGGGTCAACGGTACGGATTTGGAGTGACCGTTCTGGCACGACCTCATATCCCGGCGGCAGCAGCAGGTCAATGGCTTCGCAAAGGTGGGTAATGTGTGTATTGTGAAAGGCAACCCAGCCATCACGCTCGTGCTGCGCGTAGCTTTGAAAATGCGCGTTAATCCCCCGATACTGATTCACACGTGACCGGATTGCCATATTTTTATCATAGCAGAATTTTTTACTCCAGCCGCAGGTGTTCCGCCACCCACGCCCGACGATCCTGTGCGGCGGCCTCATTCAGGCTATGCCCGCACTCGTACCAGCTTATTTTTTTGGGTTCACAGGCCGCCTCAAAAAATTCACGGGCGCGTTCCACGGGGACATGAAAATCGTCGTTCCCAAACTGAAAATAAATTGGTGACAGGTTGCCGACCGCATGAATCGGGTCAAATTTGTCCATCTGGCGGATAAAATTTTCTCGCGCTTCCCCTTCCAGTTTAGGCGCGTACAGATACCAATCGGAAAAACGCGGCGTGCCTGCCATCAGCACATAGGCCGTTGGACGCGGGTCGTGGCTGCCCGCCAGCGCCCCATACATCGCGCCGAAGTCATGCCCCACATAACAAAACCGCCGTGCATCCACTTGCGGCTGAGACAGCAGCAAATCCATGGCCCGCCGAATCTCAATCACCGCCTGAATCGAATTGGCTTCGTCGTCCAACTGCGTGCGTTTGAGGAAAAAATCGTAATCTGACCACAGGGTTTCAATCAGCAGGGAGACCACCCCCTTTTGCGCTATCTGTTTCGCTTCTTCCACAAACTGCGAACGATTGGAGGTCGGGTGTGGCGGCTCATACCAGTGAACATACAGAATCGCCGGAAAAGGCCCTTCCCCATCGGGCATGAATAGTTCCCCTACCCGCCGCACCCCTGCCACAGGTTCATATACCAGCAGCGTTTTGTGATAGCCTTCTTCCTGCCGCGTTCCAATAATCCGCATATTAAAAGAAGCATTTTTATCATAATCAAACATCGTCATGACTCCTGAACACCATGATTCTACAGAGCAACCGTGAAGGTATGATGAAACTACTTCAAAATCACGGTTACGGATTGAATCGACGGATTGATTCCTGTGCTGTCCCACGCGCTGACAATATAGGTGACTTGTCCGGTGTAATGGGCGGGAATCGTGACCGGATGGCTGCCTGAAGCGGGCAGGTTATCGGCGATAATTTGCGGCGTCGGGCTGACATTGGCATCGGAAATCCGCACAAAGGTTGCGCCGGAACTTTCCCAGGTAATCGTGATGGTATCGCCGGGTTTGGCTTCTGTCACGCTGACCAGCACCGTGTATAGCTGAAGCGGAACAGGCCGAATTTGCACGATAAAATCCCGTTCGACGGTTTGCCCCGCATTGGAGCTTGCCATTAGCGTAAACCCGAGGCTGGTTTCCCGATAATCGGGCGGAATATGCATCATATAAGGGCCGACTGAACTCACATTCACCCCCCCAACCCATGAGGGTGGGCGGCGCGGCGCATTCCACGGAAAGAGCGTGATATGGTCAGCGCCTTTCACTTCCCAATTCAGGTTAATGCTCCCGCCTGCATCCATCACTTCCGGCGACCCCGCAAAAAAGACAATTTCCGGCGCGGCGGCGGGCGGTGCGCTGACCGTTACGACCTTATCCTGCCGAATCC
>CAZKZS010000130.1:0-12583 GCA_964557285.1 uncultured Anaerolineae bacterium | reverse complement strand
TGAACGCTTGTTCCATTCGGAGCGCATTTATTGCTTTTCTTTCATTATAATTGATAAGTTCCCCAGTTTAGTGCCATGGGGCGTCTTGCCAGCTTTCACTTTGACACTTCGCACAAGCTTTTATACCCTTATTTTTTCTATCGCCACCCCCGGCACAAGGCTACCTGCCGCCCGTGAACATCAATCCCTGTCGAAAGTAAATGTGGGCTTTTCAGAGGACGGCGTTCATTGGGAGGCAGCACAAAAACAAGCTGCTTGTAGGGCAGGGCATAATTTCCGTTCACCTGAATATCCAGCGTAATCTCCTGTTTGCCGCCAAAAATTTTCATATACACTTCCGTATAGAGGCTGTTCACACTCAGTCCGTCATCTTCAATCAGGGTAAATTCGCCCCGTCCTGTTCCGGGGAACAGCAGCACCTCCCGGTAATCATCGGGCTGTTCCCCCACATGGCGCATAACTTTGCCCATCGGAATCAGGCCGCCAGAGGGGACAAAGAGTGGGATTCTTTCCAGAGGCGCATTGACCGTAATGGTCTGACCGCCTTTGTACCATGTCCCCGTATGGAAATCACACCAGTCTGTGCCTTTGGGCAGGTACACGTCGCGGGTAAGTGCGCCCTCCTCCAACACGGAAGCCACCAGCAAATTATCCCCCAGCATAAAATCAAAGGATTCGGTCTGGCAGCGCGGGTCATCGGGAAAGGCATACACCAGAGGACGAATAATCGGAACAGCGCTGCGGGCAGCCTCAAAAAACAGGGTATACAGATACGGAATCAGCCGATAGCGGAATTGGATAATTTCCCGTACCAGAGGCAAAATCTCAGGATACATCCAGGGTTCATTCACGCTTCTATCTTCATTCCACGAATGAATCGTAAATCGGGGATGAAAAATGCCATTTTGCAGCCAGCGAATGAACAATTCCGGCGAGGGTTTTGGCCCCGCAAACCCACCAACATCATGCCCCGTATTAAAAAATCCCGACAGACTCATGCCCAATCCCATCGGAATGTTGTAGCGGAGCGTTTCCCAACTGGTATGGTTATCGCCCGACCAACTTTGCGCGTAACGCTGAATCGTCGGAGCGCCAGAACGGGTCAGGACAAAGGGGCGAAGATCGGGGTTGTGTTTTTTCTGAATTTCATAGGCGGCTCTGACCATCAACAGCGTTTGGATGGGGCGGCTCAGGCCAATCGGGAGTTCTTCACCAAATCCATACCCGCGTGCCGCGTCATCCCAGATTTGAAATTCATTGTTATCATTCCAGATGCCATCAATACCATACTCCAAAAGCTGGTGTTCAAGCTGCTGCTGCCACCAGTCATAGGCCGCCGGATTGGTAAAATCCACATATCCCCCTAACCCACTTTCAAATGCGCCCCCACTCCAGAATCGCCCCATTTCCGGCTCATCTGAGTCGGCGGACTGGATAAAGCCTTTCATCGCCTGAAGTTCGGGATAAAGCGGGTGGGGCTGCAAAAAATAAGGTTTCACATTTGCTGCCAGATGAATCCCCGCCTGGTGAAATTTTTCGGTCATCTGCTGCGGGTCAGGGATTTTGTTTTGATTCCAGGTGAATACGTAACGGACTCCCCGTTCGTCAGTGGTGTAACCGGAGGATAGGTGGAACATATCACAGGGGATGTCATGCTGTTCACACAGGGTTATAAACTGCTCAAGCTGTGCCTGAGCATCCGGCGCTTCGGTGTAACTCATGGTGGAGGCCAGATAGCCCAGTGACCAGCGCGGCGGCAGGTGCATATTTCCTGTCAGCCGGAGAAATTTTTGGATGACTTCAGGAATCGACGGGCCGTATATCAGGTAATAATCCATGTCCCCATCTTCGGCCTGATAGTAGCGATAGTAACCGTGAAACGCATCAATTTCGCTGCCTAAATCAAAGGTGACGATTGAAAAATTGTCATAGAACAGCCCGTAAGCGGTTTTCAGGTCGGGAATATAAGTGATGTAAAACGGGTAATGTTTATACAGGGGGTCGCTGCTGGCCGCGTTATAGGCCATCGCATCCACATTCATCATTCGCATTCGACGCCCATTTTTCACCAGACTGCCGGAGCGTTCCCCAAACCCGTAATAATATTCATCGGGTCGCTGCTGCATGTAATGAAAGACGGCTCTGCCTGCTTTATCATACGGGTAAGGACGGGTCAGCAGGTCGGCGGCAAATTCACGCCCTTCGGAATCCAGCCAGCGCAGCGCCATGTTGTCAAAAGAAGTTGTCAGTTGGAGGTTGTCGGTAATCAGTTGAAGGTGATTTTCATCGGAGATCAGCTGATAAGCGGGCAGGGAAAAAGGAGATAAATCCTGGCGGGGGCGGCCTTCTCGCGGAGCATCCCCTACCATCCAGGTGCGGGTGAGGCGGGGGCTGCCATCCGGCCAATGCTGGACTCGGATGAGGTCGTGTTCCAGCACCTGAAGGGTAAAACGTTCATTCCTTTGACCCGTTAGCTGAATGAAAGGCGCGGTTTGAGTCAGGCGAAAGGGGGTAGGGTTAGTGATACGCATGGTCGTTCTTTCAAAAGTCGGCCTAGAGTGTAGCTAACTTTTGGAAAGAAGAAAAAGAGGGACGGGCAGCCCCGCCCCTGCTTATAAAATTTCTGGTTCGTCGTCGTCCGATTTATCCCGTTTTTCAATCTGGATTTTGATGCGTTTTTTGCCCGTTTTGGGTTTTTCGCCAAAATCCGATTCAAAATCCGACTCAAATTCTTCATTCACCCCGATGTCAATGTTGGTCAGCGCCCGCCGCAGAGCATACTTGGTGACGTTGATAATTTGCTCCTGCAAGTCGCGCCCCAGGGAACGAAAATCATCGCCCACGCTGACAAAATTGCCCCGGTAGCCGCGCAGTTGGCCTTCCAGGTAGGCGCTTAACTGCTGCACCGCCAACTGTACCTGTGCGACTGTTTCTTTTTCGCTGGCGTCTGGCGCAATATCCAGCACCAGCGTATCGGTGACAAAATAATCGTCCGGCAAAAGTTGGGCGGCTCTGGCCTGCAAACTGCGATAGTTTTTGACCATCATGGCGGCTGTGCCTTCGTAGGTGCTGGTCATTAAGGCACGTTCAACCGATTTCGACAGGGCTTTAATTGCCAGAGTCAGTTTATTGAGTTCGTTAAAGGTCTGCTCGTCCATATTGTTCTCCTTGACGTTCTTTCAGATAAGTACCACTTAGAATTAGCCAGTCGCCCACTTTTTCCAGCGCCGTATCTACCCGTGATTTTTGCACCGGACGGTCTGCCTCAAGCTGGCGCAGGCGTTCGGACTGTAAAATCCATTCCTGACGCTGCTGCTCTCTCAGTTCTAACTCTCGATCATAGTGATGATTAAACATGACTGCTTTCTCCCCTACAAATCTCTTTCCAGCATTTCCAGTGTTTCCGGTCGTATCAAATGACGAAGATTCTGCTTGGCATGAAACAGGCGGGATTTCACCGTGCCAATGCTACATTCCATGACTTCAGCAATTTCCGCGTAAGCCAGCCCGCCCTCAGAGTACAGAATCAGGGCATCACGCTGAAGTTCGGGCAGTTTGTCGATGGCTTCCTGAACTTCCAGATGCAGCAGCAGCCAGTGAGCGACTTCTTCCGGTTGGGACTCGTAGTGATTGCTGCTGCTGGTATACGATACCCAGAGTTGGATAGGTTCATCGTCCAAAGAAACGGTGGGACGGCTGCGGCGCAGTTCATCAAAACACCGATTGCGGGCAATACGAAACAAATAGGCTCGGATTTGCTCAATGGGATTGATGCGGTGCAGGTTGTAGTACAGGGCAATAAACACTTCCTGCACCACATCATCCACTAAATCGCTGATACCGATGAGCCGACGGACAAATCGTTTTATCTGCCCTTCAAAATGAAGTTGCAATTGTTCAAAAGCGTCTATATCGCCCTGCTGTGCCGCTTTTGCCACTTCAATCAGTTGGGCATCTAACACCGTTTGTCCTCCTTATGCTTCTACATACGCAGCAGCAGGAGGGTTTGTTCAAAATCTAATCAGGTGAATTTTGTCGGATGAACTCCGCCGCCAGCCGAAAGACGATTTCACGTTCATCATCCTGGGTGAGGATATGACCGCTTTGTTTGAGGATGTGTTTTTGAATACATTGGCTGGCAACCCGACTCGCAATTAGGTCACAGTTATTGAGGGAAACCACGTCATCTTTTTCCGTATACACCAGCAGCAGAGGCACATTTACCTGTGGCAGACGCTGATAGGTTTCCTGCGCCAGTTTGTACAACTGGCCGATAGCTGCTATTGACCAGGCTTCATAACGCACCTGTCCGGTCACAGATTCCCCGCGCCGAGTCTGCTCCACTTTGATTTTTTCGTTCAGCAGGGGCAGGGTGGGATAAAGATTATAGGCTCTGAGATAACGCAGACAGTGAGCATATTTCATGCCCCGACTGTCAAATTGTATCGGAGCAGCCAGCGCCCCTACACCATCCACAGGCAGATGAGAAGCCAGTAGCAGCCCCAGCGTGCCGCCCATCGACAGCCCAAACACAAAAATTCGCTCACACTGCTGGCGCAGCAGGTGATAACCGTCTACCACGCTGGCATAATAATCTTCCCAGCGCAGATGGGTAATAAGTTTGGGGTCAAGGCCATGACCTGCCAATCGGGGACAGTAGACCGTATAACCCTGTTCTGCCAGATGCGCCCCTAACCAGCGCATTTGAGTCGGGGCGGCCATAAATCCATGCAGACAAAGACAGCCTGTGCTGTTTCCACGAAAAAAAATGGGTTCTCCCCCCGCTAAAAGATTCATGTTCCCCCTTCGATAGTCGTAGGCTCAGCCAACAACGGCACAGTGGCATTTGCCAGAGGCATGATGGCAACCCGCGCGTCGGCAACCAGTGCCTGTTCGATACGATGAATCGGTTCAAGCAAAAGACGTTTTACAAGTTCATCTGGCATTTCAGAAAGCAAAAAGGTACGGACTCGGGCGGCATCCCGCGCAATTTGATAGGCTTTGTGCGGCCCAACCCGGAATCCTTCCGCCGCGAATCGGGTAAAAACAGCGTCATAACTCTCGAGTCCGGTCATCCACTGTTCGTAGGATTGGCTGCCCGTCCCTTCCGGACAGGCCGCTACTAGAATCACCCGTCCGCCGGAACGGGTAATGAGCGCCGCGTGTGCCAGCGCTTTTTGCGCCTGGTACAAATTAATGTCTTTGGGGCTGCCCCCGGGAGAAGCAATCACAATATCATACGGTTCGGCCACCTCTACCTGGTACAACGAACGCACCAGAGGAATTCCGGCCAACATCACGGCACGCGGGCTGCCCGCCACTACTTTTACAATTTGCTTTCGGTGATTCAAAATGGCGTTGAGCGCAAAATGAATTCCGATCATCGACCCTATATCCTCCACATCCTGCCGTGCTGGATTGCAGTCATATTCACCCAGTCTGGCGTTGGGGTCGGTCATCATGGCGTGGTTGTGATTAATCGTTTTTTTGCCTGTTAGCCCCACCGCCGCACTTTTCACCCCACCAGAAAATCCCATAAACTGGTGCGGCTCGATATTGCCCACCACAATTTTTAAGTCCGCCTGCATGTACTGGCGGTTGACATGAACGGGTGTGCCGCGTGGGGTATCTCCCAGATAGACCAGAGTCGCCAGATTTTCCGCATCATGAGAAATGACGGGATAACGGGCGATGATGTCAGGGGACAGAATTTTTGGAAATTCATCCGGTGTCATGGGGGGGTGTGTTCCGGTAGCAATCACCAGAAGGATGTTTTCCGGCGCGAGTCCCAATTTTTCCAACCGAAAAAGTAAAGGCGGCAGGAGGTCGGCATGGGGAACGGGGCGCGTTTTGTCGTTCACGGCAATGGCGGCGGAGGAAATGCCCTGAAAGTGTTCCAGAGAAACGTTCCCTTCGGGAGAGTCCAAAGCTCCTTCAATCACCTGCTGCGGGTCGGGGGCGGCTTCCATCGGCTGTGGCGCAATTAAATCGGCGTGCGGCAGGTCAAGGGGAATAAACGTTTTATGATAGGGAATTTGAAACACCGTCATGACTGACTCGCTTTTAATTGATGCCGAATACGAATATTCACCTGCTGGCGTACTTCTCGCAGCAGTTCGTCACGCTGATACGCGCCCTTTTGTAACACTTTATAGACTGAGCCTTTGAGTTTTTCCCGATCTTCGGGTGAAAGCTCCATCGCTGTGATGACGACCACCGGAATATCCATCCACTGCTTATTTTCCCTCAGTTTTTGCAGGAAAGTAAAGCCATCCATTTCCGGCATCATCAAATCCAGCAAAATCAGAACAGGGCGGTTTTTTTGTACCTGTTCCAGCCCGATACGTCCATTGGCCGCTTCCTCCACCGTCCAGCCGTCCGCTTCCAGCCCATCTCGCAAAAGCTGGCGGGTAGAGGCATCATCTTCCACGACCAGCACAGGGCAGGGCGGATTTTCGCAGCTATATTTGTTGAGAATATTGGTTAACTGCTGCCAGTCAATCGGCTTGGTGATGTAATCCGACGCTCCTAACGCATAACCTTTATTTTTGTCATCCACAATGGTGAGCATAATCACGGGAATATGTGCCAGTTCACGGTCAGATTTTAATACATTCAAAACTTCCCATCCGTCCATTTCCGGCATCATAACATCAATGGTAATCAGGGCGGGGCGAACTTCCCGCGCAAGCTGCAAACCCTGTACGCCGTTGGTTGCCACGACCACATGAAAGCCATCTTTTTCCAGATAATCTTTGAGCAAATCGCCAACGGTGGGGTCGTCATCAATGGTTAAAACGGTGCTGAGGCGCGGCGGCAGCGGCATTTCGCTGACCAGCGCGGTAGGTTCAACCTGAGTCACTTTGCTGGCAGCCACCTGACGCGGCAGATGAACCCGAAAGGTTGAGCCAACCCCATATTCACTTTCTACAGTTATATCCCCGCCCAATATCCAGCAAAAGCGGCGGGTAATCGCCAGCCCCAATCCCGTGCCGCCAAATTCGCGGGTGGTGGAGGAATCCGCCTGAGAAAATTCCTCAAAAATTTTATCCAACTGCTCCGGTTTCATCCCGATTCCGGTATCTTTCACCTCAAATCGCAAAATATCGCTGTCATCGGCGTAGGCTTTAAAAGTGATTGTGCCATTCTGGGTGAATTTCGCCGCATTACTGAGCAGATTAAACAGGATTTGACGTAGTTTGACCACATCGGAATACATCATGCCAAGTTCCGGCGAGATGTGGAGATTCAGCTTATTATTATTTTTTTCCGCCAGCAGAGTCACTGATTCGAGTATCGTGTCAAGCATGTCATTCACGGGAAAGTTTTCCAGATACACTTCCATTTTGCCCGCTTCAATTTTGCTCAGGTCAAGCACGTCGCTGATGATGCCCAGCAAATGCTGTCCACTACTCATCACGCGGGAAAGGCGATCCTGCTGTTTTTCGTTGACTTCGCCGTAAATACCGGAAAGCAGCAAATTGGTATATCCGATAATCGCGTTTAATGGGGTGCGGAGTTCGTGACTCATGTTCGCCAGAAAGGTGCTTTTGGCGCGGCTGGCAGCTTCGGCGGCGTGGCGTGCCTGTTCCATTTTTTGGGCATAGGCTAGAGTCTGCTGGTAAAGCTGCGCGTTATATACCGCCGTTGCAATTTGTTCTGCAAAAAGCTGCGCGTTCGTGCCATCTTCTTCGCTGTAAAAATCCACTACTTCCCGTTTATCAAAAGCCAGCAGCCCCAGGCTTTTTCCCCGTACAATCAGCGGCGCACCCATCCAACTTCGGGTTAAATCACCCCCTTCAAAATCTCCCATACCGATTTTCCATTCGGGACTCTGCTGCACATCTGAGACAATACGGGTTTTTTGGGATTGCAGTACCAGAAACCCCAGGTTGGGATTTTCGCCGCTTACGGTCATCCCCTTGAGTTTTTCATTGTGGGTAAACCCACTGCTGGCAACCAGCGTGAGGGTTTGCCCTTCGCGCAGCCAGATAGAAGCGGTGTCATACACAATGACTTCACCCGCCCGCTTGAGAGCAATTTTTAAAATATCCTCCACTTCCAGAGAAGAATTGATACTTTGCGCGATTTCTACCAGCGCTGCCGCAATTTTACGCCGTTTCTGCTCCTGTTCGTAAAAGCGGGCGTTTTCAATAGCAATAGCAAGGCTGTCGGCCAGCGATTGAAAAATAGGCGTGTAAATGGGCTGAAAGGCATCCTGTTTTTTGCTCTGCAAATCCAGCACGCCGATCACGGTTTCGCCAATGTGAAGCGGAAAGGCCGCCTCGGACTGGGTATCGGGCAGCAGTTCATTGGGGCGGTGGACGGTATCAGGAGCGTTAGCCCAGGCAAAAATTGGTTTTCCCTGGGCGGCGGCCTGCCCTACGACACTCCGTTCGCCGATTTTCAGGGTATGCTGCCTCTGAACCAACTGCCGCCCCACTTCGCCCGTGCTGGCAACTAGTTCAGCATTTCCGTTGGGACGAGTCAAAAAAATTTGCACATGGTAAATAGTGGGGTACTGCTGGCGAATCTGTTCTACGGCTTCTGTAAGCACTTCCGAAAAGGACATGCGGCGGGAAATCTGCTGGCTGACCTGAGTCGTTAACTGTGCCAGTTTAAAACGGCTTTTTATGGCTTCTGATGAGCCTTCGTCCCGGTGCAGACGGGCATAATGCAAAAAGAGATACGTCGCCGCGCCCGCCACCAGAATTTGTAAGCTCATCACTATAAAATCGTAGCGGTCAACGGCTGTATTAGATTTACGGGCAATAATTCCTGCGGCCAGGGTAAAAATTGCCAGAGGAATCACCAGCAGCAAACTGCGTTCGCTGAGCAGCAGTCCGGTCAGCAGGACAAACGCAATAAAAGCAAATCCATCTACCGGAGAACGCACCCCCTGAGCCACCGCCGACGCCAGAATCGTGCTGACGTACCACATGACCACCAGCGCCAGCCCACCCTCAAAAAGTTTGCCCCGCCGGGTGAAAACAATCCCTGCAAAGGCCATCCCGTAAAAAATCCCTATGAGCAGCATGTAGGTCGGATTCTCCAGGGTTCTTTGCAGCAGGCTGGTGTTCTCCGGCGGTACTTCTATCAGCGTGTAAAAACTATATCCTACGGTCAGAACTGCCGTAATGAGGTATATCACGCGGGCGCGGCTGCGTTCTATTGGGCTGTCATAGGGAGTCAGGTCAAAGATGGCTCTTAGAAGGCGCTGCATTTTAAAAAACCCCACGCTGGATTGTACTCTTATTGTACGTGATTTAAGCAAAAACGAGGCCGCAGCCTCGTTTCTCATTTTAAGGTGCAGTTATCATGGGTACCTGTGGAAAATCATCTGGCTGCAAGGCATCCAACGGCCCTTCCACTTGCGGGTATGTGCCAAGCAAATCGGCCTGGGCAGGGGTATTTTCGGCAGGCCACAGGATGTCTACCAGACGAGTCTGGTTAATCGCGCCCGTGCCGCCGCCCAAACGCCACTGTGACGCCTGCGATTCGACATCCCGGATTCGCAGCACCCCTGCCGCCGGAAATCCTTCCTGGCTGGCTGCTGTCACCGCAAAAGCCCAGTCTGCCGGATCGCCGGAAATAATACTGCGCGGCACACGAATCGTTACCCGTCGCTGCCCCGGATTGGACAGAATGGTAAGGCTGCTGTTTTCTGCCACTACTGGCCCTTCATCGGTGGGTACGTAAATATCGGGTGTCCAGCCTTCCGCAAAAATCGCATAATCCCACGCATGATCAGGGGTAAGTGCCGCGTTGCGTCCGGGCAGCAGAAGCCGCGCTCCATTATCTGCGCCGTCTACATCAATATAAATATCCAGCGTTAGAATCCCCATGCCGTTGGGAGCACCCCAATCATTCACCAGCGGCCCCCGGAGATTCACCTGGAAAATCACATCCTCCTCATCCGACCCAACGGTGAACTGAGTAATATCATACGCGCCCGCCCGGAATACAGCATCCGTAGGATAAGTATACGTGCCGGGGCCAAAATCATCTTCGGCGGGGTCTTCGACCTGCAAAACCACATTTGGCACGGCCTGGTCGGGCAGAGTCGCTAACACCGGACCGCCCGCCGGATAAATCGTCTGGTTATCCACAAACACCCGCAGATTTAACGTGTCGCCGCTTCGGGCTGCCGGAGAAACGACTTCCAACGGGGCGGCTAACTCCAGCGTACCGTCAGCCGCCGCTACAGTATCTATTACGGTATCCTGGGCTTCCCAGCCGCCTTTACCATCTGATGTATACACTGTAACCACAGGCGAATCGCTGTTTACCCCTGTCACTTCGATAAGCCGTTTCGCCCCAAACCCTATCAGGGTTTCGCCATCGTGGGGATAAGCATTGGCATCCCCTGAATCGGGACCGCGCAGATAAAAGCTGACGGTATCGCCTGTGATTTCATCCATTCGCAGGTACAGATGGGTATCGTCAAATCCAAAGTACAGGCCGCCGCCATCGCCCAAATCGTAATAACCCGCGTCTTTCCATTCATTTTCGGCGGCTGTACCGTTAATCGTTGGGGTGAAATTGGCAAGGAAGGGCTGTGTAGGTTCCTGTGCCGCCTGCGGGATAATCGGAACAGAGACAAAATTAGGCACTTCCTGTCCCATCAGCAGATAAATTTGTTCCAGATAGAGGCGGAACTGCTCATCAAAGGAAGCATCCAGACCGGAATTCTGGTCAGCGCCATACCACCAGAACCAATCCGACCCCTCCGCGATATAAACCAGTTCCATCACCTGAGCAAGGGTTTCTTCATCTAAAGTTGGGGCGGCTTCCTGCACATCCTGACGCATTTGCAGCAGATACGTCCATGCCAGATTTTCCTCTTCTTCACCAATCCAGGTATTAAAGGTGGGGTTAATCCATGAACCCGGCCAGAGTTCATCGAGTTCTTGCGGCGTTCCGGTCATTGCCAGATATTCGGAAGGGGTGACTGTGACCAGCGTTTCCGACTCGGATAACCCCTGGTACATGCCATTTAAAAATTCCTTGCCGTCATTTTCGTAATATTCCCACGCATTTTCGCCGTCCAGCAGCACCGTCACAACATGCGGGCCTTCCGCACCTTCTTCTATCAGACGCTGGCGAATATTTTCAAGGCGCTGTAAAAAGTCATCGGCAGCTTCCTGACCGGACATACCTGAATATTCAAAACCGACTTTATCCGAAATCAGGTGGTCCCGGAAAAACATAGCGACCTGACCGCCGCGCCCGCCCGTTGCCAGATAGGGCTGATACATCACTTCGGCCTGCTGCACAGTATCCTGACTGTTGCGGGTAAACCCTTCAAATCCTTCCAGGCTGCGGGCAAGAATTTCTTCGTCGGTAGCAATCCATTGAATATCCTGATTGGCAATCATCTGGATGACGCCCGGCGACACCGACCCTTCGGCAGGCCACATACCACGCGGACGAACGCCAAAATGTTCTTCGTAAAGCTGGACTCCCAGTTCAACCTGAGCCACCGCATCCTGCCCATAGGTAAAACGCTCCGGCAACGCTTCGTCCGGCATCCCCACCGCCGCTACACTGCTATCGACCAGCAGGGGCAAAATCGGATGTGCAAAGGGCGTCATCGTGACTTCAATTTGCCCACTTCGCTGCATTTCAGCATGGAAGGGAATGACTTCCTGCACAATCCGCAGATGTTCGGCAAAAAGAACGGTTTTATCTTCTTCGCTGTAACCCCGTTCTTTTTGCACCAGGCTTAAAAACGGCTCCTGTGCCAGCCAGTCGGGGTCTGTCCACGCCAGGTTAAATAAAATTTGCAGGTCGCGGAAATCATCGGCTGTCCAGGCGGCGACTGCGCCTTCTACCCCCATTTCGGCACGCTGGTTCGCTAATTCCTGATACCGGGGGAAACGGGCGATAATACGCTGGTTGGTATCAAAAAAACGTTCTGCAATAAACTGCTTATCGGAATCGCTCAACTGGTCGGCGGGAATTTCCGCCATGACCTGGTACAAATCTTTCGTGCCACTGGAAAGGTCATCCAACTGGCGAATCAGGCTGGGGGTGATGTTAAACGTGGCTTTGATGTCTGGATAGTTTTGCAGCATCGCGGCCATATCAAGATAGTCTTTGGTCGCATGAACACGCACCCAGGGACGGATATATACATTCGTTTCCGGGTCTTTAAAGTAGACGGGCTGGTGCTGATGCCAGATGAGGGCAACGTAAAGAACGGGTTCATCCTGCCTTGCCTGAACGGTGGGCAGGACAAAACTGAGCAGCGTCAAAAGCACCAATAACTTACGCATTGGTAAAATCCTTATTCACTCTCTTATAGAGAAATTATCACTCTAAAACGATTTAGAAACAAAAATGTGTATAGAGGGTTTCTAAAACTTCTTCGCTGACAAAGCCTTCCGCCGCGCCCGCCGTGCCAATTTTATAGGCAGCAAACACGATGGCTTTACGGATGGCTGTATAAGGGTCATGAGATTGGTTGTAAAAGTGAATGAATGCGGAAAACAGGGCGTCCCCCGCGCCAATCGTATTGACAATTTCACGGATTTTTACGGCGGGAATTCGTTCGTTCACCCCGTCTTTTTTGATGGCAAGC
>CAZKZS010000129.1:0-12646 GCA_964557285.1 uncultured Anaerolineae bacterium | reverse complement strand
GCGCCGCCTGCCCGACGTAGAACAGCTTGTGTTAACTGCTCCGGTTGCGGCCTTTGATGGTTATATTGCCTGGCTGCATCAGGTGGTGGAAGAAAATCAGCTTTCGCCGGACAAAATTCATATCGTGGATGAATCGACGGCGGCGGCGCTTGGGTACGCGGTGACAGAACCGGATGCACCCGTGCTGGTTTTTGATTTTGGCGGCGGCACGCTGGATTTATCCCTGGTGCAGCTCCCTGAAAATCGGGAAAAAACGGGCGGTTTGCTCGGATTTTTACGGCGCGGTTCGTCGGGGCAACATGCCGCACAGGTGATTGCCAAAGCAGGTCAGTTTCTTGGCGGCAGCGATATTGACCAGTGGCTTTTAGCCGAGGTTCTGAATCGCTGTGGGCTTTCGCCGCACGACCTCAGCAGTGATTACGCGCCTCTGCTGGCAAAATGTGAGCAGGCCAAAATTGCCCTCTCCAAACAGTTATCGGTGGAAATTGTGTTTGAGGCGGCGGGAACACTGTATGAGCTTTGTTATACCCGTGACGATCTGGAAGCGCTTTTAGAAGCGCATGGATTTTATGCAGCGCTGCGGCGTTCGGTAGATAAGGTGCTGGTGATTGCCCGTCAGCGTGGAATTTTTAAGGAAGATATTCAGGCGGTGCTGCTGGTTGGCGGAACGTCGTTGATCCCATCGGTGCAGGCGAATTTACAGGCTTACTTTCCGAACACGACTGTTTACGCGCATAAACCCTTTACGGCAGTGGTGGAAGGGGCACTTCAGGTCGCGGCGGGCTACGGCTTGCAGGATTATCTGGTTCACAGCTATGGGCTGCGTCACCTGACCGCAACAGGCAGCCACGAATACGATGAAATTATCCCGATGGGAAGCGCCTATCCGGGTGAACCCGTAGAGGTGATTCTTGGGGCAGCGTTTGACCATCAGAAAGAAGTGGAATTTATTATCGGGGAAATTGATACCGACGCGGTAACGATGGTGGAAGTGCAGTATGAGGACGGGCAGGCTGTTTTTGTGGCACAGGCGGATAGAAACGCCCAGCAGGTGATTCCGTTAAATGAACAGTCAAATGTCATTGCCCGCCTGAAACCTACTGGAAAGGTAAACGAAGAACGCCTGAAGGCGGTGTTTCAGGTGGATGAAAATCGTCTGCTGCGTGTGACCGTCACCGATTTAAAAAATCAGAAAATGCTGTTAGACCGTGCCGCGCTGACGCTGGTACGATAGGAGCTGAAACCATGACAACCGGACGTGAACCCCGACTCATCAGCAGTGTGAATCAAAAAAGCGGATTCTGGCGGCTTTCGCCCCGCCGACTGGCAACCATGTTACAGGTGATTTCGCCGGAAGCCGCTTCCATTCCGGCGGTAGAAGCCATGATGCACAGCAGCGATTTTTACGTGCGCTACGGGGCGGCGAGTCTGCTGGCGCGGCGGGGAGATCGAGAGGCACGCATGGTCATGCAGCGTGTGCTGGATGCTGGAAACGTGCCGTCGCGTGCCAGCGCCGCCCGCCATCTGTACGGATTTTCGTGGTATTCTGCTGAACCCCTGCTGCGAAAAGCGCTGGCAGATGACGACCCGCGAGTCCGCGAAGGGGCGGTGTATGCGCTGTGCCAGATGCAAACTTACGAATCGTATCAACTCCTGTGTGAAAGACTGGCAAATGAAACTCATGATGAAGTGCGCGGCGCCACTCATTGGGGGCTGCGCGACCGTCATGATGCGCTGGCGGTGAAAGTGCTGGAAGTGGCGCTGGCCGCCGCCGACCCTGATATTCGCGCTAAGCTGACCGATACCCTTTCCAGTACAGAAATGCCGGAAGCGATTCCGGTGGTGCGTCGGGTCATGCTGACGGATGAGGACGGGGATGTGATTTACAATGCTGCTTTAAGTTATGTTGAACTGGCGGAGGAGCGCTGTTTTACTGATTTTGCCGACTTTCTCATGCAGGCGGACGGCAAACGGCTGCAATATGCCCTGCGTGGTTTTTTCCATGCGACCAATTATCTGCATCTGGACATTGCTTCCCATATGGCCGCCGAACGGTTGATAGGGGCTTTTGAACGGGCGATTCAGCATCCTGAGCCGGAAATCCGCAAACAGGCGGTCTGGCCGTTAGCGTGGACACGTCACCCGCGTACAACGGACATTGTGCTTGAAGCCTATGCCAGTGAACAGGATAGAGAAGTCAAAGCCCATATGCTGCACGTAGCCGTTAATTTAATGATGCCCGGCAGCGAAACCCTGCTCAATGATGCGCTCGCCAGTTCTGATATGCTGCTCCGCGACCTGGCGGGGCAGCTTGCCGAAGAACACCTGATTTTTGCCTAAGAGGGCGGAGGCAGGCTGTCCGCCCCCTACCAAGCTATTTGTGAAGTTCTGCCAGCATATCCTCAATTTTGGTGAATTTCAGGCGCGGGCGGCCAATAGCTTCCCCTTTTTGGAGTTCCAGCGCATCCAGTTGTAACCAGTCCTGGTAGGACACATAACGCGGCTGTTTTTCACAGATAAAAGCGGCCGCAGCCTCTCGGTCGGGCTGTTCCGGTGCGATAATCATTCCATTTTTAGCATCTTCCAGCATACTCTGAACGGTTTCTACCGCGTCGGGTTTATTCGTCCCAATGACTCCACTGGGGCCGCGTTTAATCCATCCGGCGGTGTACAGCCCAATCACCTGTTCCTGGGAGTCCTGACTTTTGACTACCCGCCCATCAATATTTGGAATCGTTCCCCATTTTTCATGAAACGGCACGCCGGGCAGCGGTACACCCTTATACCCAATCGAACGAAACACCAGCCCACACTCCAACGTTTCAATCTGGTCGGTTGCCCGCGAGAGCAGCGTTCCCGCTTCTGTAGAATAAAGCTCATTTTTGACCAGTTTAATACCTGTCACCCCCTGTTCCATGCTGCCCAGAATTTCCACGGGCGAGAGCAAAAAACGAATGTATAGGACGCGCTTTTTGCCTGTTCTGCCACGCTGCGTGTAACTTTGCATGAGTTCTACTTTTTTCAGCAGGGAACGGTCGCTGGTTTGCTCTAAGGCCGCACGGCTGAGGGGGTCAAGTTTGGCTTCTTCCGGCAGCACAATGCAGTCAGCATCTTCCATTTCGCCCAGTTCTTTGATTTCCGGTGTGGTGAAAGCGGCCTGTGCCGGTCCGCGCCGCCCAATCAGATACACTTCTTTGACTTTGCTCTGGCTCAGCGCTTCCAGCGCGTAATCCGCAATATCCGTTCGGGCAAGTTCTTCCGGTGTGCGGGAAAGAATCCGCGCCACGTCCACCGCCACATTACCGACCCCAATGACCGCGACTTTTTCCTGGGTTAAATCAAATTGTAAATCGCGGAAATCGGGATGCCCGTTATACCAGGCCACAAATTCGGTGGCAGGATGGTTGCCGGGAAAATCTTCACCGGGGATGCCGAGTCGTTTATCAGTCTGCGCGCCTGTCGTAAAAATAATCTGATGATAAAACCGCTTCAGGTCATCCAGAGATAGGTCGCGCCCCATCTCAACATAGCCATAAAAGCGGAAATTCGGGCTGCTGGCAATTTTGTCATACACTTTGGTGACGGTTTTAATTTTTTGATGGTCGGGGGCTACCCCGCCGCGTACCAGTCCAAAGGGGGTGGGCAGACGGTCAAACATATCGACCTGAGTCACCATCTCACTTTGTTTTAATAGATGTTCCGCCGCATAAAAACCGGCTGGCCCGGCCCCAATAATCGCTACTCGTAACGGATGGGTTTCACTTCCAAGCTGAGTCAACGTTTTGCTCCTTATTTTCCTATTTTCCCTTCCCCTATCCCTGTCAATTGTGCAATTTTAAGCGCGAAGTTGCAAAAACAGGGGTTTCAGGGTTCAATCAAAGAGAACTATTCATTGGAGAAAATTATAATGTTAAAAGGGAAGGGCTACTTCATCTGGAAGATTGAAGAGTCTGCGCCGGATGCTGCGCTGCTGGCAGCGCGAGCAATGCAGGCGGGGTTAGGCCATGTCCTGATTAAAATTGCGGATGGAGACAGCAGCTATCCCCTGGATGATTCAGGGGGGAACAAAGAGCGTTTTACCCGTGAGGCGATTCAGGCGCTTAAATCGGCCAATATCGTGGTCTGGGGCTGGACTTTTGTTTATGGGAGTAAACCTGAACCTGAACCTCAAGCACAAAAATTTGCGGCGCGGGCGGCGGAACTGGGACTGAACGGCTTTTGTGTCAGCACGGTGAATACGCCGGGGCGCAAGTGGTCGGCGGCGGCGGCACGGCGTTTCATGGAAACCCTGGTCAGCGAAGCAAACCGCCTGAATATTACCGAACCTACTTTTGGCCTTAGCAGCAGCGCCAGCATTAAAAATAACCTTGAATTTCCTTTTGATGCTTTTATGGAGTTTTGCCAGCTTTCTATCCCCCAGGTGTACTGGATTGCCAAAGACGGTGGCGATCCGGTGCGGCTGTTACAGGATACGTATCAGGAATATAACACCCGCTATCCAACTAAAGCGATTGTGCCTTCGGGGTCCGCTTTTGGCGGGGAGCAGGTGGTGGCAGGTGAAAAATTTTACTGGGAAGCCCGCACCGACCAGATTAATATGTTTTTAAATCAGGCGATGGCGATGTCTTTTCCGGCGGTGAATTTCTGGTCGTGGCAAAGCGCGTGGGAGAAACGCCATCTCTGGGACGCGATTGCGGCCTACCCGTTTCAGTCGATTGTGCCTGTCGAGCCGAATCCGGTGTCTGCCCGCGCTACCCAGACGATTTCTCTCGCAGATACGGCAGATGATGACGGTGTGGCCGTCATTAATGTGGGAGCGCCAGGGTATTTTGAAGGGGTGTATGAAGGCACAGGCGCGGAACTGGTACGATTTTCACGGGGAGACAACGCCTGTACCTGGGTCAAGGGCGAACTCACACGCAGCACCGCTTATGCTCAGTGGGTGCCGCGTATTACCCGCACGGGCGAGTATATGATTGAAGCCTGGATTCCGGGCATCAACGCGACCACCCGCCGCGCCCGTTATCATGTGCATGGGGTGGTGGGGCAGGATGCAACGGTGGTCGTGGAACTGAATCAGCTTAATTACGCCGATGAATTTGCCCGATTGGGTATTTTTCAGTTAGACGGGTCCCATCAATTTAGCGGCATGGTTTCGCTGAATAATCTGGTGAAAGGCGATACAACGGATAACCCGCAGGTGGCTTTTGGCCCCATGCGCTGGCGTAAAATTGAGCGCACGGGCGGGGTGCAGCCCGGTTTTGCCGATGGGTTTGACTCGCCCGTTGGCAATGAAGTCGAGCGCCGTTCCAGCAAAGTGCCGCCGGGCGAGTGGTACGATGCCAACCCCTATCTGAATCTGTATGAATTGGGCTATCACACGGGGTCAGATTTTAATTTGCCGCATGATAAAGATCGGGGCGCTCCGGCCTATGCTATTGCCGATGGGACCGTCACCTATTCCGGTCAGGCGTTCAACCGCGACGGCAGTGTGTCCGGTTTTGGCACGCTGGTGGTCATCAAACACGACCCGTATATGACACCGGACGGACAGACCATTACCGCGTATTCACGCTACGGCCATATGAAAGACCTGGTAGTGAAAAAAGGAGATCGTGTCCGGCGCGGCGATAGAGTAGGCACAATCTGGAATCATGGCACGCGGGCGCACCATCTTCATTTTGATATTTCCACAACGGGGATTCTGGAAACGCAGCCGACCAACTGGCCGGGTTCCAAACGGCATGAGGTGGTCAAACACTACGTTGACCCGATAGAGTTCATTAAAAAGTACCGTCCCGTGATTTAGCCCGATTCCTGATTCAGCAGTCTGGCAATCAGGGCATCAAGGGTCTGGCTGTTTTGTTCAGTAGCTTGCGCGGGCAGATGGCCGCGTGCAGTGGTCAGGCGCGGCTCAAGATTTTGAATGAGGGTGGGCAAATCGGGCTGTGCCTGTAAAAAGGTCAGGATGTCCAGCGCTTCCGACCATTTGCCCATCGCCGCAAACAGTTGGGCAAAACTGTCCAGCCCCATCAGTTTTTGCGGCAGCACATCCAACTGCTGCCGGATACTCAGCGATTCCCGAAAGTAGCTGAGTGCCTGGGGAAAATCATCCAGTTTCAGCGCGATTTCGCCCAGTTTAGTGAGCGAAAAGGCAAGGCCGTGTTTATCGCCCAGTTCGCGGCGAATCTTCAGACTGTTGAGCAAATGCTGATGGGCCGTGATTAAATCTCTGGTTTCCAGCGCTATATCTCCCAGGATACCGTAAACAGAGGCCACCGCCGCCCGTTCGCCAATCTGTTTCAGCAGTTTTAGCCCTTCCGTGACCATTTCCCGCGCCCGATCATAATCGTGCTGTTCCTGAGCAATCGCCGCCATATTGACCAGGCTGTAAGCAATACCCTGCGGCTCGTTAATCTGACGGCGGATAGCCAGCGCTTCTTCATGGATCTTCAGGGCCTGTTCTTTGTTCCCCAGCAGGTCATGGCTGAGGGCAAGATTGTTTAAGGCTCTGGCAATATCTACCGGAGTACCAACTTCGCGCATGATTTCCAGACATTCCTCCCGAATTTTGAGCGACAGTTCAAAATTTTCCTGCACCTGTGCCAGATTGCCCAGATTCATCAAATCGTAAGCGATTTTTTTACGCTCGTTCAACTGGCGGGAGATTGTTAGACTCTGCTCAAATAATTGGCGGGCAGCATCATAATTTCCCTGCCGCAAGTCAATATCGCCAATTTCAGAAATGGCATCCCGGATTCCAAGCTGGTCATTCAGCTGCTGGTAAATCCGCAGCGCCGTATTTTGCTGCTGGCGGGCAGCCTCAAAATCACTCAGCCGCAAAGAGGCCATCCCCATTTTGTTGTATAGGAGCGCCAGCGCTTTTTGCGGATTTTCACTGTGGGTATGTACCTGAATATCCAGCGCCCGTTGCAGCAGCCGCAGTGATTCGCGGTAGGCATTGTTTTCATACGCCTGGTCTGCCGCTATCAGAGCATAGTATCCTTCTTTTTGGGTATTCTGAGCCGCCCCCCAGCGCCGTGCCAGCACCGCCGCATGAGGAGATAAATCATCGGCGTAGAGAGTTTCAATCGCTTCCGCGACGCGGCGGTTGAGGGTGATGGTTTCCTCTGGCGATAAATGGTCGCGCACGGCTTCCCGCAGTTTGTCATGGCTAAAACGCCAGCTTTCGCCTGTGGCTTCCAGCACGGCGGCTTCTGCACAGGCTTGCAGCCAGACCTCAAGGCTGTTTTTCGATGATTCGGGCAGGAGATGAGTCAGCAGGGCGGTGTCAATGTAGCGGCCTGCGACGGCTGCCAGTTGGAGCAGTTCCTGTCCCCACTGCGGCACACGCGCCAGCCGCCGCCGGATAATTTTTTCGACTCCTCCCGCAAAAACGCTATCCGGCAGGGTTGCTTTGCCGATATTGCTCAGGCTGCCCGCTTCTTCGGCCAGCGCCCGCACCACTTCTACCAGAAAAAACACATTACCTTCGGTTTCATGTGCCAGCAAACTGACGACATTTTCCTGCTTGCCCGCTTCCCCCAGCATGGAAGCGCTGAGGGCGGCGATTCCGGTTTCGGAAAGGCGGTCTAAGGCAATCACCTGCATAGTGGGCAGTTTAGCAGGCAAATCCGGGTTTTCGTCGTTGCGGTAGCTGCCCACCACCAGAAGCGGAAGCTCCGGTACGAATCCCAGCAGCCAGTTGAGCAGCAGCCGACTTTCTTCTGCCCACTGCAAATCTTCCATCAGCAGCAGCACGGGCTGAGCTTGCCGCCGGAACACCTCCACCACTGTTAACGCCAGCCGGCGTTGGCCGGCTTCTCCGCTGAGTTCGGGCGGGTCGGGGAAATCCCGTTCTAAAAGCTGCCCAATATCGGGAACAATCTCTTTGAGAATCCCCAGTTCCATATCACTTAATTCTATGGAAAGTACCAGTCGCCGCAGCACGTCCCGCCACAGGTGATAGGGCAGTCCACCGCCTTCTACTCCCTGCCCCCGTACAACAATCACATTATTCACAACGGCACGGATTCTTAGCTCATCCAGCAGGCGGGATTTGCCGACACCACTTTCCCCACCTATCAGATAACTGCTGCCCTGTCCGGCAATGGCCTGAGTCAGGGCGTTTTGTAAAATGCTCAGTTCGGCTTCCCGCCCCACAAACTGCGCCGCCTGCAAAAAACTTTCCCGAATATCGATTCGCTCTGTGGGCAGGGGTTCATCGGCTGCCCGGCAAAAAGCGGTGATCACATCCCCCGCCGAGGCATAGCGTTCCGCTGGATTTTTCGCCAGCAGCCGTAATAAAATCGGCTCAAATGGGGAAAGAATTTCTATTTTTTCTGGCTGGCGTATCTCAGGCTGTGCATTTAAAACCTTGCTGATGAGTTCAGAAATAGAAGTGTACTCAAAAGGATGCTGCCCACTCAACATTTCATAGGCCAGCACCCCCACCGCGTACAGGTCGGAGGCAGGAGTCGCACTCCCACCAAGCAGCACTTCCGGCGACATATAGCGCAGCGTCCCGGCCCGGTCTTTGGATTGTTCCGCCTCTACCGCCAGCCCAAAATCCAGCACCTTCACTTCATTCTGGCTATCCACCAGCACATTACTGGGTTTTAAATCACGGTGGACAATGCCCCGTCGATGCAGATAGGCCAGCGCCTGTAAAAGCTGGATGAGCAGGTGAATTTTGCCTCTGGTATCCGCCGTTTGTGCTGCTTCTTCAACCGTTCGCGCTCCAGTGAGTAGGGTCATCGTGAAAAAAGGCTGCCGTTCCGCGTCAAATCCGTAATCCAGCACACTGATAACGTGAGGATGACGCAGGGAAGCCAGCGTGCGGAATTCATGAGCCAGTGCCAGCGCAGATTGTGTCTGGTCGCTGCGAGAATTAAATTCCAACAGCAGTGGGTCTACCATCACCCGCTTGAGCGCTACCGCATGTCCGGTCAGGCGATCAAGGGCTTCGTAAACCGCACCCATACCACCTTTCCCCAGCAGATTTTTGAGGATGTAACGATTCGCAATCGTTTCCATAGCTGTGTTATCCTGGTCGCCGTATCTGAACCCCTCTACGAGTCATACAGCAATCCCATGATTTTTGCGAATCTGGTACAATAACCTGTGACAAACAGAAGGGTTAAAGCGCGTGCCTAGTCTGAATCCCAACCTCCTCTCAGCAGACTTAACTTCCATCATGAGCGACGCGGTAGAGTTAATGAATAAATACCGCAAGCCGAACATTTTTCCGGAAATTGTGCTGCTGGCGATGCTGCGGCGTAAGGGTCATGCGGCCTATCGGGTATTTGAATATTTTAATGAGACACGCGGCACAGATTTAGGGCGGTTGGAACGGCAAACGCTGCTGGCGGTTGAAACGCGCAAAGACCCCAACGGCGACCTTGAACTGTTGACGGAAAAAGGGCGGGGGGTGATGCTCAGCCGCCAGATGATTATCGCGCTGGATGAAGGCTTGAGCGTGGCGCAGTCCGTTGATGAAGTATATATCGAAACCGATCACTTGCTGGCGGCCATGACCGAACGGCAGATCGGCACAGCGATGATTCTCGAACAGTATGGTATTACCAAAGGCGCAATGGTCGAAATGATGGGGATGCGCCACGACACGACTCAGGTAGCTACGATGAGGCGCCCCCGTTTTGAAGAACCGAGTCGTGCCTCCAACACCACTCAGGATTTTGTGGCTGATGCCAAAGCGGGCAGTTTGCGGGCGGTTTTTTTCCGGGAAGCGCTGCTGCGCGATTTAATTAATATGGTCACACAGGCACGCCAGCGCCATGTAATTCTGGTGGGGCCGGATGGAGTCGGTAAGCGCACTCTGGGGTACAGTTTTGCCCTACTGATGGCCGAAGGCAAAGGCCCCAACGGCCTGAGTAAGCTGGTGCAGGTCAAAGAAGAAGCCCTGCTGGATAACAGCGTCGAGTCCATGCAAATTGCCATTCGGCAGGCGGTAGGCGGCATTTTATTTGTCCCCCATGTGCATCGTTTTTTTGGCGCTCCGGTCAAAACGCCATTCCCCAAAGCAGGCGCAAATTTGCAAAAAGTGTTTCTTGGCCTCGATCCGGTGATTATTGGCACAACCACCCAATCGGAATGGGATCAGAATCTCTCCAAAGTGAATGTGATTACAGAAAACAGCCAGATTTTACGAGTCCCTGAGCCAACCCTGGAAGAAACGCTCGAAATTCTAAGTGTGATTCGCCCGCATCTGGCCGCCGATTATGGGATTGAGGTCAAAGAAGAAGCACTCAAGGCCGCCGCGACTCTTGCCAAACGTTACATCAATGAGTCACCGTTGCCACGCAGCGCCGAACATCTGCTGCACCGTGCGGCGGCGCTGGTTAATATGAGCAAACAAAAAGATATTCCCTACAAAGTGGCTTCCTCCGGCAGTGGCGACAATACCCTGGATGCGGAAGATGTCACGCTGGCAGCCGCCCAGATGACCGGAATCCCTGTTAGCAAACTGGGGCAGGATGAACGCACCAAATATGCCAGCATGGTCGAACACATCAAAAAACGCATTATCGGGCAGGAAAAAGCGGTGATGGCGGTCAGCCGCGCTGTGAAAATCGCCCGTGTGGGGCTGCGCGACCCCAAACGTCCGATTGGCTCATTCCTATTTTTGGGGCCAAGCGGCGTCGGGAAAACCGAACTGGCGAAGGCGCTGGCGGAATTTCTGTTTGATGACGAGGACGCCATGCTGCAACTGGATATGTCCGAATACATGGACGAAAACACGGTTTCGCGTCTGATTGGAGCGCCGCCCGGATATGTAGGATATGAAGGGGGCGGTCAACTCACCGATCGGGTGCGGGAACAGCCGTATATCGTGGTGCTGTTCGATGAAATTGAAAAAGCTCATCAGCGTGTGCTGGATATTTTGCTGCAAGTGATGGAAGAAGGCCGCCTGACCGACAGCCAGGGCAATATCGCCAATTTTAGTGAAGCCGTCGTGATCATGACCAGCAATTTAGGCGCGGAATATTTAACCGGACGCTTCATTGACGAACAAACCGAAGCTCAGATCATGGAAGAAGTTAAAAGCCATCTGCGGCCTGAATTTATCAACCGTCTGGATGATGTGATTATTTTCCATCCCTTAAGTGACGATGATTTGCGGCAGATTTTGGGGCTGATGCTGGCAAAAGAAAGCAAACTTGCCGCCAATAACGGAATCGCGCTGGAATTTACGGACAAAGCGCATGAGTGGATGGTCGCGCAGAACACCGAACCGCAATATGGGGCGCGTCCTCTGCGCCGGATTATTCAGCGTTACGTGCGTGAGCCGCTTGCCGATTACATCCTGAAGGAAAATCCCAAAAAAGGGCAGTCTGTGATTGTGGATGCCCCCCGTAAAAACACGTCGGAGTTGACGTTTAAGATGAAGTAATTGGAACTGATGGCGATACTATTGAGACAGTATCGCCATACAAAGCTGTGGAGTTATTGAACCTCTACTTGGTACTCTACATTAACAGGCTCGTAGTTATAGTCAAAAGATACTTTTTCTAAAATGAGCATAAGGAGGCTTTCTTTTCAATACTGGCCTCATTAGAGGCTGCTGTGATCTACTTTTTGAGCGCGAATTTAAACCCCGACTGAAAGCCCGGAGCTATGACTTCACAGTGGTTCAAGTCTGCAAAAACCTGCTTAACCACTGTAAGGCCTTCGTAGTTGCGACTTGTAAGTAGATCGGCAAACCGAAGTATGTCAGTGAGTGTTGTGTTATCCTCGCCTTTTTCAAGCTCGCCCGCCCAGAGGTAGACTTTGGACGTGAGTTTGTGATGATCTTGGGCAAATACTTCCTCACGTTTGAAAATGAACTGATCGTTCCTACTTGCAGCGCAGCTTCCTATCAGAAAGGTATCGAACAGCTCAGGCGCTTCAAACAAAGCAAAAGCCGCAAATTCACCCGCCAACGAATGCCCCACCAGAATTCGACTCGATGGGTCAGCGAGATAGTCACGTTCCACAGCAGGTATCAGTTCATCCCTGATGAATTGAAGAAAGCGGCTTGCGTCCCCCGTTTGTATGGGGCGTTTCAGCCATTCTCCAAAATCCTTTTCCCGTTCTTCGTTTCGGATGGGTGTGAAATCCATGTTGCGACGAGCCACAGCTTGTAGCCACATCTCTTGAGGATTTTCGTGTTCAGGATAGCCAATGCCCACAACAATGGCATCGCTCGTTCCCCCGCACCACGCCATTGAATGCACCATATCTGAAACCATGCCGAAATACCAATTGGCGTCGAGCAAATAGACTGTGGGCCATCGGTCAGGCATGTCTCCACCAAACGGCCACCCTTCCACATGCGGTTTAGAATAAGCGTGGGGCAAACTGATGCTGATGTGGTATTTCCTGCCCGTATGTTTTGAGTCCATCAGGGATTCATTGCTCATGAGGGTTCCACCTTAAAAACAATTTCAAATACGATAACATAAACCATTTCCAAAGGCAAGAAAGCGCTGTGACTTCCAAAATTATCGCAGAAAAGGCTAAAATCAGGGGTTTTGGGCGTTCCTGATCCAATTAGGAATAGAGAGTCAGAAGCGGAATTGAATCTCTATTCGCTCATAGAATCTCAAGTTCATCTACGGGCTTGGGTGGTTCAGTTCAAGTAGTT
>CAZKZS010000128.1:0-12648 GCA_964557285.1 uncultured Anaerolineae bacterium | reverse complement strand
CAAAAGCTGGCGTTTATCTACAACGTGGGCGAACGCCAGATGCGTCGTTATTATCTGAAAGCCTCGAGAATGCCCGGCGTGACGGGCGACAATTTGCTTGCCCTGCTGGAAACCCGTCTGGATAACCTGGTGTATCGTCTGGGGTTTGCCAATACTATCTGGGCTGCCCGTCAGGTGGTCAGTCATGGTCATATTCTGGTCAATGGCAAAAAACTGAATGTGGCGTCGTACCAGGTCGTGCCGGGAGATACGATCACCCTGCATCAACGGATGCGCTCGAATGTCCAGGTAGTTGAATCTCTGGAATCACGCGGGCCGCTACCTGAATTTCTTTCCTACGAAGAAGCCACTTTTACGGGAACGTTAATCCGGGTTCCTAACCGTCAGGAAATCGCCGTTCCGGTGACAGAACAGCTTGTTGTGGAATATTACACCCGTAAAACGTAATTCTCATATCTGTGCATGTAAAAGCCTCTGCCAATGACAGAGGCTTTTTTGTTATCCCGCTACTGCAATGGGACTGTTCACGGCCATCCGGCTGTCCAGCAGGCGGACGGTGCGGTTCAGCACATCAAATAACAGCAGCCCCGCGCCTTCGCTGGTAAAACCAAAGGTGTAAAAGAAAACACCATCTGGCGACCAGACCGGCACCTGAACTTCTCCCGGCAGCACCAGCGACGAATCATCAGCCGCCAGCGAACTGATATACACCCCGTCGCTGCGGAACAACGCCGCCGCGTCTACAGTGGGGGAGACAAACACCCCAAAATCGCTGGCAGGCAGGGGAACAAGCTGCGGTGCATTTACATCCAGTAAAAAGCTGCCTTCCGCGCTGGCATACTGGAACTGGCCGGAACGTACCCACTGGGCAAAATAAAACTGGCCGGACTGCAAAAAGGTCGGCGAAGCTGCCCCCTGTGGAAGCAGATACGCACCTTTTACCAGCCCCTGCTCTACCCCCACATCCGGCACAACAAACGCCAGCGCACGGGTCGCAGGGTCAAAAACGGGGACGGTAATTTCCATTTCATAGGGTAGCAGAGTCGTCGAACTGCCATCCTGCAAATTCAGGGTGAAAATACCGTTTGCCCCGACCAGAAAATTGAGGGGCGAGTACAAAAACGTGTTGTTATCCAGCCAGCCCAGCACAAAAATCTGCTGAATCCGTTCATCCGGCAAGGTGATCGGCTGCACGCTGCCGGTTTCCAGAGAGGCAGCATACGTACCTGCCATTTCATCCCCGCTGCCTGTGCCAAAGGTAATAACTTCGCTGAAAACCAGCGTTTTGCTATCCGGCGACCAGTGGAGAAAGGCCGCTGTTTGCGGCGTATTGTTGACCTGAATGAACGTTTGCGCGGCGGTGTCATAGGCAAATACGTCCGCGTTACCCAGATGCCCCGAAATAAAAGCCACATAGCGGCTGTCCGGCGACCAGACGACTTCCCCTACTGCGCGGGTCATTTCATAATTCGGGTCACGTAATGGCGCATCCACAGGAAAAACATATCCTTCTGGCAGCAAATTTTGCTCAAAAAGAAGCTGCCCATCTGCGATTCGAATCCCGTATAGGCGAACCGACTCATCCGGTATTGTAAAATCGGAGGTGCGGACAAACAGTGCCAGCGTCGTACCGTCCGGCGAGACATGCAGACCATAGGCACGGGTGCGCTCGCCGGGGTTTTCCAGCGTCAGCAGGACTCGTTGTTCTCCAGTGGCTGGATTCAAAGCCATCACTTCAAAGGCGTCATTCACGTAAATGACGACATGCTGTTCCTGAGCGTGAACCGATATACCGGAAAAAGCGGCCAGCAGAATCAGCACAAGCATAAAAAACCGTGTCATACCGACTTATCCTCTACTCAAAAATAATCTGGGTGGCATGGCGCACAAATTCATTCGAGCGCAGTTGATTCAAAAGTTCGTCGTTAAGGGGTTCATCGACGCTGATAATCGTCAGGGTATTGCCGCCTTTTTCAACCCGACTGGTACGCCAGCCCGCGATGTTGAGATTGTTTTCTGCCATGAACGTTCCGACTTTGCCAATCACGCCGGGGATGTCATAGCTGCCCATGATGAGCAAAATCCCTTCCGGCGTGAAATCGGTACGGTAGCGGTCAACCTGAACGATACGGGGTTCGGTCTGGTTAAACAGCGCTCCCGCAATTTCAATATCGCCGCCGTCCTCCCACAGTACCCGGCAGGTCAGCAGATTCGGATAGGGGGCGCTTTCGCGGCCTTTGGTCTGGGTCACAAAAATATTCCGTTCGGCGGCAATCACGGGCGCGTTAATGTAATTGACGACTGTTCCCCCCAGCGCAGGCGCAAGCAGCCCTCGCAAAATCGCTACGGTAATGGGTTTAATGCTGTCGGCCATTTCTGACCCGTTCACCGAAATTTCAATGCGTTTAATCGGCGCGTGATGCCCCAGGTAATGCTCCAACATGCCAATTTTTTCCCCCATTGCCAGCAGGGGCGCAAGGGTTTCATAGCCCTCCATAAATGGCAAATTCACGGCGTTGCGATAGTCAAAGCCCTGAAGCGCATCCAGCACCTGCTCCGCAATCAGCACGCTTAAATCGCGCTGCACTTCCACCGTGTTATACCTCATACGCTGTGTATGAATGACTTTAGGATGACGCAAAAGCGGGCTGCCCGGCTGAATGACATCCGTTGCAAAGCCGCTTAAATGCCCCTGGTTAAGGGCCTCTAACACAGCGTTTTCATCAACCAGGCTGGCATCTTTTGTGTTCAGGAGATAAACGCCTGCTTTGGTCAGCGCCAGAGTTTTCGCATTTAAAATATGATGGGTTTCTGGCGTCAGCGTCGTATGCAGCGAAAGAATATCCGACCGTTCCAGCAGTTCCCGCATCCCGACCAGTTTGAGTTTTAGCCCCGCGACCTGACTTTCCGCGACGTAGGGGTCGGTAGCAAGGATTTCCATGCCAAAAGCAGCGGCACGGCCTGCCATTTCTCGCCCGACTCTTCCAAAACCGATAATGCCCAGGGTTTTGCTCTTTAACTGCCTGCCCAACGTCTGATTATCAAACTGGGCAATCACGGCGGCATTATGTGCCTGAACCACGTAACGCGTTCCTGCCAGCATCATAGCAAAGGTGTACTCCGCAACGGTAACAGCATCTACCCCGGGGGTGTTCATCACAATGATGCCCCGTCGCGTCGCTTCATCAATATCAATGCCTGTCAGGGATGCCCCTGCCCGCCCGATAATTTTTAAGCGGGGGGTCATCCTGAGCAGGGCTTTATCAATAACCATTTCTTCGCCCACAATCAGCGCATCAGCTTCAGCCAGAGGGATAGTATCCGCTTTTCCAACGCGAACCTCCGGCCGGTTATTTAAAACGCGAAGTCCGTCCTCAGACAGGGCAGCCGCCAGCAAAATGTTATAGGCCATCAAATTCTCCCAGCAGGGCGGCTTTAAGTTCCTCCTCCCGGAATCGAATCTGATTGGGGGTATGGATGAGGTCAAGCCCTTTTTTGAACAGCGATTCGTGGGATGTGCCGCGCAGCACTTCTAATCCGTAAGCGCCTGCCGCCAGAGGGAGAATCGGGGCGAGCGAATTGGCATACAGGAAAATATCGGCCTCACGTTCGACCCTTTCCCGCACAACCACACCGCCAAATCCCACAAATAAATCGACGCTGCTGCCGCGTGTTGCCAGGTCGCTGACCCCATCCCCCACCATCATACGCCGCCCCCAGGTTTCGCCTGCCAGTTCGCGCACGATATTCGGCTTGCCCGAAGAAATGGTCAGGGGACTTTTTTCATAATCCATGAATTTTTGCTGCCACGCTATACGCTGATCGTAGTAGCGCCACCATTCGCCGGAAAGGGCATTGTATTCCAGTTCCACCGCCCGGATATTTTCTTTAGGAACACCCAACCGTTCCCCAAAACCCTGTACCGCGTCGAGCAGCCCGCCGCTAATGATATAAACGTGTTTTTTCAGCGTGTGGAGTGCCTGAATCACGTCTGCCGCGTCCGGCACAAGCGTTTGCGTATATAACTCTTTAATGGCTTCCATCTGGGAACGGGTAGGGTTAATGGCCTGCAACCGTTTGCCATACACGGCTTCAAGGTCAAGCTCACCATCCATTGCCTTCTGGGTGAGCAGACCTACCCGTTGTTCCTTGCCTTTCATGCGGGCAAGTTCATCAATGCCTTCAATGGTGCTGAGCGTGCTGTCACAATCGAAAAAGATAAGCTCGTAAGTTGACCAACGCTGCATAGAATGTCCTGATTAGGGTGCGGCGGTATTTTAGCAGAGTTTGTTCATGGGTTCATCGTGTAGATTCTGCCAAAAAACTTGCCGCAACCCGGCCATCCGTTAACGTCGGCTCATTGTTTTCATGGCAATGACCATATATAAAAAGGGGATAATCATAATCGCGGGGCTGTTCGTTTGGGTAGCAATAATGGTGCTGCCAATCGTCATCATCAAACCAATTGTTCCCACAAACCCCCAGGCTACTACGTCAACAAGCGGGCTACGGGTTTCCTGAATCGACAGACGTTTGCGCTTATCGGGATACGACTCGAAATAGGCTTCGGGTTCGTCAACTTCATACAGTTCTGGCTGTACCATGAGGGCGTTCTCCGTTTTTTAAATATACGGAAGCCCACCGGAAAAGTTGCTAACTCAGGATTTCCTGTACCGTCGCCAGAATTTGATTGATGCTCACAGGTTTGACCAGAATATTATCTACCCCGCGCTCCAATACCTTATCCACCCAGTGATCATTGGCGGTAATCACAATCACCTGCGTGTGAAGATGGCGTTTATCCGCCCGCAGATGATCAATGACAGCCGTCCCCAATTTGTCCGGCATATTTAAATCGAGCAGAATCAGATCAAAGGTATCCGCGTCCAGTTCATATTCAGCAACGGTAGCGTTTTCCGCGTCCACAACCTCATATCCCTTCTGGGTAAGGGCGGTACGGTACAAAAATCTGAGATCGTAATCATCTTCTACAATCAACACACGCATTTACGACTCCTGAGCTTTCATCCACTTCCCAACTCTATCTTATCTCAGTAGGGGAAATTCTGCATAAAATCGTCAAGTAAATCCCGCCCATTTAAACTCCGCGCCGTGAAATACCAGGCATCCTGGGTCCACGCATAGACAAACCCTGCACCCGAGGGTAGCAGCGCAAAACTTTTGCTGCTCTGTACTTTTATCTGCACAGGTTCAACATTAAACACCTGCGGCAAACGGTGAATTTGATTTTGAGCCGTGCGGGTGCTGCCTGTATACTGGCAGGTCAAATAAATAATTTCCCTGTTCTGGTTGATATATTCTGCCGTTTGTCCGTTCGCCTGTAAACAGTTTCCCCGAACCTGCATCAGTGTAAACTGATTGACCACCACCGGCGGAGTAAATTCTTCCGGTTTTCCCGTAGGGGCGCTGCGTTCAGGGGTAAAATAGGGGCCGGGGTCAAGCACAAGTGCGGCAGTAGGTTCTACCTGATTCTGGAGGACGGTGGGAGTTGGCAGCAGGGCAAAACTGGTAGCCGCCGACAGCACCGGAACACGGGAGGTTGAAGGCAGCGCAGTTTGCACAGATGATGCGGTTTTTTCGTTCCCACCACAGCCTGCCAGCAGCAGCAGAAGTATCCAAAGAATTTTTCGCATGAGCGCTTTCATTTTTGCAAAATTCCATGCTCATCATATCACTCGTTTGCCTTTGGGGTTATAGTAGGGCGAAATTTTTAATGGAAATTTCGGAAAAATGGCAGAAGCAACCCTGGTGATACTCAATCCTAATGCGGGCAGTGGGCGGGCCGAACGGCTGTGGGCAAAAGTTGAGCCGTTGGCCTACCAGACATGGGGCAATCTGGTGGTAGCAATCACAGAAAAACCGCAGGATGTAGCGGTGCATCTGGATAAAGCCCGCGCCGCCGGATTAAGGCGGGTGATTGCCGTAGGCGGCGACGGTACGGTACATACGATTGTGAACGCGATGGTCGAATTGATGCAGCAAGATGGACCGCCGATGTTGTTCGGGCAGCTTCCGGCGGGAACCGGGCAGGATTTTGCCCGAAGCCTGAACGTCCCTGCGAAACTGGAAGATGCCGTGCAGTGGCTTGCCTGTGTGCAGCCGCGCCCGCTTGACCTGGGTGCAGTGGCGTATGATAAAAATAAATGCCACTTTTTGAATATTGCCAGTGTTGGCATTAGCGGCGAAGTCGATCAGGAAGTGAACCGCGTCAAAAATCGCCGCCCCTGGACGTATAAGCTGGCGGCAATTCGAGCCATGCTACACTACACTCCACCCGTCATGACGGTAAAAGTGGATGGCAAAGCGTGGTATAAGGGACGGTCATGGCTAGTCGTGGTTGCCAACGGCATGTATTTTGGAAAGGGGATGGCAATCGCGCCACAGGCAAAAGTAGATGATGGGCTATTTGAGGTGGTGCTGGTCAAAGAAACCTCCCGGATACGTTTGTTACAGGCATTTAACACAGTTTATTCAGGAAAACATCTTCAACTGGAAGAAGTCCAGTTTACACGCGGGCAGCAGGTTGAAGTGATAAGTAGTGGGCCGGCGCTGCCACTGGATTTAGATGGAGAGCATCAGATGGCACGGGAATTTCATTTTGAGGTCAAACCGGGAGCATTGCAGATGCTGTATGAATAAACGGATTCTTCTCATCACGATATTGATTTTGATACTGGCGGCCTGCAAAGAAGCAGAAGAAAAAAAAGAAAGCCCTTCGCCAACCCCTACATCCGTGACCACGGGCTACACCGGTCCGTTTATCGGCAGCAGCGATCCTACGCCCGAAGGCTGTACCGAAGGCGGCTGCGGCGGCGCGGTAGAGCAGGTGGAACTGGTTGAAGAAGCGCTGCCTCTGCAAACGCAAACCATAGCAGGATTTACGCTGGGGATTCCAGAAGGCTACAGCCCGATTGTTTTTGATGAAGAAGTGGTCATTTCGGCAACATCGGCCGAAACTATCGGCGGCTTCACCGTCATCTTAAGAAAAATCAGCGACCTGCAAGAGATTACAGAGCGCTTTGAACAGGTCGATTTTGAAACCGGAACCCCTATTGAGAATCCAACGCTGACCGGAAATAAGCTGCCGAATAAGCAGGTGGGGACAATTGCGCTGCTACAAGCGGAGGATGGGCAGATGGTGTTTGTGGAAGGGTTTGCCAGTCCCGGCTACTGGCCTGCTTTTACCGTCACGTTTGATGCCATGCTCGAAACCATTACCCTTACCCCTTAAAATCGCGGGTCCCGTAAATATCAATGATCAGGCGATTGAGGGCATTAGCATCGGTCGTTAAACGTTGCAGCCGTTTGAACAGTTCCATAAAACCGTGTGGTTTGACCAGAAAAACATCACAGCCGTTATCGAAGGCTTTATGAATCACCTCCCGGTCATCCAGCATGGTCGCCATAACGAGTTTTGTGGTGGGGTACTTTTGACGGAATTCGGCGATTAAATCCACGCCTTTCACGTCGGGGAGTTCGCTGTCAATTAACACGACAGCAGGCGGGTATTCCAGTTTTTCCATGATTTCCCGCGCTTCTACGCCGGAGGATGCCCCGCGTGTCTGATATTTGGCCTGTTGAATAAGGCGCTCCAGGAAGTCTCGGTTGGCGGGTTCATCATCCACCACCACAGCGATAGGTGGCTGCATGGGCGCAGCCACCTGTGTTGGAGGGGTATCAGTCACGATTTTTTGTCCTCAACGGTGGCCGGTTTGACCCCGTTTTCAGACTTCACTGCAATGGCTGCATCGGGAACAGCCATTTTCATTTCGATGGGATGGGTAGGGACAGTCGGCGGCACAGAATCGGGCTTCGACCCTGTTGAAGCAATTTCCGTTGGGCGCGGCTCAGTTTTAGGATGATTTTCCATATAGGCTTTCAGTTCGGCGGGCGGTTTAGGCTGGGTTTCTTTGGCTGTTTCAATGGCCTTTGTGACCGCATCATCCGCAGGCTGAGACACAGCAGGCGCGGGAGCTTCCGGTGCTGCTGTCCGGGTCGCCGGATCATACTTCGCCAGCAGGGTCAAAAATTCGGCGATGGGCAGCGGCTTGGGAAGATATTCGTTACAGCCAGCCGCCAGAATACGCTCTTTATCACCCATCATCGCATAAGCAGTAATGGCAATAATCGGATGGGTTTCGCCTTTGCCACGCAAGGTTTTGGCAAAGGTAATACCGTCCATTTCTCCTGCCAACTGAATATCCAGCAAAATCAGGTCAACCTTGTTCGTTGAGTCACCCAGCCAGGTCAGCGCTTGCTCGGCTTCCTCAAAGGATACCAGGTCGTGCTGATTCATCTTAGCAATACGAGCTATGAGCGAAAGATTGACAGCGTTGTCTTCAACATAGAGTATTTTCATGCGGGTTCACCCTCAGCTTTCGTTTCAATAACAGGGGTTGCAGATGGTTCTTTATAAAGGGGCAGTGTGAAATAAAAGGTGCTGCCTTCACCATAGGTACTTTCTACCCAGATGCGCCCATTCATGAGTTTGAGCAGTTGGCGGGAAATCGCCAGCCCCAGCCCCGACCCAGCGCGTGCCTGTCGACGGCCTTCTGTTCCCTGTCGGAACTCCTCAAAAATAATGTCAAAGTTCTCCGGTTTAATGCCTGTTCCGGTATCTTTAACACTAATTGTAACCTCATCCTCGTTGCAGGTTAAGCCCAGAGTAATACTGCCTTTATCCGTGAATTTGGAGGCGTTGCTGTAGAGATTGAGCAAAACCTGACGAATACGCACCGGATCGCCCAGCACATCGGGCAGCACCTCCGGGCAGTTGCGCTGCAATTTGATAGGCTTGCCGCCCACCAATCCTACCGCCGTTGACATGACACCCTTAAAAATGGGGTCAAGTTCAACACGTTGCAAATCAATATCCAGCCGCCCCACGTCAATTTTGCTCAGGTCAAGCATGTCATTAATAATGTTCAGCAGATGGCGGCCGCTGTTGTGAATTTGAACCAGGTCAGCGCGGTATTCCAGTGGCAAATCAATCATGTTGTACATGGGCGGAAAGTTCAGCATGGTTTCGCTGAACCCAATCACCGCATTTAAGGGAGTGCGGAGTTCATGGCTCATGTTCGCCAGAAATTGACCGCGAAAATGTTTGGCTTCTTCAGCAGCGCGGCGGGCTTCAATGAGTTCTTCATTGGTCTTGCTGAGTTCTTCGGTCAGGGCGCGCTGGCGCAGCAAACTGCGTTCAAGTTGCTTTCGGTTTTCAAACAACCGAATTGCCCCATCCCGTTCACGGCGGTAGCTTTCCAGCGCCCACTCTGCGATGCCGTATAGTTCGCCGCTTGCCTGAGCGCTTAACAGAGCGCTGATGAGGCCAATGAACAGCGCCAGTAAAGTTGCAGTGTTAGGTACAGACATTTCCCCGTCGCCAATCCAGGGCGCAACAATCAGCACCACGAAGTTAATGGTAATCAGAGGGGGCATGGCGCGAACCGGCAACATCAACCCGACCACGTACACCGGAATGAGGCTGGCAAAGGGCATCAGTTCCCGCACCGTTGCATCATCATTCAACAGCAGAAAACCAAGCGAAATCATGATGCTCAGTGCATACACCCAGGTCGCTTCTGTCAGCCGTTTTGCCTTCAGAAGGTAACGGCAGGCCATACAACCAACAAGGACGGTTGCCCCTGGAATAAAAATCGTCTGTACATTCCCCACCCTGAACAGGAAAAAACACCACAATGCCGCGATAACGACAAAAAGGGTGGCTTTCCAGACAAGGTTTAAACGTTCTGTGCGAACTTCATTCGCAAAATCTTCGTTCGATATTTGGCCTGTGTACGCGGACTCCGCCAGTTCGGGTAGCATCCGACACTTCCCTTCGCTAAGTGCCAATCTTTTTTTTAGGAGGAACAAAACATTTCTATGACAATTCTTACTTTTGTTGCCGCCTTTTTCGATTATATACTGCCCTGGGCGGCTATCGTATCAAAAAAATGTGAATTATTTGCTTCCAACAGGATTAGAATAGAACTATTACGAAAAAGTAACCCGGTAAGCCTGTGATATACTAGGAAGGTTTGTGAGGAACAACGAACCATGTTAGGCAAAGTTGCAAAAAAAATCCTGGGTGATCCCAACGAACGGGCTATCAAAAAACATCAGCTCATTGTAAATCAGGTTAATGACCTTGAGCCGCAGATGAAAGCCCTGTCAGCCAGCCAGATGCGGGCAAAAACGGATGAATTTCGCCGTCGCTTACAGCAAGGTGAAACGCTGGACGATTTACTGGTCGAAGCCTATGCGCTGGTGCGCGAAGCCAGCCGCCGAACCACTGGCCTGCGTCACTTTGATGTACAGTTGATTGGTGGCATCGTTCTGCATCAGGGACAGATTGCGGAAATGAAAACGGGCGAAGGTAAAACGCTGGTGGCTTCCCTTCCCCTCTATCTTAATGCGCTTAATGGCAAAGGCGCACATCTTGTCACCCCCAATGATTATCTGTCTAAAGTTGGGGTGCAGCTCATGGGGCCAATTTATCATTTCCTGGGTTTAAAAACCGGGGTGATTCAGAGCCAGGGCAACGACCCTACCATGAGTTCCTTTATTTATGACCCGGACTACCATTCGGATGATGAACGCTACGAAAATTTGCGTCCGGTGTCGCGCAAAGAAGCCTATGCCGCCGACATTACTTATGGCACGAATAACGAATTTGGCTTTGACTATCTGCGCGATAACATGGTGCGCGATCCCTCTCAGATGGTGCAGCGCGGGCATGTGTACGCCATCATTGACGAAGTGGACAACATCCTGATTGATGAAGCCCGTACCCCGTTAATTATCTCAGGAACAGCCGCCAAACCGTCAGATTTATACAGTTATTTTGCTGGAATCGTGCGCCCCCTCAAACCTTCCTCCGAAGAAAGCATCGAACAGGAAGAACCCGACGGGGACTATGTTTATGAACTGAAGGATAAAAACGTCTACCTGACCGAACGTGGCATTGAAAAAATCGAACAGCGCAGCCGTAAAGATAATCGGCTGGTGGGCGACAGTTTATATGCCCCTGAAAATGCGGATATGCTGCCCTATCTGGATAATGCGCTGCGGGCGCATGTGGCCTACCAGCGCGATAAAGATTACGTGGTGATGGAGGGTCAGGTCATCATTGTGGATGAGTTCACCGGACGCCTGATGTATGGACGGCGTTTTTCGGAAGGGCTGCATCAGGCCATTGAAGCCAAAGAAGGGGTAGAAGTCCGGCGCGAAAATGTCACCCTGGCAACCATTACCTTTCAGAACTACTTCCGTAAATACGACAAACTGGCGGGTATGACCGGAACTGCCGCCACTGAAGCCGCCGAATTTGAAAAAATCTATAATCTCGAAGTCACCATGATCCCGACTCACAAACCCGTGCGGCGGGATGACTACGAAGACCTGATTTTTATGTCGGAGAAGGCCAAATTTAATGCTATTGTGGAAGATATTCGCTCCCGGCGCGAAACCGGACAGCCCGTACTGGTGGGGACGGTTGCCATTGAAACCTCAGAACGGCTGGCAAAACTGCTGGAAAAAGCAGGGATTCCCCATGAAGTCCTGAACGCTAAGCAGCACTTCCGTGAAGCCGGAATCATTGCTCAGGCGGGGCGCTCTGGTGCGGTGACGATTGCGACGAATATGGCAGGCCGTGGGGTGGACATTTTGTTAGGTGGGAATATCGAAGGGCTGGCACGCGAAACGCTGCGAAAACAGTACACCGACCTGACTGGTCTTGACCCCGAAGTCTGGAAAAATGCAATGGCTGACGCGGAAAAAATCTGTGCGGCTGACCGCCAAAAAGTGATTGCGGCAGGCGGCCTTTATGTGCTGGGGACGGAACGGCATGAAGCCCGCCGTATTGATAACCAGCTTCGCGGGCGTTCCGGTCGTCAGGGCGACCCCGGCGAAAGCCGCTTTTACCTGAGTCTGGAAGATGACCTGATGCGGCGTTTTGGCGGCGATCGGGTAAAAGGGTTTATGGACTGGGCAAACATGCCTGAAGATGAACCCATCCAGAATCGCATGATTAGCAAATCCATTGAACAGGCTCAGGTGCGGGTCGAAGGTCATAACTTCGATATTCGCAAGCGGGTTCTGGAATATGACGATGTGGTCAATACGCAGCGTGAGGCCATTTATGAGCAGCGCCGTCAGGTACTGTATGCTGCGTCCGGCGAACTGCGCGAGAAAATTCACCGCATGATTGCCGAAGAAATTGGGGCGCTTTGTGACCAGCATTTGGACGGCCCCGCCGACCTCTGGAATCTGGAAGAACTTTACCATCAAGCGCTGGTGATTTATCCTGTCCCACAGCATATCCAGCCCGCGAACTGGCGCGGCAAAACCGCCGAAGATATTGAAACTGAATTGGTTAAAGGGGCGCTGGAAGCCTACGACACGAAAATTCAAGAGCTTGGCGGCCCGGATATGATGGCAAAAGCCGAACGTGAAATTACCTTGCAGGTCATGGATGAACTCTGGGTGCGCCACCTGACTGACCTATCGGTACTGCGAGAAGGTATCGGCTTACAGGGGATTCGTGGGCGCGACCCACTGGTAGAATATAAAATTGAGGGCTTCCAGATGTACCAGGCACTTCAGGAAGAAATTCAATCGCGGATTGTGCGG
>CAZKZS010000127.1:0-12705 GCA_964557285.1 uncultured Anaerolineae bacterium | reverse complement strand
ATCTCTGTTTTCTCCCCGCCTTTCCCGATCCCCTGGAAACTGTCGGAGGGTGAACACGCTATGCGGAGAGAGGGGAGCAAAAAGTCCCTCTCCCGTTCTGGGGTCAGGGGCGGACAGGCAGATGAATGTAGGGGCGGGGACAAGGGCGGTACGCCCGATACCCGCCCAAACAAGGGCAGGCATCGCTCACTGCGTTCGCTTGTCCCTGCTGCTACGAGACTCGTCTTTCGTCAACTACGTCAGCGCCAACCATCGTGATAATGCCTAACATGCCCATGTTGGCAAACAGCAGAGGCGCCATCACGGGTGCGCCCCGGATGAACCGTTCGGCGCTGATGCCGCCTTTGGGCCCTTCGGGTAAATCGACATTGATATGCAGCCCTAACCCCAACACCCCCACCCCAATCATGATCATCATGACCCAGAAGAAGATAAAATAATCGGTGTTGGTGTGTTTTTCGTACAAGGCCATCAGCAGCGTGACCACCGACCCAAACAGCCCCAATACAACGGGTATCCACACAAATACATCTTCAAAGTCCGTCCGCCCGTGATCCAGGAAGGCGCTCAGGGTCGAGGCAAACAGCCCAAGTGCTACCAGCCATAAGAGCTGCCGCGTCTGAGAAAGGGGGGTTTTAAAGGTCAGCACACCGGGCAGGGTGAGCTGTCCGGTTTCGGGTTTGGTATCCTCCAGGGTGGCGATAATTCCCATCAGCCCCACGCCTGCAAACGAAAGCGGGGCGGCAATCGGCGGGGCATAAATCAGCCAGTCCCAGCGTAAACGGCTGCCAGGGAAGTTATCCGGCGCCAGGGCGCGACTCCAGTGAAAAGCCGCGCCCAGCACCCCTACTACCACGCTTAAAGAAGCAATGCCGATCACAATCAGCGTTGAGGTGGTGATTGCCCCCCGCCGCAGCCGCAGATAGAGCGCCACGATCATTCCCAGCGCCGCCACCGGCCCAAAAAAGACCGGAATCGCTTCGGCAGGTTTAATGCCGCCGCTAATTAGATGTGCCAGGTAAGTCTCAAACCCGATTGCCAGCAGGTTAAACGTGACCAGCATCAGCATGAGGTCGTTGCGGTTCAGGGGAAGCTGAAAAGTGCCAATCCCCGGTATAGGGGTATTTTTTCTGACCACAGTTGCCATCGCTTAATCTCCTGCCTCCTGAGTTGCTTCCTGTGTGGCTTCTGGTGTGGCCTCCGAAAGGTCGGCGGTAGGCTCGTCCAGAGGTTCGGCTGTTCCACTGGTGACATTGGTCTGTTCATTGACCGACTCTTCGACAATTTCCGCATCGCTTGCGGCCTGAATCTGCGCCAGATATTCGCGGGCGGATTCCAGCGACGGGAAACCTTCGGGCAAGTCCAGGGGTTCTAAGCCTGCGGCTTCCAATTTAGCATCCACCTGTTCGCGCAGTTCGGACAGCGCTTTCATAACTTCGTAAGCGCCGTGCCATTGCGTGTAATCCGGCCCCTGCATCCATGCGCCAAATTTGGCCGTCCGGCCCCAGTGATGCCAGACTTCATAAAACGTGTAATCCAGAGGTTCGTCAAAAGCCTGTTCGGTTAGCAGCCCGTTTTCTTCCAGCGGCTGTACCATGGCCCGCGAAAGCAGCACCCAGTCATTCACTGCGCCGACAATCGCGTTGCCATCTTCATAAAACTGCTCAATGTACTCACTGGAATGGCAGGCCAGACACACATTTTGCATACGGATGCGGTTTTCAACCGCGTTAGGCCGTTCGGTAGAAATCGCGGCCACCAGATACCAGCCCAACCTATCGCCCACATCATGCGTTGTATCCGACAGGCCAAATCCACTCATATGACAAATGGCACAGGTGGGGGCAGGGAAATCTACTGTGGTTAACGTTCCGGGTTCGGCTTCCCAGTTCCAGGTATGCCCCAGCGTTAAATACGCGATTCCGTGCGGGCTTTCCTGATAAATTTCCCATTGGGGATGGTCGGGGCCAATGTGACAGGCGTTGCAGGTTTCGGGTTTGCGTGCCTGTTCAAGGTTAAATTCATGCCGTAGATGACAGGCGGTGCAGTCCCCAACTGAGCCATCCGGGTTCGGTTTGCCTACATTATGACAGGTTTCGCAGGCAAAACGGGTTACTTCTGGCCCTTCCATGTGGTATAGAATATTACGAGAGCGCGATCCATCTACCGCACCGCCTTCGGGAATGGCAAGGTACATTTCCATATGCTGCTCACTTAAAACGTCCGTGCCAGCATAAGCCACAAATGCGGGCAGCGAATGGCGGCTGAGGTTAAACTGCTGCACCTGCTGGCGGTGACAGGTTTCACATTTTGCCGGAGAGGACGTTCTGAGAACATAAAAATCTTCTTCGGGGTGCTGAACCGCACCCGGATAATCGGCCTCAACTTCGTGACAGTCCGCACAGGAAACATCGTTGCGGAAGTGGTCGCTGGCCGCATACTGATTCACGATGCCGGGGGTATGATTGGTATGGCAGGCCACACATTCATCATCGGACTGGCTGAGACTGGCAAGCACTTCATTAGCAGAAGGAACATCCCCGCCTGTGGCTTCTTCTTCAGTAAAGGCGATAATCGTGGCAATACCTAACAGGACAACGCCCGTAATCACCAGACCGGAGACAAGCAAACGGGTCTTTTGAAATAGCGGCATAGGCTTTTTCCTCTCTCAGGTTTACTGGAATCGTAGCGAGAAAAAATAAAGTCTCACACCTCATTGAACAGACTCTCATCAAAGTCTAAAGTTTAGAATGATCTTATCTTCCACTTGCTTATATCGCTGATGTCGATAATATTGACCTGTGTGTTTAACAGGCTGGATGCCAGAAATGGATTTAAAGCGAAATCCAGATGTTCCCTATTTAACTTCAACCCTGCCCCGTCATTCTCTTTTAGAGGAACTTCAGGCGGCAGCACAACATCGGCTGATTCTGGTCAGCGCCCCGCCCGGCTACGGCAAAACGACCCTGATTGCTCAATTTGCCCATCACACCTCTCTGGCGGTGGCCTGGCTTACCCTGACTGAACGGGAACGGGATTTACCCAATCTTCAGTGGCACGCCGTCCATGCACTGGAACAGGTGATGCCCGACATCCATGACTTAAAAAAAATTCCTCCCCAGCCCGCGCCTCATGACCTGGCCGTGAATATCGCTAACTTTTTAAGAGATCATCTGGAAGAAGACATTTTTTTTGTCCTTGATGATGTTCACTACCTGATAGGCTCTCCGGCGGCGGAACAGTGGCTTTATGCGCTGGTAGAAGCCCTCCCTGCCCGATGTCATCTTTTTATCATCAGTCGGGTGCTGCCCGATTTACCCCTGGTGGAAATGATTGCCCGCCGGGAAATTCTGGCGTTTGGACAGGAAAAATTGTGTTTTTCTCCGGCGGAAATTGAAGGGCTTTCCCAGCAGCTTGGCAATAAAACCCTTCCTAAAACCCAACTGGATGCGCTAGAAGGCTGGCCTGCCGGAGTTATTCTGGCGCTGCACCCGCCCCTGCCCGCCGAAGTCGAAGAGTCGCTGCGAGGAAAAGGGCCGGAAGCGCTGTTTAATGTGCTTGCCAGTTCGATGTTATCTTTCCAGCTGCCAGATATTCGTAATTTTTTGCTGGTGTCGTCGGTGCTGGCTCAGGTGACGCCAGAAGTATGCAGCAAAGCGCTTGGCATCCCCAACAGCCACGACCTGCTAGCCTCCGTTTTAAATCAGCATCTGTTTGCTTCACGGGTGGCAGGCGGCATCATTTATCATCAGCTTTTCCGGGATTTTTTGCAGAACACCCTCAAACAAACGTCGCCGGAGCAGTTTTGCCAGTTGCATTTGAATGCGGCACGCTGGTTTCAGGCGAATGAGCAGTTAGAAACCGCTTTTAGCCATTATCTGGCGGCTGGCAGACCTGAATACGCGGCGGAAATTGCGGAATTTGTCGCCCAGGATTATTTTGTGCAGGGGAAAGTAGAAACCCTGCTGGAATGGAAGGAACGGCTTCTCCCGCATCCTTTCCCTATTCCCAACCTGCTGCACAAATGTGCCATCATTCACGCAGACCGCTATCAGTACGAGTTGGCTGAAGCCGACCTGACCCGCGCAGCTCATGAATTTCAGCAGGCCAGCGACACAGCAGGGATCGCGCTGGTGGAGTTTCAGAAGGCGGTGATTAACCTGCAACGGGGGAACTATCAACAGGCCGCTTTGCAGGCCGAACGTTTGAGCCAGTTGCCCATTGAAAATGTCAATTTACGCGGGCGGATTCTTCGTACCCTGGGGGTCGCTAATTTTCGGCTGGGCAACTTAAAAGAAGCCACGACTTATCTGGAAGCGGCGCTGCCCCTGCACCGTGAATATGGCGACAGCTACGCGGTTGCCAATCTGCTGCAAGACCTGGGGGCGGTACATCTGCAATCCAACCGTTTTTCAGAAGCTGGCCTCTACCTTCAGGAAGTGGTGGCGATTCTGCGCTCCCTCAACAACCCGATTCCACTGGCCTTAGCCTTAAACAACCTGGGGTACTACTATCATCTTCAGGGCAATTATCCGCAGGCGTTTCAGGCGTTTCAGGAAGGGCTGACCAACGTTACCCAGGTCATTAATCCGCGTGCGGAAGGGTATCTGCTGTGGAGTTTTGGCGACCTGTTGCGCGACTGCGGCAGTTTTAAACAGGCACAGCAGCTTTATCAAAAATCGATTCAACTGATTGGGGAAAACGAGCCGTCGCTGAAAGTGGCGGTTGTGACCAGTTTATCGACCCTCCGGCGCTGGCAGGGGCGATGGGATGAGGCGGCATCACTGGCCGAAGAAGCGGCGGCACTGGCCGAAAAATATAGCCTGGATTACGAGAAAATGATGGCGCTGGTGTCGTTCTGGGTGGCGCGGGCGACTCTGGGGGAAACAACGCGGGCGCTGGATGAACTCATCAGTATTCGGGACAAACTCAAACAACAAAACAGCCAGATTGACTTTGTGCGGGTATCCGGTTTGTGTGCCGGAGTTGCTCTGCTGCGTTCCGATACCCTGGCGGCGGAAAATTTTTTACGGGCGGTGACACATCCGGTGATCCAGCCGTTGGTCGCGGAAACCCTGCATACGCCGGTGCTTCAAAAATTTGTAACCGCCGCTTCCAATCGGTATCCGCAGTTCATGACTGCGCTTGCCCAGTTAAAAGCGCAGGTTCAGGAAGAAAATCCGGCCAGCGTTGAAATTCATAAAACTTACAGCCTGCGGGTGTTTACGCTGGGACGGGAAATTATTGAACGGGATGGGCAGGCGATTCTGGCCTCCGAATGGCAGGCTGTTCGCGCCCGTGAGCTTTTTTATTATCTCCTGTTCATGGGGCCAACCTCACGTGAGCAGATTTGTCTGGTGTTCTGGCCGGAAAGTTCAAGCCAGCGTGTGCGTTCCAATTTTCATACCACCCTGTACCGCGCCCGCAAAGCGGTGGGGGAAGATGTCATCATTTATCAGGATGACCTCTACAAGATTAACCCGGACATCAAAATCTGGTGTGATGTGCATGAACTGGAACGTTTTATTCATATCGCCTCTCACCTATCACCCCAGAATCCGCGTGCGGAGGACTTATGGCGAAAATCAGTCAACCTATATCGGGGCGATTTTTTGCCGTCGATAGAGTCCGAATGGCCGATGCCCATGCGCGAATCCTTACGCGAAGTTTATCTTCAGGCGCTGCTTGGGATAGCCGAATGTTCACAGGCGCGGCATAACTACAAAGAAGCCCTGACCGTGCTGAAAGTTGCCCTGAACATTGACCCCTACCGCGAAGATATTCACCGTGCCATTATTTCGGCCTACGCGCATCAGGGCGAAAAACACAAACTCCGAAAACATTACGAATCCTTAAAACACCTGCTCCGGCAGGACCTATCCATCCTACCTTCCGAAGAAACCACTTCCCTCGTAAGAACCCTTCTCAATTCGTGAGCCTTTGTAAGCACTTCGTTGCACACCCTCGCCTATCCTAAGTGCATGACAACATTTAGGAAGGAAAATCTCATGAAAAAAGTACATCTCAACAAAAAACGTCTGGTTGCCCGTACCCGTATGCTGGTTCTGATGGTCATTACCGCGCTGATGCTGATGGCGCTGTTGATTCCGACCAGCGCGGCGCTGGCGGGCTGGGCAATTGGTGGTGGATACTAATCGAAGGAGAGGCGGCATGGCTAGCACTTACCAACCGATGGTGATGGATGTTTTCCCGTTCCCGAACGGGCGGGGATTTTCCGGCGCAAAAGCCTGGTGGAAGCATGTGCTGAACCTGGAAGAAAAACGTCGGATCAACAATCTGGTGGGCGTTGCCCTGCTGGATACCGCCGTTCGCAACCGCCTTATTGATGAACGGGACCCGGCGCTGTATGAAGCGTTTGGGCTGTCCGATGAAACCAGGCGCTGGTTGCAGGATGTCTCAGCCGACTCGCTGGATGAATTTGCCAGCATCATCAACGAAGCCTTCACCGACCTACCGCTCCATGAAACGGCGTGAGCAAGAGGGTACATGGGTTCATGTACCCCTCTTTTATTCCTACCCGGAAAGAAAAAAGATGGCTACGTTGATTATTATTGTGACAGAACAGGCCGGTCTGGTCAATGAAATTAGCCATACCCTGCGTCAGGAACAGTTTTTTGTCCTCAAAGGCAATCATCCTGAACACGTTCTTGAAATGATCAAGTCGATGATTCCCGATATGATTATCATTGATGTTCTGTATGGCAGGGATACTCTGTTCTCCTTCAGCCAGCGTGTGCATCTGAACTCCCACACCCGGGATACGTCGATTGTGGCGCTGGTATCGGGAGAAATGGCAAAAAAAGAATTGACGCTTTATGGGGTTGAATCGGCAGTATCCAGAGATGACCTGCTCAAAAAACCGCTTCAGATGATGAAAATGCTTCTGGGGGACTCTGATTCGCTGACAAACGGCAGGTGATTTTTTAACCCTACTGATTATTATTTTTTTATATTGCAGGTTTCCCGATAGGGTGTGTCACCAAAAGCGGCCTGCCATTCCTGCGGCGTAAAATTCCGGTTGCTCATGCGGCAGGCAGCCAGTTGCCAGGCTTCCGGTCTAACCTCCCATATCCAGAGGCGGGCATCACGTCCTACACTGGTTAACTGCTGTCCATCCACGCTAAAAGCAATATCTGTTACCCAGTCGGTATGTCCGGTAAGCGGTGGGCTGTACGGCTGTCCGGTCTGAACATCCCATAAAAGCAGGGTGGTATCCCGGCTGCCCGATGCCAGTGTTTTTCCATCCGGGCTGAAGGCCAGCGTTGTTACCCAGTTGGTATGCGCTCTCAGTGGCTGCCCGATTGGAGTTTGTGAGGCCACCTCCCACAGGATAATCGTACCGTCGCGGCTGCCCGATGCCAGGATGTTTCCATCAGGACTAAAAGCCACCGTTTCTATATCATCGGTATGGCCGGAAAGGGGAGCGCCAATCGGTTCTCGATTCTGCACCTCCCACAGGATAATCGTATCATTCTGGCTGCCGGATGCGAGCAGCTTTCCATCCGGGCTGAAAGCCAGCGAAGTAACACTTTCTGGCATATGGAGCGCGGCGGTAGACTGCCAGGTTTCGCCTGTCCACTCCCAGAAAAGGATTGTTCCCGAACTGTCCGCCGATGCCACCAGCATCTCTTGAGGATGAAAAACGACGCTGGTCACGCTGCTGATGTGTTCATTCTGGGAAGCAACCAGTTCATCCTGCCGCCAGAACTGTACCGTTCGGTCCGCGCTGCCTGTCACAATCCATTCATGATTCGGGCTGACGGCGATACTGGTTACAACCCCTTCATGTCCGGCCAGCAGTTCCGGTTCACCCTGCCCATCACACGGCCACACCAGCACCGGATAATTTTCCTCAGTGGACAGGCTGCCGCCACCCGCCACCAGCCGACAGTCATCAAAAGCAACGCTCCACAATGGCTCTGATGCTCCGTTCAGGGGACGGGCAAGGTGCTGAATGGGCTGCACACTCCACACAATCACACTTTCATCGGAACTGGCGGAAACAAACTGGCTTCCATCTGGCAAAAATTCCACATCCCACACCGCGTTGGTATGTCCGGTAATCGGCGGCTGGGCAAGTTGCGCGGTAGCCATATTCCAGACCCGTATCGAATTATCCGCGCTGGCTGTGAGCAAAAGCTGGCCGTCCGGCGAAAACGTGATGTCCCTGACCCAATCGGTGTGGTTGGTGTTAAATTTCCCCAGGGCGGTTTTAGAGTCTACATCCCACAAAATAACGGCATTTTCCGGCCCACTGGAGACCAGCGATTTTCCGTCCGGACTAAACTCCAGAGTTAAAATCCAGTTTTGATGCCCGGTTAAAATGGTTGGAGAATCAAGGTCGGTTAAATCCCACAAAATAAGCTGCAAATCTGCCCCGCCGGACGCCAGCCATTTCCCATCCGGGCTGAAAGCCAGCGCAAAAACCGTATCTGTATGGGCGGAAAGGGGAGTGAATGTGTTGTTCTGCATATTCCACAGCAGCACCTTTCCATCTGCACCTGCAGACGCCAGCCGATTTCCGTCCAGACTGAAGGCCACATTCCACACCTCCTCTGAATGGCCTTCCAGAACCATCGATTCCTGGGGTGCATCCAGATTCCAGAGCCGAACCGTGTGGTCACGACTGGCAGACGCCAGCCATTTCCCATCAGGGCTGAAGACAATTTTCCAGATGGCATCTGTGTGGCCTGTGAGGGGTTCACCCATAGGCTGATGGGTCACTGAATCCCACAGGCGAATCGTGCCATCATCTCCCGCGCTGGCGATAACCCGTCCGTCCGGGCTAACTGTCGCACTTCTGACCGCGCCCGTGTGTCCGTGCAAAAACGTCACCAGATAAGGATTAGAGACGAGTCCTAAAAGCAGACTGCGACGGGCTTCCAGTGTATCATAACTTTGCAGGGCTTCCATACTCATCAGCAGGCGCGTATCCAGACGGTTACTGCCCGTCAGCGCGGAAACCGCCAGTTCTCTGGAACGGGAAATCTGTGCCTGTTCATTCGCCCGGTCACGCGCCTGTTCTGCGGCCTGACGTTCGCGGGCGGCCTGCTGCTGTCCGGTAAAAGCCAGCACGGACATCAGTACCGCACCAACCGTAATCACGGCCAGCGTCAAAATAAACAGCCGGATACGCCGCACACTGCGCTGGCGCTGCCTGATGCTGGCCTGTAAATACTGCTGCTCCTGTTCGTTCAGAGGAAGGCTGGCCGCGAGTTCTTCAAACTGTACCAGCCGCGCACCACCCGCCAGAAAACCGCTGTCCTGCTGATTATTCACCCACTCAAGCACCGATTCCGATAGGCGGCGGCGCAGCCGCAGCGAGTCGCGGCTGGATTCTAACCATTCCTGCAAACGTTCCCAGCGATGAATCAGGGCTTCGTGGGCGATTTCTACCGTAGGCGCACGGGTAACGGGGTCATGGTCAAAGGTCAGCAGGCGGTGTTTGCCAAAAAGCGCCAGCAGGGGCGGGATTCTTCCCGGAAACAGGGAAATCAGTTCGGCCTGCAAAATGCGCTGGCGGGTATCGGAATCGCCGACGAGCCGCAGGAAAATTTGCTTAACTTCATGTTGCTGAATTTCGTCCAACTGGTCGTACAGGTCATTGGCGCGTTTTGCCAGCGCCCCGCTTACCCCGCCAATGGCCTCATAAGCGGCCAGAGTCAGGGTGTCATTTTCCCGATGTTCATACAGTTCAGTCAGGGCAAATTGCAGCAAAGGCAGCATCCCCGGCTGCCCCTGCACATCCTGAATGATGGTATCCAGCAGTGTTTTTTCTATGTTCAGGCCGTATCGTTTGGCTGGCTCGACAATGGCATATTCAATTTCTGAAACAGAAAGCGGCAGCACGACTTCGGTATATTCACGGATAAATTCGCCTAACGCAGCATAATGCAGGGGACTGTCATAAAAATCAGCCCGCAGCGTGAGAATGACATGCAGCCGGCTTTGAGGGTGAGTCAGAGCGCTGACCAGATTTTCGATAAACAGGCGACGTTCTTCCTCGTCCTCCGCCAGCGTAAAAAGTTCCTCAAACTGGTCGATGACCAGTATCACGTCATCCTGCAAAATCTGCATCAGGACATCGTGTAAGGAAGCACGGCGAAGCTGTTCTGCGATAGGAATGGTAGGGCTGTACAGCGCAACACCCACCAGCGCCTGTTCCAGTTCGGTGAGGGGGTGTTCGCCTGGAGTCATGGTGGTGATAAACCACAGGTCAGACCCCGCAATTTTGCCCTGCCGCAGTTTAGGCAGCAGCCCTGCCTTTACCACACTGGATTTTCCGCTTCCACTGGGGCCAATCACCGCCAGAAAACCCGGGTTTTCCTGCAAACGATCCACCAACTTATCCACCAGCAGCGAACGCCCATAAAAATCATGGGCATCGGCTTCCTCAAAGGCACGGAGTCCTTTATACGGATTTTTCTTCTCAATGATCATCGTGGGGACGACAATCTGCATCGTCGCATAAGAAACAACGGACTCGCTGGAAGGGTGGGCAGCAGGAGAATCACCATCAGCATGAAAACGCCGGAAATCCTGTGCCAGTTCCAGCACTGTTGTATGCCGTTTTTCCGGCTGTGCATCAGTAGCTTTCCAGATGACGCCGTTTAACTCTCCGGGAAGTTCCGGTCGGTCGGTGGTGATAGGCGGCAGGATTTCAAATAATTTTTGCCGCATCACTTCAGTAACATTGAAAGACTGGTAGGGGAGTCGGCCTGAAAGCAGCGTATAAATAATCAGCCCTAGACTGTAAATATCTGAGGCTTCGGTTGCCATGTTGTCTTTGGCCTGTTCCGGCGCCATGTATGCGGGTGTTCCCCACAGCCTGTCCGCGCCTGCATCCGATAGATTGGTATTGGTCAGCGCGTCTTTGGCAATGCCAAAATCCGCCAGGTATCCGTTGCCCAGGTTATCCAGCAGAATGTTTTCCGGTTTTAAATCCTGATGAATGATACCGTTCTGATGGGCAGTGGATAGGGCAGAAGCAATCTGGTCAATGAGTTTAATGGTCTGCTGAAGCGGCCATGCCCCGTGATTAAAAATGGAGGTTTTCAGGTTGCCGCCTGTTAAAAAACGCATGACCAGATATGCGCCATCCGGTTCACGCCAGAAGTCGTACAGGGGAACAATATGGAGATGCTCTAAACGGGCAATAAACTGGGCTTCTTTTTCAAACCGGCGGACAAAATCCGGGTTGTTGGTGTAAGTAGGAGAAATGGCCTTAATTGCAACTTCGCGTTCGACGACAGGCTGGTGCGCCTGGTAAACGACGCTGAATCCCCCCGCACCGATGACCTGTTTAAGTTGATACCCCTTAAGCCATTTATCCTGCCAGTCGCTCAAATAAACCCCTCACGGTTAAAACACTATTTCTAAATTGCAGGCCAGCAGAGAACGAAAAAAAGGAGCTAATTTGGTAGTAAACTCAAGCGCCTGCTCAACAGGTAAATCCGGTTTGGTGTGGGCTATCACACTCTGCGCGAGCCGTTCCACCTGAATTTTCCCATTCTCATTTTTAATCAGGTCTTTGTTCACGACCTGCCAGGGAAGCATCACCTGTTGGATCGCCTGCATGGTTTCCTGAACATTTTCCAGTTGAACCGTCACTTTTTTCGTCATCAGGTCGGTTTGTAGAGAAATAATATTCATTTCCTGAGACTCGCGCCCCAGCATGGAAAGCATCAGTTTTTGAATACTATTAATGGTTTGCAGCACCTGAATCACATGTTCACACATATAAGTCAGGGTAAAAGTTTCTAAATTGGGGTCATGCAGGGAAAAAGTGACCTCTGTATTTTTTTTCTCTTTAAAAAGGACTGTCATTAAAAGATGTGCCAGACGAATTTTATCGCCACTGTGCAGGTGGTAATTTCGATGAGGGATAAGCTGGATGTCGTTCAGCCAGGTGCCGTTTGAACTGCCCAGATCACGCAGCAGATACCCGCCGTCCACATATTCAATGGCCGCATGTTTACGTGATACGCCTAACTGGTTGTTGCCATAGGGAGTTAAATCAATCGTTGGGGGAGGGACATCGGGTACAGTTCGTCCTAAAATAGCTTCTTTGATGTTTTTTAAAATCGTTGGTTTTTTCTCACCCATAATAAATAAAAAAAGAGCATTATTTTCTGTGGCTGCGTCCTGTGCGGGGTCAGGTAAAACTGCCGTTGCAGTCTCGATAGGGATTTTCACGGTAAACAGCGATCCGCACTTTGAGCAGGCAAGCGCATTGGCTGGATTTTCTAACTGGCACGCTGGACAGATTTTGGCTTTCAATTCCATAACCACTTACTCCTTATCCATTTTTATTGCCGTTGCCATTCCCGTTTCCGTTCCCATTGGCATTGCCGTTCCCGTTGCCGTTGTCGCCGCCGTTCCCGTTGCCATTGCCATTGGCATTGCCGTTCCCGTTGCCGTTATCTCCTCCGTTGCCGTTCCCATTGCCGTTGTCGCCGCCATTTCCATTGCCATTGGCATTGCCGTTACCGTTTCCGTTGTTGCCCCCATCATTTCCATTGCCATTGCCATTCCCGTTGCCGTTTCCGTTATCCCCTCCATTCCCATTTCCATTGCCGTTACCGTTTCCGTTGTCGCCACCATTCCCATTTCCATTACCGTTGCCGTTATTGGGGGGGGGGGGGGGGGGGGGGGGGGGGGGGGGGGGGGGGGGGGGGGGGGGGG
>CAZKZS010000126.1:0-12788 GCA_964557285.1 uncultured Anaerolineae bacterium | reverse complement strand
ACCGAACTATTTCCATATTCCCGCGAGAGAGCAAACCCGCGCTGGATACGCCGTTCCGGTATTTTTAACCACTTGGCATATCGCCAGAGAGGACGTTCACCCATTGAGTAACCCAGGCCGTACAGAGTCAATGACCCCATCACACCGCCCGCACAGGCCGCCAGCCACACCCCCACAAAATCCAGTTCCCCGCGCCCAACCATGTATCCGGCAACCGGCAGCAGCAAATTGGTCGGCAGGGGCGGCATAACGTGTTCAATATATAGGGCAAGAAACACGCCCAGATAGCCTAAAGTGAGGAGAAATTCAAAGTCCTGTGCTGTCATCATGCTGCCATCCTGTCCTCTCTATATACGATTATAAGCCCAGGAAAGTTGCAGTGTCGAAGGCCAAAAGGCGGAATTGGCTTATAGGAGGGACACGGCGCACCATGTCCCTTAGAGGTATTTTAAAGTGAAACAGGCACGCCCGTTTCGGCGGAACGATACGCCGCCAGCGCGATCTCCACGGCCTTGTACCCATCGTATCCCGTGACGGAAGGAACGCGATTTTCACGAATGGAAGCCGCAAATTCGTTCATCATGGCCTGATTGGAATCCGACCCCCAGCCGTAAAACAGAGGGCGCTGCACATCATGGCGGTACACCGTCAAACGCTGGTGAAACGCATCCATCGTAACGAATCCCTGTTCCCCAATCACATCCAGAGTCAGGCCGCCCCAGGTAGGATAATATGGGGGTTTGCTCCAACTGCAATCAATTGAGGCGAATACGCCGTTATCAAAACGCAGCATGACCAGCCCGCCCGTTTCTACATCCACCTCATCGGCATAGAGGATATGATTCGTTTCCGCAAAAACTTCAACGACTTCGGACTTTAAACACCAGCGCAAAATATCCGCCAGATGTACCGTATGATCCATAATCGCGCCGCCGCCCGCCAGGTGTTTATCCACAAACCAGGCGCGGTGATGTTTGGGACATTCGCCCTGATTCGTGCCTTTACAGGCGTAAATTCTGCCAAAGGTATGGGCGTCCACCAGTTTTTTGACTTCTAGCATGGGCGTATTAAAACGCATCGGGAACGCCATCATTAAATAGACCTGATGCGATTCACAGACTCCCAGCATGGCATCGGCATCTTCCAGCGTGGTCGCAAGCGGTTTTTCCGAAAGGATATGTTTGACACCCGCTTCTGCCGCCATTTGTACCAGAGGATAATGTTTGGAATTTTCCGAACAAATGACCACGCCATCCGGTTTTTCCGCCAGCAGCGCCGCATAGGAGTCAAACAGGCGTGCGTTAAACACCTGTGCAAAATGCCTGCCGCGCTCCTGATCCTCGTCCGCGATGCCTATCATGTCTACATCGGGAATCGCCCGTAAATTGTGGATGTAACTTTCCGCGTGCAGGTGGGCAAAACTCAAAATTCCGATACGCATCACTGCACCTCCTCAATGTTTACGCGGCGTCCGGTTTTGGCGGATTCAATCGCGGCCAGCGCGATTTGCAGCGCGGCCAGCCCATCCTGGGCGGTCACACGCGGCTCAAGCGACTGTCCGGTCAAAATCTCGTAAAAATGTTTGATTTCTGTGGTGTACGGGTCTTCGGCAAGAGGGCTGCCTGGCACGGCAATATCCGGCATATCGCCCGATGCTTTGGCTTTCAGAAAAACGCCCAACGGCTGCGAACTTTCCGCCGGATGTTCAATCAACCCCCTATCGCCTGCAATTTCCAGCGCGGTGCGGAACATGGGCGCGGGATAAGCCCATCCTCCTTCCACATGTGAAATTGCGCCGCCTGTATGCCGCAAAATCGCCAGCGCGTAGTCGTCTTTCTGGTCGCCAACGTGCTTTGCAAATACACTTTCCACGTCGCCAGCCACCCACCGGGCGTAATCAAAATCGTGAATCATCAGGTCAAGCATCATGCCGCCCGATTTTTCATAATCATGAAACCACTCGCGGGTCGTGCCAAAACTGCATCGGGTCAGCCGCACGACTGCCACTTTACCAATGTCGCCGCGTGTGACGGCCTCTTTTGCGGCGGCATACTGCGGGAAAAACCGTACCACATGGGCAATTAAAAACTGCACGCCCGCTTTTTCGCAGGCCGCTATCATTTCTCTGGCCTGCTGGAGGGTTCGGGCGATGGGTTTTTCACAAACAATATGTTTGCCTGCTGCTGCCGCTTGCAGCACCATTTCATGATGGCGGTGAGTCGGGGAACAAATATCCACCACATCCACATCCCGAAGGAGCGATTCGAGCGAGTCATACCTTTCACAGGTGTATGTCGCAGCGAGATTTTGGGCAGATTCCGTATCTTTAGAGAGGAGTCCGACCAGTTTGGCCGGCGTGTGCGCCCATGCCGCCGCATGGATTCCCCCCATAAAGCCAGTACCAACAAGTCCTACTTTGAGCATAAAAAAGCCTTTCCAGGTGATTATTTTTCTCTGGCAGTTTGCAAAAGGGACTGCTTAAGCTGCCAGAGTTTATCCGTCAGTGAGACATGGTAAATATGCGGGTTGATAATACGCTGCACACCCGCATCCAGCCGTTGCAAGTCGGATTCTCGCTGTTTCCGCATGTCCTCAATCGTGGGCAGTTCATATACTAATTTGCCTTCTACCAGCACATCCACCAGTAACGGCTCAATCTCCGAAATCTGATGACGTGGCAGGGTGCGGTGTAACATGTGGTCGGATGGATGATGTAAATACAGCGAGTCGCCTGTGTTCGGGTCTTCCTCTTCCAGCGCCAGCAAGTCGACAATTGCCAGGCTGCGCTGGTCATACAGCCGCCAGACTCGTTTTTGCCCCGGATTAACCACTTTTTCGGGATTTTCCGAAATTTTAATGGCGGGTGTCCAGCCGCCGTTTTTCACGCTGACCAGTTTGTACACCCCGTCCAGCGCGGAATCGCCGCTTGAGGTTATCAACCGTGTCCCCACACCATACACCAGCCGTTTGATCAACTGGTCGGCATCGACTCCGTAACGCGGCGCTTCCTCCTGAATCTGAGACAGAATTTGCAGCAGCACCAGTTCATCAATTTCATTGGACAGCACAATCCGCGTCCGGGGAAATCCGGCCTCATCCAGCATTTTGGCAGCCCGAATGCTCAGGTGTGCCAGGTCGCCCGAATCCAGCCGGATTCCGAAGGGTTCATGCCCTTTTTTCCGCAGTTCTTCAAAGACTTTAATCGCGTTGGGGACGCCGCTTTCCAGCGTGTTAATCGTATCCACTAGCAGCGTGCAGTCGTCGGGATACACGTCCGCATAGGCACGGAACGCGCCTAACTCGCCTTCGCCCAGCGCCATGAACATTTGAATCATGCTGTGGGCGTGTGTACCTTTGGGAGGGTAGCCCAGCACATGCGACATTCCGGTGTTGGAGGTAAAATCTGCCCCTCCAATCAGCGCCGCCCGCGCTCCGGCGTTGGCCGCTTTGCCCTGCGCCCGCCGCAGCCCAAATTCCAGCACCAGTTGACCCCGCCCCGCCCGGTGAATCCGGCAGGCTTTGGTCGCAATCAAAATTTGATAATTCAGCGTATTGAGCAGGGGCGTTTCCAGAATTTGCGCCATTGCCATCGGGCCGGTAATAACCGTAATCGGCACACCGGGGTGAATCACGCGGCCTTCAGGAATTGCCCGCAGGGTGAGGCCATCAAAACCGTCATTTTTCCGCAGCCAGTTGAGAAAATCATCGGCAAACAGACGGTTTCCGCCTGCTCCTTTCTGGCTGCGGAGGTATTCTATATCTTCGTCCCGAACACGCGCTTCCTGCATCCAATCAAGCAGCCATTCCAATCCGGCGTTAATACAGTAGCCCGCCTGATGCCTGCCATAATCGGGATAGCTGCGGAAAAAGTGGTCAAACTGCGCGGTGTATTCGTGCAGCCCCATGCGGTAATACAACTGCGCCATCGTGAACTGGTATTCGTCGGTAAACAGGATGCCTTCGGCCGTGCGCTGGTCTATTTTTTTCATCGGTGAAATTTTACCTCAAACTCCTGTATCTTCTGTTATTATAGAACAGGAGATATGGCATGACAGATTACCCCCTCCCCTCCCATTTGCTTGAACGGCTGGCCGCCGTTGCCCGCCGCGAAAATCGCACTCCTGCAGAGATGCTGGATGCGCCTCCCGGAACACTGGCAGAGTTGGCGCGTGCTGCGCTGGAAGCCAATCTGAGGGCAGAAGGGAAAGATACTGCCCGCAACAGCCGCGAAATATTAAAAGGCAGATACCCTGATTAGGATTTTTCGCCCCACACACTGCGCCTATCTGGAAATTTTGCCTTAGGGAAAGGGCGTTCCGGGTAAAGGTGCAGGGTCAGGAAAATGCCGGTGACCATGACCATGTTCAGAGTAAGGCAGGCCATCATCCATTCCGCGTATCCCTCCTCAAAAATGTAACCCATCAGCCAGGGCAAAAACATCCCGCCCAGACTCACCCCTACCATAAACCAGCTCATGATGCTGCCTGTAAGCGTTAAACGCTGCCCCGCGTAGGACATGGTAGCCGGAAAAACCGATGCCGCCGCCAGACCGTGTAAAATGACCCCGCCCCAAAGCATCACCGGACTGCGCCACAGACTCATCAGAATCAGGCTCAGCAGCATCCCCAGTAAATCCGCCAGGATAATCTGCTGCGGGCGAAAACGTGACGCAATAGGGATACCAATCAGCCGCCCAAACGTCACGCTGCCCATCGCGGCAGCATACAAATAGGACGCAGTGGTTTTATCCGCTAAATCCAGTTCACGGGCATATGTGACCAGCCAGCCGCCCAGCGTGTAGTTGCTGCCCGCCAGGAAAAACATAAACAGGGCAATCATCCCGACCAGCCAGCCATTAAACGGTGTGCCATTGGTTTCTGCTTCGGAGGGTGCTGGTGGACTGGGCAGACGGTACAGCCAGACCGCCGCAGGAAGCACCAGCACCGCCAGAATCCAATATCCCAGCTTGAGGTCGCCGCTGCCCCGTGTCGCTTCTGCCAGAATAATCGGCGACAGAAAACTGCCGATGCCGAAGAAAAAATGCAGTGCGTTCATAAACGGCCCTACTTTTGCGCCGTGTACCCATACAATCAGCGTATTGCCGCCCACATTCACGCCGCTTTCGGCCACCCCAAGCAGGAAAAACACCCCAACCAGCAGCCACAAATGCGGCATGACGGGAGTCAGCAGCAGCATGAGGCTCATTAAAAGCAGCATTCCAGCGAAAAAAGGATGGGCGGCGTAGCGGTCATATACCCGTCCGACCCCAAAATTGCTACACAGCGACCCCAGCGAACGCACCGTGAACAAAATCCCGATTTCGCTGAGGCTGGAACGGGTCTGTTTTGCCAGGTCGGGTAGAGTTGCCCCCAATGCAGAGAGCATCAGACCCAGCGAAATAAAAGACAGGTTATAGGCTGCTGAAATTCGAGTCGAAAGTTTCACTTTTTGATGATGTCCGCCGTATCCACCGGAAAACGCACCAAACGCGGCATATATTTTTCTTTCAGCGCCAGGTTATGGGCATCGCCTTCGGGAACATTGGCGCTGACCAGCACTGGAGGTCGGATTCCGCGTTCCTCCAAAAGTGCCGCCGCCTGCACGATGATTCCCTGCATGATAGCCGCGCCGACGACTGTAGACAGCGCTCCGGTCTGAAGTTCGCTGCGGGGAAGCTGCACCGACACATCACCACGCTGAATATGGGTATCAACGGTAATGTCGGCTACCTCATACAATTTTTTGCCACTGGAATGGCGCGGCGGTACGCTCCGACTGTGCTGGACGGAAGTCATGGCGATAACGGTCAGCCCTGCCTCTTTTGCAATCATGGCCGCTTCAATCGGCACAGGATTAATGCCTGAATTGGAAATCACAATGATTGTGCTGCCCGCCCGCAGCGTATAATGACCTAAAATCGCTGCCGCGACTCCTTCCAGCCGTTCCAGGTCGCCGCCCGTATGGTCATAAATCAGATTCGCCGGAGCGAGTCCGCCTGCCCGCCAGAAGGCTTCCCGTGCAATGAGTTCGGAATGTCCACTGCCGAAGGTGAGAAAATCTTTATCGCTGGCAATCGACTCGGCCACGGCCGCCGCCGCCCGCCGAATCGACTCACCGGACTCGCGCAGCACCGCAGTGAGATGCGCGGCGGCCAGGGTAAAATATTCAGTTAACAGATCATTCATCAGCTTTTATGCTTTCACTGCGCCCGCCGTCAAACCCCGAATCAACTGGCGGGAGAAAATAATGTACAGAATGATAATGGGTACCATCGAAAGCGTCAGGGAGGACAAAATGGCGTTCCAATCACGCTCGAACTGGCCGAGGAAGGTCTGTGCGCCGAGTGTCACCGTTTTAACCTGTTCTGCCGGAGCAAGCACCAGTGGAAACCACAGGTCGTTCCAGATGGGAATCATGTTAAACACCGCTACCGTCCCGATGGCAGGCCGCACCAGGGGTAAAATCATCCAGTAAATGCGGTATTCGCTTGCCCCATCCACCCGCGCCGCATCTTTTAAATCCTGCGGGACTTGCTGCATAAAATTGCTCAGGACAAAAATCGCCAGTGGCAGACCCGACGCGGTGTATACCAGAATCAGCCCAACCAGGGTATTCACCAGGTTTAAATCCACCATCAGACGCAGCAGGCTGACCGTGCCAAGCCGAATCGGAATCATAATCCCGATAGACATATACAGGCTTAGCCAGGTATTGCCCTTAAATTTGTATTCTGCCAGCGCAAAGGCCGCCATTGTTCCGGTGAACAAAATCAAAAACAGCGCCCCAACGGTCACAATGGTGCTGTTCATAAAATAATCGTCAAAGTTGCCGCGTTCGATGACGGTTTCATAGCCTAACAGCGTCCAGGTTTCTTTATCGGGCAGCGAATAGGGGTCACGGAAAATGTGAATCCGTTTTTTAAAGGAATTGATAATGATGAGAATCACGGGGAACAGCGCGATAGCGGTATAGGTCAGCAAAATTGCATGGGCGATGATAATTTGAAGTTGAATACCGGGTTTAAAACGTCGCATTATTCCCCCTGATTAATATTCCACACGCAGCAGACGACGCTGCCAGCCAAACAGATACAGCAAAATGCCCGTTAAAATGATGAGGAACATGACTCCGGCGATGGCCGCGCCCATCGTAGGGTTGCCGCCCTGAAGCTGGAAGCCAAAAAAGGTCCGGTGGAAAAATGTCCCCAACAAATCCGTCCCAAAGTCCGGCCCGGCCAGACCCCCTTTCATCGTATATACCAGGTCGAAGGCGTTAAAGTTGCCGACAAACGTCAGCACCCCCACAATCCCAACCGTCGGCAGAATCAGGGGAAATTTAATCCGCCAGAACACACCCCAGGCCGTTGCTCCGTCCACTCGTGCCGCTTCAATCAGTTCATCGGGAATAGCAATCAGCGCGGCCAGAAACAGCATCATCGGAATCCCGACAAACTGCCATACCGAAATCAGAGAAATTGTTGGCAGGGCAGTATTTTTAAATCCCAATGGCGGTTTTTTGCTGGCGTATTCTTCAAACGTTACCCGCAGCATCGACTCCTGAGAGAGGCCAATCCAGTCCATCAAATCCCAAAAACCCGTGCGAATCACCTCCAGCGGCCCAAGCAAATCCCAGAATCCATCTCGAATATCCGCCAGCCGCATAAAAAAGTCCTCAGAAATGCCCCACAACGGATTAAAAATAAGATTCCAGATAAAACCGACCAGCACAAAGGAGAGAATCGTTGGGGTAAAGATCAGCGTCCGGTAAATTGCCCGTCCTCGCACAAACTGAGAACTCAGCAGACTTGCCAGCAGCAGCCCAATAGGGTTTTGCACCAGCATATGAATCGCAAAAAAAATCAGGTTATTTTTAACTGCCCCTTCCAATCGCGGCGCCCAGTTGTTATCCGTGAACAGGGTTTTGTAGTTGTCAAACCCCACAAACACTTCATTTCTGGGGTTGCCTTCTTCCGGTGCAAAAAATCCCAGCCGCAGCGAATCCACCAGGGGATAAATCATAAACATCGTATAGATGATAAAAGCAGGGGCAAGAAAAACAAAAATATGAACCGGAAAACGTTTACCTTTTAACATAGGCATCCCATCAATAAAGAAGGATGCTGAAACCAGCATCCCTCTTTGCGTTTAACTTGTTACATTTACTGCGCGGGTTCGTACCAGGAGTCCAGACCCGTCTGAATTTCGGCTGCTGCTTCTTCGGGGGTGAGGTCGCCGTTCATCACGAGAGCGCTCACGCGCCAGAGTTCATTTTCCAGATTCGGCGTGCCACGAGATAGAATCGCGTAGGAGTTGCGAATGGTGGATTCACATTCACTGCGCCAGCTCAGAAATTCCTGCGCCAGAGGGTTATCCAGCGTAATTTCGTGGTTGGAAAGCGAGAAGAATCCGGGCAGCGCATTGGAATACAGGGTCGCAAATTCGGGGGTGGTCATCCACTCAAGGAAGGTCAGCGCCGCTTCGCGTTTTTCATCCGGGATGGCCGCGTTCATGCCGAGCGCAATATCGGTGTGGTCGCTGATGTAGCAGGTGTCGCCTTCGGCTGTCACCGGAGGTTTAAACGCCCACATTTCAAAAGCACCCGCAATCTGATCGGTAAAGCCGGAAATTTCCCACGAACCGGTGGGATAAATCGCACCGAGTCCCAGCGTAAACGCACTCTGAGCATCCGGGTAGGTCAGCCCCTGGTAGCCGTCAATCAGATACGGCGCCCAGTTTGCCAGTTCCTGCCACACCGCCACGTACTGCGGGTCGGTAAATTTTTCTGTGCCGTTAATCAAACCCAGGCGGCCTTCCTCACCTTTCCAGAAGTTCGGGCCGATGTTCTGGAAGCCCATCGTGGCGCTTTCCCACTGGTCGGTTGTTCCCATGACTAACGGTGCATAGGTGCCATCTTCTTTGATAGCATCGAGAACGGCATAAAATTCTTCCCAGGTGGTGGGTTCTTCAAGGCCAAGTTCTTCAAAGGCAGTCTTGTTGTACATGAAGCCGTGAATTACGGAGGCCATCGGCACACAGAACACCGTCGAACCATCGTCTGTCACCCAGGCGCTCTTGGCAACATCGCTGAAGTTTTCCATGCCGGGCAGGTCATTCAGGGGCGCAAGATAGCCCTTGTTGTACAGGTCAAGCGAAGCATCAAACGGGCGGCAGGTAATCAAATCGCCTGCGGTGCCGGCTTCCAGCTTGCTGTTCAGGATGCCGTTGTAATCGGCGGGGGCGCTGGGGGCAAACACCACTTCAATATCGGGATACTTTTCGTTGAAGGCGGGGATGATGACATCCTGCCAGATGGTCAGGTCATCGTTACGCCAGCTTTCGATGACGAGCGCATCCGAGTCCTGCGCCATCGTCTTACGGGTGGGAGTCATAGAAAAAGCAACGGCGGCTACCACCGTCAGCACTAACACTAAACCCAATAATTTCTTCATCGGTTCTAGTTCTCCTTCTTTAAATTCTTGTTGGCTGCTGGCGGGTTCACCAGCAGATGAGGATTCTATCCAGTCATGAATCCATTTTCAAGAAATTGGCTTAGTCCACGCTATACCAGTTTGCACAATAAACACGAATAGCCGGAAAATGGTTTCTGTGTTAGGAGGCACATCATGCTGAATAAAGTTCTGCTGCTCATGCTTCTGATAGTTTTTGCTCAACCTGAACCGGACATCTGGCAGCCTGCCCCCGGCACGACCTGGCAAATTCAGCTTCAGGGGGAAATCAACACCGAATGGGATGTTGAAATGTACGATATTGACCTGTTTGACGCGCCCGAAGCAGTGATTCAAAAACTGCATGAGGATGAGCGAATTGTCATTTGTTATTTTAGCGCGGGCAGTTACGAAGATTGGCGCGACGATGCCAATAGCTTTCCTTCAGAAGTCATCGGCAAACCGCTTGAAGGATGGGAAGGCGAAAACTGGCTGGACATCCGGCAAATCGAACTGCTAGCGCCCATCATGACCGCCCGCCTTGATACAGCAGTGGAAAAAGGCTGTGATGGAGTCGACCCGGATAATGTGAACGGGTACACCAATGACACGGGGTTTCCCCTCACCTACGACGATCAACTGGCCTATAACCTCTGGCTGGCTGAAGAATCTCATCAGCGCGGCCTGTCCATTGGCCTAAAAAATGACCTGGAACAAATTGAAGAGTTGGTTGAACATTTTGATTGGGCTTTAAACGAGCAGTGTTTCGCCTATGAGGAATGTGAACTGCTGCTGCCGTTTATTGAGGCAGGAAAAGCCGTGTTTGGCATTGAATATGAAGGTCAGCCAGAAGATTACTGCCCACTTGCTAATGAAATGGGGTTTTCATGGCTGAGCAAATCGTTGGATTTGGACGACGAGCCACCCAACGGGTGCTGGAACGCTATGATGCAAAAATTTCCTCAATGACCCGCCCTTCCCATTCAGGATGCGGGGTCAGTCCCAGAAAATGTGCCAGTGTAGGGGCGGTATCCAGCAGAGTCACCTCCCCCTGAATCGTATAAGCTGGACGGATATTTTTTCCAGCAGCCACCCAGGGAATCAGCATATCTTCGGGGATGTCCACGCCGTGTGTGCGTTCATGCCCGCCGTGATCGGCCTGTGCCAGAATAAACGTATCTTCGTCCAGCACCTCCAGCACCGACCCTAAAATTGCGTCCACACGCTCAATCTGGCTCAGATAAAAATCGGACATCCAGCCGAACCCGTGTCCGGCCAGGTCGATAGAACCAAAATACACAAAGGCAAAATCCGGTTCATCGGATTTCAGATAGTGGATGGCGGCGTCGGCAGCGTACTGGTCGTACATCACATCGGTATGGGATTCCTGTCGGTAATAGGAAAATGCCAGCGTTTCGGGTTGATTCAGGTTACGCAGCGGCTCCCAACTGTGGAACATGGCACAGCGCTTGCCGTTGGCCTTCGCATGGTCAATCAGGCCGGGCAGCGGACGTGCCATCGGGGTAAAAATATTGGTGGTCACGCCATGACGGGCGGGGGGTACGCTGTGAAACAGGCTCATGTGGCAGGGCAGCGTGATGCCTGGCATGAGCGACTTTGCCTGAAGGGTAGAAGCGCCGCGCTCCCGTAATTTTTGCAAATGGGGACAGTTAACCAGCGCCAGCGCATCCGGTCGCAGGCCATCGAGCATAAAAAAAACCACGTTTGACAAAATCGACTCCTAGCCCATCAGGACCACATGCACAACCACCGGACCATGTGCGCCCAGAATAGTTTGCATGGCAATATCGGCGGTACGGCTTGATCCGGTAATCAGGGTCGTGTTGCAGGCGGCGCGGAACTGGTCTAAGCCCTGTTTGCGCTGCTGCTGCATCCACGTTTCAAAATCCAGCACCAACTGGTCAACGGTAATCACAGCAATATGTACATACGGCAGCAGCGATACCTTACGCGGCCTGCCCGCCCCACTCTGCATAACCAGACTGCCCGTGGCTGCCAGCGCTGCCGATGCTCCGGTAATTCCGACCCGCACCGTCGCGTCATTAGAATCTGAAATCGGGATTCTGGCCTGTGCCAATCCCTCTTTCAGCCCTGGCAGGGGAATATATTCAAAATCCCAGGTGCTAATTTTTAAGGGGGCATCTGGCGGGAGTTCCGGTGCAAGCGGCGCATTTTGAATCACCTGCACAATATACTCGACTGCTGCCTGTGGGTCGCTGAAACGGGCGGCCTTGCAGCTTAATTTTTCGACTTCCTGCATAAACCGCGCTGCATAGTCTGGCACGGTTTCCGGCGGCACCATATGGCGCGGATTTTCAAACGGCGGCAGTTGTTCAAAAGGTTGACGAGCCTGCCGCAGCCGTCCTAAAATTTTCTCACGACTTCCCATGTTTACGCTCTTTCCATAGCTGGCGGAACGATTTGGGGGCAAAATCGGGAAAATCCCGGTATTTGGTCCATGCGCCTAAGGGGAGGCGATTTCCGGTCACTTTTTGTCCGAGTCGGGCAGCAGTTCCGCCCAGTGCGAACAAACGCGGCGAACGGTTGCCGATTTCCCACAGTTTGATGCCCCAGTCGTAAATTGCATCACTTTTGCCTTCAGCGACTAAATCCCGCCGTAAGTCAAGCAGCAGGCGCGGCAGGTCAATATCTACCGGACACACTTCCTTACATTTGCCACATAAACTACTGGCGTTGGGAAGAGGTTTGGCCTGGTCTAAGCCGTTTAAAAGTGGGGTAATCACTGCCCCTATCGGGCCGGCATAAACCCATCCGTAGGCATGGCCGCCCGTCACCCGGTACACCGGACAGGCATTTTGACACGCCCCGCAGCGAATACAAGCCAGCACTTCGGTATATTCTGTACCGTAAATGTTGGAGCGCCCGTTGTCCACCAGAATCACATATTGATGTTCCGGCCCATCGGGGTCTGCCTCACGGCGCGGCCCACTCATCATATTGGTGTAGACAGGGAGATTTTGTCCGGTGGCCGAACGCGGCAAAATTTGAGTCAGCATGGCGTAGTCATCAACGGTTTCGACCACTTTTTCAATGCCCACAATTGCCACATGCACACGCGGCAGAGTCGTGACCATGCGCCCATTGCCTTCATTCGTGACCAGACACACCGTTCCCGTTTCCGCGATAATAAAATTGCCGCCGGAAATGCCCATGTCCGCGCTGAGGAAGGCTTCCCGCAGCACCTGTCGGGCAAACGCCGTCATTTCTCCAGCCTCATCTGTGTGCGGCATGTTGAGTTTTTCTTTGAACAAGTCACGGATGGAGTCTTTGGTACGATGCACTACAGGCATGACGATATGGC
>CAZKZS010000125.1:0-12869 GCA_964557285.1 uncultured Anaerolineae bacterium | reverse complement strand
TTATCTTGGGCGAACCTGCAACAGGCATACTTAAGCTTGGCAAACCTGCAACAGGCATACTTAATAGGGGCGAACCTGCAACAGGCAGATTTATCCGGAGCGAATCTAAGTGGAGCAGTTCTTGAAGCAGATTTTATCGACAAAATACTTACAGCCAAATTCGACGAAAACACCCGTCTCCCCGACGGCTCACACTGGACAACCGATACCGACATGCGCCGCTTCACCGACCCCTCCCATCCCGATTTCTGGCAGCATCCCCATTGGATGAAAAATGAATCGTAGGGGCGGGGACGATTCCCGCCCATTTTCCCCTCACCCCCAACCCCCTCCGCTTGCGCGACGCAAGCAGGGCGAGGGACTTACACGGGTAGCTTAACACCTGCCCCTACCCGCCCATCGTGTGTGTAGGGGCGTGGTCTTAAGCGCAGCGTGACCCGCCCTATCTTCCTGCCAATGGCTAACGGCTAATGGCTAAAAGGGCAGGTAGCGCTCACGCCGTTCGCTTGTCCCTGCCCCTACTTACGGATGTTATCTCCGTAGGGACACGGCAGCCGTGTCCCTACCCTGTCCCGTTATGGAGGTAAAAAATTAGGCTTCGTCGTCCGCTTTTTCCCCGTCACCGCGACGCAACTGCCGTCGACGCCGACGGTCACTCACGGTTTTGCCTTCGTCACCGGATTTTTCGGCGCGTTTTTCCCCCATCAGGCGGCTTTTGACCACCAGAAGCTGTTTTGCCATTTTTTGACGCTGGTTGGGGTTACGAATGGCTTCTAAACCCGCCTCATACGCCCCAATTGCCTGCATCAGGTTGCCGGATTTAAACAGCATATCCGCCAGCGCGAGAATCGTTTCGCCGTAATTATCATCGTCGCCCAATTCACGAAAAATCGCGGCGGCTTCGCGGTAGAGGGTGGCGGCCTGTTCCTGATTCCCTTTTTTGGAATAGGCCAGCGCGACGTTGCCCATGGCTTGCGCTTCTAAACGGCGGTTTTTCTGTTCCCGAAAGGCTGCCAGCCCACTTTCCATGAGTTGGATGGCTTCATCGTAGTTTTCCATCTCTCGATGGGTCAGCCCCAGATTAACCTGCATTTCCGCCGCGCCAATGGCATCGTTTTCCTGCTGGAAGGCGTCCACCGCCGCTTTGAAGGTTTCCATTGCGCCCTCATAATCGTGTTCTTCAAATTGGCGAATCCCTTTCGCCTGTAAAAGTTTTCCTTCAGACATGGTTATAACGTAATCTCCAGAATACTTTCTGCTAATTCACGTAATTTACTGGTATCCATTTTTGCCAGTTTAATTGCCAGTTCAATGTAACGGTGATTGGACGGTTTGGCAATAAACTGGCGCACTTCGGGCGGCATCTGCAAAAAAAGTTCAAAGGCTTCCTGCGCTTCCAGATAACGCCCTACTCGATTCTCACCTTCCAGAAACGCCGATTCAGTCACCCGCAGCGCAGAAGCAATCGACACCAGATGCGAAAATGGGACAGCCGCCTGCCCATACTCATACTGTGTCAGGGTTGTTTCATCCAGTCCGGTGCGTTCGGACAGTTGTTTGAGCGACACCCCTGCCTGTTCGCGGTACAGCCGAATTTCAACTCCAATCATCCGGTCACGGGTGGAAAGATATTCCTGCTGGTTGACCATGCGTTTTGCCATTTGTTCCAGCAGCGTTTCCGTACCGGACATCAGTTGGGTAATCGGAACTTCCAGCGTATAGGCCAGCAGTTCCAGCGCTGGCAAACTGGGCGACTCGTCGCCAAATTCCCAGGCCACAATCTGCTCCGGCGCGGTTTGCAGCAGTTCCGCCAGATGTTCGACGGTATACCCTCTGGCAACCCGCGCATCCCGGATTAACACCCCGACAATCCGCGCCCGCAGTGTATACAGTTCGTTAAAATCAACGGGTTTGGTTTTTTCTGCGGTCTGCTGCGCTTTGGCCTCAGCCTGCTTTTTGAAGCGGCTGGCTAAATCAGCAAAATCATTCAGGCTCATCCGACTGACCTTTTGAGTTTCTGGTATTATATTAAAGCCTGGCAAACGAAGTCAAAAAGGCTACTCTGTTTCACACAGCTTCCCCTCTTCAACAAAAAAGGTGACACTGGTTTCAAAGGTTTCTGTTTCAGAACCGGCCGGTGTCAACTGCACCGAATACTCACAAAACACACTCGTATCGGAGTTTTGGGAACAGGTCACATAATTAATCGTCACTTCTCCAAGCACGTCCAGGTCATTCGGATCAAGCTGCTCAGAGGGGCAGATATACAAATTGGCCGTTTCAACATCACCTAAAAACGCGGATTGAATGACGTATTCCGCTTCATCGGCAGTCATCACGCCATCATTCGGGTCAAAATTCTGCAAAACTGGCTCAATGCCACCATCCATCGGGGGCAGCCCCAGCGACTCCAGCACGACATTGAACACGGGTTCAATACAGGTCGTAGCAGTATTGACCAAAAATTGAAACACCAGCCCCAAATCTTCAATTGAGGTCACATTCTGCAACTGGAATGTGAGTTCATTGAGAACATACTCCGGCTGGCAGTAAAACGGCAGTTCAGGCATATCGGGAGGCTCTTGTGCCAGCACGCTGCTGGCAGGGATAAAAATAGTTACTAGCAGAACCAGGCTAAGCAAAAGTCGTTTCATGAGATTTCCTTATTTAAAAGTCAAATGCATAAAAAAGGGGCGGAGTTATCTGCCGCCCCGCGAAAAATTATCGGTTGACAAAGTAATTCATCGCCCAGAAGCCGCCCTGAGATGTATAACCGGAAATGCTGACCGTCGGCTGATTGATGGCGGCGCCGCCGGGCCAGCTGGCCGGAATCGTGACCTGATGCTGGAACTGCCCATTGGCATCGGCTTTAACGGTTGCCAGCACATCACTTTTCAGGTTAAAGGCTTTCTTTTCCAGATAGAGGTTTACCGTCGAATTGGGTGGGTAGTTGCTGCCAACCACGGTCACCGTTGACCCCGGTTTCGCAACATTCGGCTGGATGCTAATCAGGGGAATCGTGTTGGGGCCGTTAGGCAGCGTCCAGACAACATTGCCCGGAGGTGTGGGGGTACTTGTACCTCCTGGCGGAATCCGCAGGCTTTCTCCCAGAAAAACAATATTCACATTGGTGATGTTGTTCGCCTGGGCAATATCCAGCAGCGACACTGCAAATTTCTGGCTGATTTTGTAGAGATTATCCCCTGCTACAACGACATATTCCTGCCAGCCTGTTGGCAGGTTGCTGCCCTGCCCCCGCACGAATCCCAGGACACGAGCCGGCGTTGTGGCTGTGACTGTTCCCGTTAAGGGGGTTGTTCCAGTAGTGGGGCCACCTGTTCCAGTAGTAGGAGTCGTGCCTGTTGTAGGCGTTGTTCCGGTGGTGGGGGTTGTCCCCGTTGTTGGGGTTGTGCCTGTGGAAGGAGTCGTCCCTGTTGTTGGGGTCGTGCCTGTTGTAGGCGTTGTTCCCGTTGTGGGAGTCGTCCCTGTGGCAGGTTGCGCGACGACCAGCCCATCCAGGCATAAAACCTGCCCAATCAGCAGCCGTGTATTGGGCGCTAATCCGTTGTTCTGTGCCAGTTCAACCGCGCTGACATTATATCGTTGGGCAATCCCATACAGAGAATCGCCGTCCCAAACCGTTACCTGATTCACACATCCCTGCTGCTGAGCGCCAACAGCCGGAACTGCCACGAGAAGGAGAAGTATACCCATGATGAAAAGACGTGGCATTGTTAGACCTTTCTTAATCCGTTTTCTAATATCATTGTAGACCACTGCCCTTCGGCATGAAAGTTTTTAACCAAGCTCTAACTCAGTTCAATATAAAGACGCTTGTTCGCCCCGCCTTTGCTTTGATATTTGGTGATTTTAATCGTCCCTACTTCGGAGGTATTGCGGACATGAGTCCCCCCGTCGGCCTGCAAATCCAGCCCCACAATTTCGACAGTGCGAACCTCTGTAATTCCTTCTGGAAGCAGGTTAATTTTGGTACGGATGAGGTCGGGAATCTGGAAGGCTTCTTCACGCGGAAATACTTTGACCTGCACCGCCCGCCCCTGCTGAACTTCCGCGTTAATTTTACTTTCAATTTCTGCAATCATTTCCCGTGTCAATTCATCAAATTCAAAATCCATCCGTCCACTCAGCAGTTCCATATTGCCGCCCGTAACTGACTTGCCGTAATCGCGCCAGATAACCCCACATAAAATATGCATGGCGGTATGGGTTCGCATGGCTGCATAACGGCGTTCCCAATTGATTTTTCCGGTGACGGCTGCGCCCACAGGCGGCCGCTCATCCCCTTCGATAATATGCAGCACCCGATTCCCTTCTTTTCTGGCTCTGGTAACGGGATAAATTTTTCCTTCAATCACCAGTTCACCGCTATCAGGCTGCTGGCCGCCCCCACCGGGGTAAAAAGCCGTGCGGTCCAGAACGACGGTTTTATTTTCGGGATCAACTTCGGTGACAGTGGCCGTAAATTCCTTCACATACGAATCATTGGTATAGAGCAATTCGGTCATGACTCCTCCTGGTCTGGTTGCAATTTGTTTTTCATTGGCAGACAATAGTGTGTACCGACGAACTGGAAAAGTGAATGGTTGAAAATCCGGCGATACGACGTATTACGATAACCCTTTTTGCGTCGCGGGGGCTGTTCAGCGCTGCACAAATCGCCTGCACGACTCTGCTGTCGATTGTGGCTGTAGATTTAAGCGGCAGCAAACAGGCGGCAGGCATCCCTTCGACTATCTCAACCTTTGCGTGGGCGCTGGTGGCCTTTCCGATGGGCGTGTTCATGGACAGCTACGGGCGGCGCAATGGGTTGATGATGGGATATGTTGTGGGAGTATTGGGGTGTTTACTCGGCGGCTTAGCCATCATCCAACATTCATATGGCCTGCTGCTGGCAGGGGTTATCCTTTTAGGAATCGCCCGCAGTGGCAGCGAACAGAGTCGCTTTATTGCTGCCGAAATTTACCCTGAAAACCGTCGTGGCAAAATTATTGGCACGATTATTTTTGCCAGCACCCTCGGCGCGATTGGCGGACCGGCGCTAATTGCGCCCAGTGGTTATTTTGTCCAAACCTACTATGATTTTCCGAAAGCAGCCGGCCCCTGGCTGTTTTCTGCCGGACTGATGGCCGTTACGACGATTGCCACCTTTATTTTGCTGCGTCCCGACCCACGAGATTTTAAACAGGCCGATGAACAGGGCAAACCGGAAGAAAAAACCCGCCCCTTAAAAGTCATCCTTCAGAGCGCACAGGTGCAGGTCGCAATTGCGGCTATGCTGGTGGGACAGTTTGTAATGGTGCTGCTGATGGTCATTACTCCCCTACACATGCAAAATCACGACCACTCGCTGGAAGCTATTTCCGTCGTTTTTATGGCACATACGCTTGGGATGTTTGGCCTCTCCAACCTGACAGGCTACCTGATTGACCGTTTTGGGCGGGTCAACATGATTATCGGCGGGGCGGCGGTGCTGATTCTGTCGGCGGCACTCGCGCCTCTCTCGTCGGAAACGCTCGCGCTAGTGATTGCCCTATTTTTGCTGGGGTTGGGCTGGAATTTTTGTTACATCGGCGGGTCGTCGCTGCTGTCCGATGCCCTCACCCATTCGGAACGCGGTAAAGCGCAGGGCATGAACGAAGCGATGGTCGCGTTTGCTTCTGGGGCGGCCAGTTTAAGCTCCGGTTTTATTTTTGATGCAGGTGGTTTTTTGGCGGTGAGTGTGATTGGGCTGGTGCTTGTCCTGATTCTGACAGGCTATATCGGTGGTTATGCGCCCCGCCAGATTGAACAGATGGCTTAACAACTCCGGGTAACGCCGCGCTTCAGGCGACAGTAGGGGCAGGAACAAGCGAACGCAGTGAGCGATGCCTGCCCTTTCCGCAGGGGGCGGGTATCGGGCGTACCGCCCTTGTCCCCGCCCCTGAACCTTTAATCCACCTCATAATAATTAGAAATCACTTCATACGAATATTCCAGCACCAGATCATCGGTTTCGATGGGCAGTTCTAAAAACAATTCGGTACGAAGAAGCTGTCCGGTTTCCAGATTCACCGTGACTTCAAGAGTTAGCGTGCCGTTTTCTACCAGCCAGTTAAACCATTCATCACGCCCCACCAGTTCGATGAGAGCAGTCATTTCCAGATTCAGGGCGGGCAGGCTGGCAAGCGCATCCACTTCAAGCTGGTAACGCTGAAGCGGGACGCCGCGCACCTCTCGCACCCCCAGGTCGTATACCGCCGTGACATTTTCCAGCAGCAGAGTCCAGTCCATATCTATCAGGGAGGACAGCCCATTTTCATCAATGGGCTGGCTGGCCTCAATCTCACCGTCCGAAAATTCAAAATCTGCCGATTCGGTAGTTTCCTGCGTGGAATCCATCTCCGAAGTCAGCACGGACTGGCTAACCTCCACACTGCCAGAAGCCTCTGAGTCCTCTATTTCCAGCAAAATCTCCCGCACCGTGACCTCAGTTGCCCATTCCTGGGTGGTCAGCGTATAGGCCAGTGAGGTCGTTTCCTGAATCGACTGGCTATAGGACGGCCATGCCTCCGCCTGCTCAAAAGCCACCTGCACCGCTTCCAGAAGCGCCTGCTGGTCATCAGAAAGTTGGGCAAAAACGGTCACTGGCAGTATAAGTACAATTAAAAGAAGGTGTCGCATAAGATAACTGTACCCTGTGCAGCAACTTTTTGATAGGGGGCGCGTATTCATTTTAAACAACCGAATGGGGACGTTATGGACGAACAGGAACGCTACAAACGAGCGCGAAAGCGTGTTAAACAACTCAAGGAATTTTACAGCCATCTGGGTTCGTATGTGCTGGTAATTTCTTTTCTCGCGGTGATTAACGTAGCAACGGGCAGTGGCTATCCCTGGGTCATCTGGCCTGCATTAGGATGGGGATTGGGGCTGGCCTTTCATGCGGCTTCCGTTTTTATGCCAAATCTGTTCGGGGAAGATTGGGAAGAGCGTAAAATCCGCGAACTGATGGCAAAAGACGGCGAAAAACTCAAAACCAAAAACGACTTTTTTTATGATGATGAGGAAAAACAGGGCTAAAGCCTGTACAATCATGCGCCATGACACGGCGCACATTATTTTTCCTCTGGCTTGGCTGGTATCTCGCGCTGGTGGCCTTCCAGCAAATCAACTGGGCGCGATTCACCCTCCAGCGCCCTGACGAAGGGTATGCCTGGACAGGCGGCATGACCACAGGCCGCCTGGATGGACCGGCAACCGGCGGCTGGTTTTACGCACGGTGGGACAGCTACCGTTATATTCGTATTGCTCAGAACGGTTACGCCGACCCCAAACTGGCAACTTTTTTCCCCGGCTATCCCCTGCTCATGCGGATGACCGATGAAATTTTGCTCTCGCCCCTGATGGCTGAGGATGGCAAAAGCAGCCGTATGGCGCTGGCAGGGGTGATCGTTTCCTGTATCACGTCGCTGATTGCCGCGCTGGGCATGATGACGCTGGCAAAGGATCGGCTTGGGGATGAAAACGACGCCTTTCGCTGTACGTTTTACATGCTCATTTTCCCTACCGCCATGTTTATGGTGCAAATCTACACCGAATCGGCCTATCTAGCGGTGTCGCTGTGGGCGCTGGTGCTGATTTACCGCAGGCAGTGGAAATGGGCTGTCCCCCTGATGATTTACGCCACCCTCACCCGTCCCACCGGAATTTTTTTGTGTTTTCCCATGCTGACTCAATGGCTCGATTCGTGGTGGCGGGGGCAGCGGCTTCCCTATACGATGCTGCTGGCGGCGGCTTCACCTGTAATCACCTTTTTCCTGTTTAATACGTATCTGGGCAACAATGGCATTGATACTTTTAAGGCACAGCAGGATTTTGGGCGCTATCTGCTGCAACCGCAGGCTGTGCTTGCCTTGATCCAGCAGCTTGGCTGGATGGGTGTGGACAGCAACGGCCTGATCCAGATTGGGCTGGACATCGCCCTGACTCTGTTTGCAACCCTCATGTGCCTGCTGGAATGGAATCGACATTCTGGTTTGGCGCTGTACGGATTAGGCGCGACGTATATTTCGCTGGCAACCGGTCAGCTGGTCAGCCAGAACCGCTATGTGCTGGTTGTTATTCCCATTTTTTTTGTGCTGGCACGCTGGGGCCGGAATCCGGCGGCTGACCGCGTGTGGACGGTCATCAGTTTGCTGCTGCTCACCATGTATCTCATCCAATTTACGCAGGGTTTTTGGACGGGCTAGCGCCGCTTTCGCCAGCGCAATAAAATAAATTGAAATAGGAGGTTGGGACATGGCCGAGGAAAAAAATCCGGTGGTTGAAATGATACGCCGTATTCGTATGGATATTTTTGAGCGCCTTCAGCGCGGCAAACTGAACTATGAACGGGATACCAGTACCCTGCGGAAACATGCTCAACTGGCCGAAACCATGCGCGAACCGATTTTGTGCGGTCAGCTTCACGATATGTTAGGGATTGTGGAAGAAAATACTGGACATTTCGACAGCGCAGCGTATCACCTGAATAAAGCCTATCATATTTTTGAAATGGAACAGGACACCTTACGCATGGGACGGGTGCAGAATAATCTGGGCGAGTTGTACCGTCATTCCGCGCGGTATGAATCCGCCTTAGCCGCCTATACCAGAGCCAGAGATTTTTTAAAACAGGCGGGCGACCTGACCTCTTTGCCGCTTGTGGAGTCCAATCTGGGGCTTGCACGTCTGGCAATGGGCGAATATGACCGCGCAGAAGACCATTTTTTAAATGTCATTTCCATGACGGCGGCTGAACCTTGGAATCACCTCAACACCCTGATTGAAGCCCGACGGGGACTGGCGGAAATTTGCCTTGCCAACAACAACCTCGCGGAGGCATGGCGGCAGGTAGGAGAAGCCTTTCGTATGGCATCCGGCAGCGAACGCGCCCTCATGCTGGCTGAAGTAAACCTCACCCGCGCCCATATTGCAGAAGCCGACCCCAACAGCCCCGAACCTCCATCCACCTATTATGAGTCAGCCCGTACCGGACTTCAGAATCACCATGCACCAACCATTATGGCACGGGTTTTTCTGGATGAAGCCCGTTACCAGCAGCGCCGGAGTAATGTGGAAGCTGCCAGCCGCCTTGCCAGAGAAGCCTACAGCCTGTTCCGCGACCTGGGACTGGAAGAAGAAGCGGGTATGGCGCACACACTAATAGAAGTGTAATGCGATAATCGTCACTGATTTTCAGCCCCATTGTCAGACAATGGTAGCGCCTTTGAAAATGGGCGGTTAAAATCCGTTTAACTTAAAACCGTTAGACGAAAGGTTTTTGACCGCTATGAAGGTTTATGACGCTCCCAACATCCGCAATGTTGCGCTTGCCGGTCATCAGGGAAGTGGAAAAACCAGCCTGGTAGAAGCCCTCCTGTTTGTCACAGGAATCACCAAACGCATGGGCAAAGTGGAGGAAGGCAACACGGTTGCGGACTTTGACGACGATGAACGCGAACGTCAAATGAGCATTAGCACCGCCGTCGTCCCGATTGAAATCAACGACATCAAAATTAATTTGCTGGATACACCCGGCTTTACTGATTTTCAGGGAGATGTGCAGCAGGCCGTCCGTGTGTGTGATGCGGTGGCCGTGCTGGTAGACGCCGTTTCTGGCCCGGAAGTCGGCACGGAACTGGCGTTCCAGGCAGCCGATGCGTTTAACCAGCCCATTTTATTAATTATCAACAAGATGGATCGGGAAAATGCCAACTTCCAGCGCACGCTGGATGCCCTGCGCGAACGTTTCCCCGACCACAAATTTGTGCCGATTATGCTGCCCATCGGCGAACAGGCCAATTTTAAAGGCGTGGTGAATGTATTAACCCAGAAAGCCTATTTTAATGAGGGTAAAGAACGTGCTGATGCGCCGGCAGAGATGGCCGATGACATGGCTGAAGCTCATCTTTACCTGACCGAAGCCGCCGCCGAAGCCTCAGATGAACTCATGGAAAAATATTTTGAGCAGAACAGCCTCTCAGTGGATGAGATTCGCACAGGGATGCGGATGGCTGCCCGCAGCGCTGACCTCAAAACCATTCCCGTTTTTGTCACCAGCGCGACCCACAACATCGGTACGCATCCCGTGCTGGAAGCCATGACGGTGTATGTATCTCCGGCAGATAATCGGCGGATAGGCTGGCGAGAAAAAGAGGACGCGGACATTGAATTTTTGAATCCGCCGCAGAGCAAAGATGGCCCATTAGCAGGTTACATTTTTAAGGAATATACGGATAAGTTCGGAACAATTAGCTACTTCCGTTTGTTTTCCGGCACGTTAAAATCCAATGACAATGTGTATATCTCTACACGGGAAACCAATGAACGGTTCGGCCAGCTTCTGGTAATGCGTGGCAAGGAACAAATTCAGGTGGATGAACTCCACGCGGGTGATATTGGCGCGGTCGCCAAACTGCGTGAAGCCCATGTCGGCGATACCATTACCACCAGTGGCAACCGGAAAAAAATCGTGCGTCCCCGTTACGTTGAACCTGTATATACGGTTTCCGTGCATCCCAAAACCCAGGTGGACAGCGCCAAAATGGGTCCCACACTGACCGCCCTGTGCAACGCTGACCCGACTCTGCGCTGGCGGCAGGAGCCTTCGACCAAAGAAACGCTGCTGGAAGGTATGGGCGGCATCCATATCGAAGTGGCTATTAAACGGGCGGAACGTCTGGGCTGTAACATTGAAACCGCTATTCCGAAAGTGCCGTATAAAGAAACCATCACCAAAACAGCGATTGCCGAATACACTCACCGCAAGCAATCCGGTGGCGCGGGGCAGTATGGCCGCGTGAATCTGCGGGTTGAACCCGTTCCCGCCGGTGAAGAATTTGTCTTTGAAAGCGAAGTCACGGGCGGCGCGGTTTCAGCCCAGTTCATCGGTTCAACAGAAAAAGGCGTGCGCGGGGTGCTGGAAAAAGGCGTGATTGCCGGTTATCCCGTCGTTGGGGTGAAGGCGATTATTTTTGACGGCAAGATGCACGACGTGGACTCCAAAGATATTGCCTTCCAGATTGCGGGCGCGGGCGCGTTTCAGGAAGCCTTCCGCAAGGGCAATCCAGCGCTGCTTGAACCCGTCATGAAACTGACCATCACCGTGCCGGAAGAAAACACCGGAGACATCATCGGTAATATGAGCAGCCGACGCGGGACGGTGCAAAGTATGGACAGCCTGTTAGGGCGTTCTGTGATTACGGTGCGTGTTCCGTATTCGGAAATTTTGCGCTATTCCGACGACTTACGCTCTATGACCAGTGGGCGCGGGGTGTTTACGATGGAATTTGATGGGTATGAAAAGATGCCCCCGCATCTTTCCGACCAGATTGTCGCCGCCTACAAAGCGGAAGCTGAAGCCTAAATGCCTGGGGTGGGTAATCTTTGCCCGCCCCTATTCAAGATATTCCCCACTGCTGAACACATACACCCAGAACTGCTCATACCCCGCGTCCAGTGTCCAGTAATACAGCCAGTAGGCATCCGTAATGGACATATTCACGCAGCCGTGACTCTGGCGGTAGCCAAAACGGTCATGCCAGTACGTGCCATGCAAGCTGATTTTGCCGTCAAAATACATGGCATACGGCACATTTTCCAGACGGTAAAAGTCGCCCTGCCCTTCTGCCCCACTCATCGGCGCATCTTCCTTACGGGCAGCAGTTTGAAATAACCCTTCGTTGGTTGACCACTGTGCCAAACCAGACGCAATCAGGGTAGCAAAAATCGGCGTTTCATCGTCATAAGCTACCAGCACCTGCTCATATAAATCCACTGCCACCCAGTATCCACTCACTTCGGCAGGTTTTTCTACCACTTTCACGCGGGCGACTTCGGTTTGTTTAATCCAGTGATCGGGGGAAATTAGATACCATTCCCAGCCATCGACTTCTACCGCCGCAAAAATGTTCGCGCGGGTATAGCGGGGAATCATAGCGGCGGTTTTATCCGGTTCAGCACCGGGGTAAGGGGAGGGATAACTGTCCACCAGCACCCATAATAGGGGATACCTCAGGTTTTCCAGAAACACACCCGCAAATTGACTTGGACGCACGCCGTAAGTATGTTCATCATCAGCCACCCACTGCCCCGGATTAATTTCAAGCCAGCCCTCCTGATAGCTGTAGGCCGACACATAGTGATAACCAGGATCAAGGGTTTTTATCGGAGCGCCGCCGGGAGCATTATAAATCGTGATGCCGTTGGGAGCATCCAGCCGCCAGTAGGCATAACGGTAAATTTCATCCAGATTGGGGGCAAGCGGCTGCACCTCCGGTTCGGGAAACTGTGTCATTTCGACCAACAGCGCATCATAAACCTTTTCTGGCAGTCCGGCACGGCAGCCGTTGGAATCCGGTGTTTTGAGGCAGTCATTTGCCCGGACTGCTCTTGAAAAACTGAGGATAAACACCAGCAGGAAAATTTTTCTCAAGCAGCACTCCTCGCCTATAATGATCATACAGATGATTTTAACGCGGTCATGGGAATCCAGCTTATTGTATTTTTTAGTCTGATGGCCTTGCTGCCTACTTTTATGGCGGTGAATGATTGGCGGGTATGGTTTTTGCTGTGGCGGTACGGCGAACTCACCGACGCACAGATTCAATATCACTGGGAAGGCAAACTTGGCCTGTATACCCATTATTATGTGATTTTTGAATTTGAAACGCTGGATGAAAACGGCGAGCCGCTGGTGCAAAGCCGTTATACCGAAATCGAGCGTGAGCCGTATTTTTTGATGCTGGAAGGTGAACCGTTAAAGGTCAAATATGCCCGCACGAATCCGCGTGTGTTTCGTCTGGAAAACCAGCCAACCGCACATATTC
>CAZKZS010000124.1:0-12986 GCA_964557285.1 uncultured Anaerolineae bacterium | reverse complement strand
AGGGACGCCAGTGTTGAGCCGCATACGCATACGCCCGCACCAGATAATCGGCCTGCACTTCCTGAGATACCCCAAACCACGAATAAATAGAATCGGGACGGGTATCGGTTGTCCAGCCCATTTCGGTGATAGCGATTTGTTTTTCAGCATCCCCATTGGCTACCATAATTGCCCGCATATCCTCAACGTGGCGGAATCGCGCCCAGCGATCTAAGCCCGCTTCTGCCGCATCGTCTTCGGAGGCTTCCGGCGGCAGGAGATACCCCGGCGCGTGCAGTCCCAGCACATCAAAATAAGGGGCTGCGCCTGCCTCATACATACGCCAGAGGTATTCTTCGTCCGGCATCGCGCCTTTATCCCGTGTTCCAGTCGGGGACAGCCCTGCCGAAATAAGAATCGCGTTCGGGTCGGCCTCTCGAATCGCTGCTGCACAAGCCGCCAGAAGTTTAACGTATCCGGGCGGACTTGGCACATATCCACCCCATTCGCGCTCTAAGTTGGGTTCATTCCAGATTTGATAGGCTTCGATTTTCCCCCGGTAGCGGGCAGCCAGCACACCGCAAAATTCCCCAAAGGCATCGACATCAAACGGCGGTATTTCCCAGTTATCGGGCGGGTGCATCGCCCATTCAGGAGCGCCATCAATTCGTGCTACCAGCCGCCGCCCCCGATACAGAACTTCTGCCACCACCTCATCGGCCAGCGACCAATCGTAATGACCTTTAACTGGCTCAATATTTGCCCAGGAAAAACTTTGTTTCACATAGGCAAAATTCATCTGGCGCACATTGTCTAAATCCCAGGTGCGATACGTTCCGTTCCACCACAAAAATGTATGCACCCCGTAGGACAGCGACGCAAATTGCATGTCAATAGCTGCATGGGGGGCAAGGTCGCTAACCCGGGGATAGGTTTCGAGAGGCGGGTAAATCGTATGGGGCGGCGCGGATTTTTCATCCTGCTGGAAGAAATATCCGGCGGTGCCTGCCAGAATCAGCACCGCCAGCCCAATACCATAGATGAATTTTCTGTTCATGCTTGCAGGATTACCGCAGGCTGCCCAGGGTATCACAGGCCGGACACGACCCGTCCGCCCGCACAATGGCGTACCCTGCTAGTGGGTCTTCCCCAAAGACATCGTAATCAATGTTCCAGATAATCATGAGAGCAATTTTGCCACTCTGCGCGTTGATGAGGGCGGCTGTTCCCAGCCATTCCGCCTGATTTTTAATAGTCACATTACTTGCCCAGGCGAACTGATTGGAAAGCTGGCCGTAACCTTCTGGCGTCAGATAACCCAGTTCGGTGTAACACACAGGTAGTTCGCCGTTAAAGGGTTTCCACGCCCGATCCGTTTGCAGAGTCAGATAGCGAGTCGGGTAGGGGTCACGCGGATCGCCGGAAGTGGCTAACGGGCTGACAATGCCTTCGTTATAATGCACCCCCACGCAGTCCATATATTGGCCTGCACCTGCCGCCGCCAGCCCATTGTAGTAGCGGTCATCATTCCACACAGCGTTGAGGCCAAACGCCCCTTCTGCGCCAGTAGGCGCAAGCGCCCCACTAATCACCAGCGTACTTGGATTGGCCGCCTTAATCGCCTCATACGAGACTTTGAGCAGCTCCGTGTACATTTTGGGGTCAATGCGTCCGTTCGGCCATTCGCGGTCCAGATTCATCTCGTTCCAGACCTCAATGGCGCTGGCGCCCCGTTCGGCTAATCCGGCGACATACGCCGCATATTCTTCATAGTAACCGGGGATGAGTAAATCTTCTTTGTGACCAACCACCCCAAACAGGACTTTGAATCCTTTTTCGTTGTTGAGTTGAATTTTCCAGCCTTCGTCCGCCGGATTCATGCCGCGCTCAAACCGGATTTGCAGTTTGACCCAGGTCATTCCGGCGCGGCGCATATATTCATATACCGGATCTTCAAAAACCCCTTTAATGTGGCCGCCAATTTCAAAGTCGGGCGGCAGTTTGCCCGCCATCAACGCCGGAATTGCCGTTGGGCCGGAAGTCGGGGTAAGGGTAGGGGCTGGCGAAATTTGCGGCTGCGGCGTCAGGGTCGGCAGGGAAGTTGGCAAGTTGCGCGTCGCCGTAGGAAGCTGTGCCGACACTACCCCACTCTGGTTATCACCTTTGTTCCCTGAACCAATCGAACCTGTTGCAAAATACATACCCGCAAAAGTCAACACGCCCACCACCAGGGTTAAGCCCATCCACAGCAGCATAAAATTACGTTTTTTGTGCTGGCGGTAAACCGGCGCCGTAAAAGTTCCTGTTGTCATCCGTTTTCCTCCCCTAAATTACCGCAGGCTGCCCAGGGTATCACAGGCCGGACACGACCCGTCCGACCGGATGATAGCGTAACCTGCCAATGGGTCAGCCCCATATTCTTTATAATCGACATTCCAGATAATCATGAGAGCAACTTTGCCACTCTGCGCGTTCACAAGTGCCGCCGTTCCCAGCCATTCCGCCTGATTTTTGATGGTCACATCTCCTGCCCATTCAAATCCGGCAGGCAGCGGGCCATACCCTTCCGGGCTAAGATAGCCCATCTCCGTATAGCACACAGGGACTTCCCCGTTAAAGGGTTTCCACGCCCGATCTGTTTGCAGAGTCAGGTAGCGAGTCGGGTAGGGGTCGCGTGGGTCGCCAGAGGTGGCTAACGGGCTGACAATACCTTCGTTATAATGTACCCCCACGCAGTCCATATATTGACCCGCGCCTGCGTCTGCCAATCCCTGATAATATCTGTCATCGTTCCAGACGGCGCTCAGGCCAAACGCCCCTTCTGCGCCAGTAGGCGCAAGCGCCCCACTAATCACCAGCGTACTTGGATTGGCCGCCTTAATCGCCTCATACGAGACTTTGAGCAGCTCCGTGTACATTTTGGGGTCAATGCGTCCGTTCGGCCATTCGCGGTCCAGATTCATCTCGTTCCAGACCTCAATGGCGCTGGCGCCCCGTTCGGCTAATCCGGCGACATACGCCGCATATTCTTCATAGTAACCGGGGATGAGTAAATCTTCTTTGTGACCAACCACCCCAAACAGGACTTTGAATCCTTTTTCGTTGTTGAGTTGAATTTTCCAGCCTTCGTCTGCCGGATTCATGCCGCGCTCAAACCGGATTTGCAGTTTGACCCAATTCATTCCAGCGCGGCGCATTGGCTCCCAGACCGATTCATCAAACACACCGCTAATATGGCCGCCAATTTCAAAGTCGGGTGGCAGTTTGCCTTCCATCAGGGCGGGAATCGGGGTGGGGCCAACCGTTGGAGTCAGAGTCGGCTCAGACGTTGTTGGTGTCATGACCGGAGCTTCGGCAACTTCCGCAGGGGCGGATTCCAAACTGCCGCCGGGTGTCGGAGTCGCTACTACCGCCTCAATGGTTTTGATTTGCCCATAACCCGTCACGGAAACCTCAAATCGCAGATGTTCCGCATTTTCAGGTGGGGTGAAATGCAGCGTTTCGCCAGCCGGAATTTCCTGTTCAGTGATAACTTCACCCGCCGAATCGGTAATTTTCCAGTGAAGCCGAAGCGACTCGGACTCGGTTTCCAGGGTTGTGCTGTTCACATACGCCACCAGCGCATCCACAACGGAAGCATCTACCCCTTCCGCAAAAATATCTGTGACCATCACACCCTTTACATTGAACTGTGCTGCCTTTTGCATCCGATACAGCAGGGCGCTGGCGGTGGTCAGCCAGAACGAACGCAGTGGGTTGCCCTGTCTATCCCTATAAGTCACAAAAGGCGCCTGAATGGTTTCATCCAATCCAAGTTGCGTCTGATATGGGGTGTTTAAAAAGGCGGTCACTTCTCCATCCGGCGCGATATACTCCACACCTTCATTAAAAGCCACATCACCCAATCCCTGCCAGGCGGTTTCCAGCGTAACCAGACGGGCGGGATTCTCAAGGGCAGTTTCGATGCTCAGCGCAGAAACCGCCAGCGAAATTTTTGTCCGGCTGACTTCCCCTACTGCCCATTGCAGCATCGTATCCACTTCCCCATTGGGCAGGTACGCCTCAGGATTCAAAGGCAGCCGGATAACCAGTTCATCGACGAGCAGCCCCAGGGTGCGCCAGTCATACGCGCCCGTTTGCCAGCCATCTTCAAACCCCGCAGGCGGCACAATCACGATTAGCGCCCGCCCCTGGGGTCTTAAAACGCGAGTGATATTTTTGATGAGGTCAGAAAACTGGTTGCGTAACTCCGGCGAAATCCCACGATAATCCAGCGCCACTGCGGGATAGTTATTCACTTCAGCGAATCCAGCGATGTTTGCGCTGTGCTGCAAACGCATTTCCGGACTGCGTAAAATCGCTTCAACAGTGGCCGCGTCTACAATGTTAGCATCTGTATAATTAGAAATAAGCGGGATGACCGGATAACCGGGGCTAGCAGGGGTATCCGCAGGCAAAACGCCCTGCAAACTGCCCTGAAGGGTGGGCTGCATCCCCCGGATAAACAGGCGGTGTATGGTGATGGCGTCGCTGCGTGCCTGCCCCAAATCCAGGTTCACCGTGAGTTCCAGGGCAGAAGATTTAACTTCGGCCACCACCAGACACTCCGGTAAAACGGGTATATCGGTCACACGGGTTTTTCCGTCGGTGGAAAGCTGGCCGGAAACAAAATTCCATGTGCTGCCATACCAACCATACACATCCTGTTCGGTGGCTGGCACGTGCAGCCCCACACGGGTCGGCGGGGTGCCTTCCGTTGCAAGGCTGTAAACCGCGCTGATTTTGGTGAAAGTTTCCGGTAGAGTCTCGGCGGGTGGGCATGTCCACTGTTCCGAAGGCACATCCCCCGTCCGATATGCTTCCGGGGAAACCGACTGAAGCGCCACACCAAAGTTTTCGCCCGGGTCGCCGGGATGCACCTCAACGGCCAATCCGTCTTTTTCGACGCGCGTTTTTTCGCTGTTCAGCGTCGTAAAGCTACTTCCACTGTCCAGCGCATCAGCAATAGGGCTGTCTTGTGAGAAGGGAGGCAGGAACAGCGACAGCACCACCAGACCGCCCGTCAGCAGCAGCACGAGCAGCGTCACAGGCCAGACCAGGCAGGTTCGCCGCCGTCGAACCGGACGCATGGGCTGCGAAATGGTCTGGCGGGAGCGCACCCGTTCCAGCCGTTCATCAAAACTATCAACGGTAGGCCGCATCAATTCGGTGCGGTTGGCTTCGCCAGAAGTCGTTTTGTTTAAGTCGTCTGGCGGTTGATAAAAATCATCCCACTCCGGGCGCTGTTCATCTGACATGCGCCTGCCTCTCCTTCAACACAAAATTAGCGCCGTCGTCCAATGGCATCACACGCGGGGCATGTTCCATCTGGCCGCAGCATAGCATATCCGCCTGCCGGATCGGGTGCGCCCGGGTCGGTGCGGAAATTAAAATTCCATACAATCACCAGCCGCACTTTGCCCGAACCTGCCGCCAGACTAATCGAATCGGCCAGCCACTGCGCCTGTTCGCCGAGTGAGTTGTTGTTGCCCCACTCAAAACCGGCAGGCATAGGGCCATATCCATCGGGTGTGACATAGCCAAGTTCGGTGAAACAAATCGGTTTGCCGATGGCGCTGTAGTAGGTGTTAACCATGCCATAAAAATAACGGGTGTAATACTCACTGCGCGGGTCGCCACTGGTCGCACGCGGGCTAACAATGCCCTCGTTATAGTGAGCGCCTACACAGTCCATATACGCTGCTGCGCCCGCATTTCGCATTCCCTGAAGATAGGGTAAATCATCACAGCCCTGAGCAGAACAGCCGCCAAAAAATCCGGTAGGCGCCAGCGCCCCACTGATAACCAGCGTGTTCCGGTTGCTGCTTTTGATGGCATTATAAGAAACGGCCAGCAGGCGCGTGTAATACGCCGGATCCACCTGTCCATTCGGCCATTCGCGGTCGAGATTGGGTTCATTCCACACTTCAATCGCGTCCGCGCCCAGCGCTGCCAGCCCCCCTACATAACCTGCATAATCCTGAAAATACGAATCGGATACATTTTGCGGTGCGCCAACCACCCCCAACAAAATCCGAAAGCCGCGTCCATGAGCATCATTAATCCAGCCGGCCGCTTCTCCAGGATTCGCGCCGGGGCTGTGGCGAATCTGAACTTTGACCCAGCTCATGCCAATTGCGGACATCAGTTCTGTGCCTTCAAACCCTGCGATATGCGCCCCATAAGAAAACCCCCGAATGGGTGTGCCGCCGGAAACCGGAGCAGGATTATTGGTTGTTGTGGTCTGAGGGGCAGGTTGCTGCTGCTGTTCCTGGGCAGGCGCTGGCTGCTGGACCACCTGCCCGTTACTGACATCCACGACTGGAATCACAGGCATGAGGTCAACATTCAAATCCGGCCGCAGTTGCAAATAATCCACCAGAATCCAGCCGCGCAGCCCGCCGCCGACAGGTGTCGCCAGCACCCACACGCCTTCACTGGCCGGATCATCTTCCCGCCCTTCAATTGTGACCTGCGTTCCCAGCGTATACTTGCCTAAAATGGGGGAGCTTGTGCCGGGTAAAGCCCGCACGTTCAGTTCGGAAGTCGTGACTGTTCCATCCACGCCCCCCTGCGCTGATGAAATCAAGGGAATTGCCAACAGAAGCACTAGAAACACCAAAAACCGTTGAATCATGATAACTCCTAATAAAATGGCGCAGTTTTCAGGCTGCGCCTCTCTTTTCTGGCGGCGCAAAGTTTAGCACGCGATTATACCCGCTTGCAACCACCTATCAGATGGGCGGTGTAAAAACGTAGGATTAAAAACTCATAAAAAAACCGCCCGAATAGTTGGCGAAATCAAAGTAGGGCATGTACGCTAAGGACTCAGATTTTGTGAAGAAGGAAACATATGACCAAAAAACATCTTCTCTTAGTAACTTTTAGTCTGGTGATGGTGTTTTCACTCTCTGGCTGTTTAGACCTGCTCGGCGTGCCGGGGGTGGCTGTTTCCCCGGACGGGTCACAGCTTTATTTCCTGTCGGGCAGTTTTACCGAAGGGGAAGACTCTTCAACGCTGATCTTCTCCTCCGCAACGTTAAATGGTCAGGCAACGGCCATCGGCAACAGCATCGGTAACTTTGCAGTGAATCCTGTCACCGGAGAAGCCGTGTACAATGCTTTTGATGAAGCCAGCGAAGCCTCATCTATCGTCGTGGTAGACTCTGCCGGAAACTCCCGGACGCTGGTTTCCTCCGAATCCTCACCCAACCGCCTCGTTGTCACGATGATGGATTTTTCGCAGGATGGCAGCAAACTGGCGATGACGGCTGTGACTATTCCGCCGGAAGTGGATCTGGATACGCTGGATTCTGAAGATACCATCCCGCCGGAAGTTCTCGCGCTCATTAAATCAGTTGTCTATATCGTGGATATGACCTCCGGTGCGCTGACTCCCGTGAGCAACCCGGATACCCAGTGGGCTAACACCCTGGATTGGAGTCCAAACGGCCAGCTTATCGCCTACAATGCGTGGTCGGATACGAACGGCGACGGACGAATCGATACGCTGGGCGGGCTGTCCAGCACGATGACGGGAGATATGTCTGGTGCTGGAGATTTAAGCCAGGTTCATATTTACTCCCTGGCAGACAGCAGCACAACTTCGGTTACTTCTACGGCTACCACTTACCATCCGGTATTCCTGAGTGATAGTCAACTGGCGTACCTCTCTGCTGATTTTGCTATGATGATGTTTGGCGGCGGGCTGAGCATCAACGTATACGACATCGCAAGCGGGGCAAGCAATCAGGTGTATCAGTCGGCAGGGCAGATTATGGGTATGGCACTGTCACCTGATGGAACACAGGTCGCATGGACACAGCTTGCAGCCGATGCAACCAGTGGCATGATGGGCGGCGAAACCACCGATGAGTCAGAAAACGCTCCGGCGGAACTGTATGTCGCTGATCTCACCTTTGCCAGCCCGCGCCTGGTAGCAACCATCCCCAACGATTTTGGTCTGGTGGATGCACCCGTCTGGATGCCGGATGGGTCGGGCGTGTTTATTACCTCCACCAGCATTTTTGCTACAGTCATTAGTTCACTTGGCAGCATGTTTTCTGACATGGGGGAAAGTTTCGATGTGACCCCCGAACCCGGCACGGAAGAAATTCCTGTACAGAATATCACCTATATCCGAATCTCAGATGGGTCGGCAATGGTGGTATACGAAGGTACACTGATGAATGGAAGTTTCTTCGCCTCTATTTTGAGCATGTCGGGTATGAGTGAATTTGAAATGACCCCCTCCGAATAATTCCTTGTGGGCGGCCTTACATAGAGGCCGCCTCTGGACAGTTTACCCCCTCTACCGCTATCATCTCGTCCGGTTTGAGTTGCTAAGGATAAGTGTGTGAAGCGGGATTCGTATTTTCTCCTCAATTTGGGCTGTTCCAAAAACGCTGTCGATTCCGAGTCAATGGGGCAACTGCTTAAAAATGCCGGAATGCGTGAAAAGGGCAACCCCAAACAGGCTGAATTTCTCATCGTGAACACCTGCGGATTCATTGACGACGCTAAACAGGAAAGCATTGATACGCTGCGTGAACTGGCCGCCTTAAAATCGTCCCGGCAGTATTTGATTGCAGCTGGCTGCCTCTCACAGCGTTACGGGGCGGTGCTGGCACAGGAAGTTCCCGGCCTCGATGGAATTATTGGCACACGCCGATGGATGGACATCCTTGAACTGGTGCAAAATTTACGAAAGCGAAAACACCCCGAACCGCTTTATCACCTGCCTACCGATGCTGAAACTATGGGCAGCGACGAAAAAGGCGCACGACGGGTATGGGTGCAGGGAGCAAGCGCTTACCTCAAAATTTCGGATGGCTGCCGCCGCCCGTGTGCTTTCTGTGCGATTCCAAAAATCAAAGGCACACTGGTTTCCCGTCCCATGCAGGCGATTCTGGATGAAGCACGTTATCTGCGCGATAACGGCGTGCAGGAACTGATTCTTATTTCTCAGGACAGTACCGATTACGGCAGTGATTTCGGTTTAAAAGATGGGCTGGCAAAACTGCTGCAAGAATTGGTCAAAGCTGTGCCAGACTTACCCTGGATTCGGATCATGTATGCCTATCCGGGTTACGTGACCGATCACCTGATTGATACGATTGCCAGCCACCCACAAATCGTGAATTATCTGGATATGCCTTTGCAGCATGGGCATCGAGATACCCTGCTTCGGATGCGCCGCCCTGCCAATATCGACTGGGTATACCGCACGCTGGATAAAATGCGGACAAAAATTCCTGATCTGGCTATCCGTACCACGTTTATTGTGGGATACCCGGGCGAAACAGAGGAAGAATTTCAGGGATTAATGCAATTTGTGGAAGATTTGCAGTTTGACCGTGTAGGGGCGTTTACCTACAGCTATGAAGTTGGTACACGGAGCGCCGAACTCGACGGGCAGGTTGCAGAGGAGGTTAAATGGGCGCGTAAAGCCCAATTGATGGAAATGCAGCAGCGTATCAGTCTGGCGAAAAATCAAGCGCAGGTGGGACGGGTGCTGGATGTGCTGATTGAAGGGTATGGCGACGCTGAAGATGAAAATGGTCGCCCTACTGGAGAAAAAATCTCGCTGGGGCGTTCTTACCGCGATGCGCCCGAAATTGATGGCTATATTCTTATTGAAGGTGAAGCGCCTGTTGGCCGGATTGTTCCGGTGCGGATTACGGGTGCAATGACCTATGATCTGGTAGGCACAATTAATGTGAATCCGGTCATGATGATTAATGCCGATGGCATCATCACCACCAAAATCTCCTAGTCCGCACCCCTGCCTGGTCAGGAAGATTCTAGCCACCTGACCAGGTAAATTCTCCCCTTCTGGCGGATATTTTCTCCTTGTTTTTTCCCTTAAAATTCATGTGAATTGCTTTTGTACACGAAGGGGAAGCCACATGGATAGGGAATTTTTCGCTGCTTATATTGGTATTTCGGTGGAGGAGGTTGAAACACTGCTCGCCATGCCGCGCTCTGAGCTTTATCAGAGTTCGTTTTATAAGAGCTTAGTTAATCAGTTGGATTACAAATTGCTGGGCAGCACGCTGCAAGATGCGCGTGCCATGTATGACCTTTACCTGCCGGAGATGGCCGAACATTTGCGGGAGATTTATCATCTGAACAGCCGGGGCATGACTTCGCTTACCCTGGGAAACTGGCTGCTCGGATTTTTACACAACCCCAAAAACCTCTCCAAACTTTATGAGATGCATCAGAACCTTCCGCCTGAGGTTTTACATGAAGGGCTGCCTGCCATCCTCAACATTTTAGGACATATGCCTGCGCCAGGGCGTGCAGAATGGCAAAAGGCGATGGCTTTACTTTCGCTGCCCTTTTTTGCCAATTAACCCTTCGCACTTTATGGATTTTACCTGTACAATTCATGAACACGCTGTTGCGCCAGATGAATCGAAGGGATAAAAAAATATGATTGCTCAAACATTAGCAGAACATATCGGGATTCCAGAAATAGAAGTTCAGCATTTCATGTCGATGCCTAAATCTCAGCTTTATAAAAATGACATCTATCAGGCACTGGTCGAATCGTTGGACTACCAGTTATTAGGAACGACACTGTTAGAAGCACGGGCAGTCTACGACGAACATTTGCCGGAACTGGTCGATTATCTGCGGCAGGAGTACGATTTTAAAGGCAAACCCATGACTCCTCTGACCCTGGGGAACTGGCTGCTGGGATTTCTGCATAACCACAAAAATCTGCATAAACTGGCCGACATGCACCACCATATCCCGAAGAATGTGCTTGAACATGGGTTGCCTGAAATTTTGAGAATCCTTGATTTTATGCCCGATACCGCCCGCACCGAATGGCAAAAAGCAATGGCGGTGCTTTCTCTGCCTCTTTTTGCACAGGTTTAACCTTTACCGGGCAGTTCTGTTTACAGGGGCTGCCCCCGATTTTCCATCTGATTTTGAGTCACAGCCATGCCAATTTGTCCGGCGGCAATATTGGCACGAAGTTTAAGCTCCCGCAGCAGTCCTACCCCCCCATTTGATTTTTCCCGATGCAGCGCCACTTCGCTGACCATCCAGCGTGTCGCAAAGCTGTAAAAACGTTTGCTGTGGCGACCAGCGACGGTTAAATCGCGGTCAGTTCGTTCTGCCCAGGGTTTTTCCGCACGGATACGCTCCTGCACCTCCTCATAGTAGGCTGTGCCTTTAATTGGGTAAGCAACGGTGGTCAGAAAAACATCCGGGTTCGCCAGTTTGAGATGGCGTACCGTTTCTTTAATATCGTCCACTTCCTCCCCATCGTATCCCAGCATGATAAACATGCCCGCCTGAATCCCGTATTTTTGCAGCAGATGGGTAACGTGGCGTACTTCTTCGACGTTGACCTTCCGCTTCATGTAATCAATGACTTTTTGTGACCCGCTTTCAGAACCATTCCACAGGCGGTAGCAGCCCATCTCTGCCAGCGTTTTGATGACTTCCTCGTCCAGACGGTCAGCGCGGGAAATACACTCAAACGGAATCCGCACACCCCGCTTTTTAAGCGCCGCATGATATTCCAGAAACCAGCGCCGATGGATGGTAAACACATCATCGGCGTACCAGATTAAATCGGGGTTATAACGTTCCCGAAGCCATAACAGTTCGTCCGCCATGCTGTCTGGTGAACGGCGGCGGTGGCTTTCCCCGAACACGGAATGACTGCACCACGTACAGGTATAGGGGCAGCCCCGCGCACAAATCACCGAAACCGAACTTTGCCCATGATTTTCCTTCCAGACACGCATATATTCGGGCAGGTCAATCGCTTCGCGGTCAGGCCAGGGCAGGGTATTTAAATCCTTCACAAAGGGACGCGGCGGATTTTCGACCAGAGTCCCATCGCCGTTCAGAAACGCGATTCCGGCGATTTGCTCCAACTGAGTCAGTCCGTACCGCGCCAGATGGGGCAGCAGCGCTTCCAGAGTGAGTTCCCCTTCTCCCTTAACGATCACATCTGCCCCGTATTCCAGATATTCCCGTGCATAATACGGAGGTTCTGGCCCGCCTAAAATGACCGTCACGTTTTGCTGCTTACAAAAGCGAATCATCTTCAGCACATTTTGTTTGGTCATCAGGTTAGTATAAATTCCAACCACTGAAGGCCGTTCCTGCTGCACCCTTTCCTCAAAATCTGTCATGGATGCAAACGTAGAGTCAAAAATGCCTGCCTCAAAGCCTGTTGATTTGAGATAGGAGGAAAGAAACAAAATCCCAAGCGGCGGATAAGGCCGCATAATTTTTAATTCGTGCGGGTCTTGATAAAGGAAATAGCCATGTGTCAGCAAAATATCCATGGTTATACCCGCAACAGATGTCTATTCATCACTTCTTCGACCCGCTGCACATCCTGTACCGAGTACGCGCACAGGTAAATTTCCCTGATGGTAAAGTTGGTTTTGGTTTTGTTGCTGTTGTAACACTCGATAAATTTTTTGACCATCGTTTCCGCAATTTTGGTGACCTCACTGGTGCGCCCGCCCTGTCCGGTGGCAAACAGAGGGAAGATGATGCTGGTGATGTTTTTATAATCGGCCCTGTTTTTTTCCTCCTCCTGCCTGCGGGGACTGTTGACAGGGGAAATGACCCCCTTATTTTTGTTCACTTTAACGACTTCCCGAAAACAATTGCGAACAGCCTCCTCCACCACCCGATTATCTGCCGGAATCATACGATAATCGCGGGTGGGTTCAACCGAAACACTGGCAACATGAAAAATGTAACGGGCCTCCAGTTCGGCTACCAGTTCGCTCTCAGGATGCCCTGCATGGGTTGGAATCACATAGCCGGGGGTAATCGGAATATGGTAATCCTCCGACATGATTTGATCATTGAGTTCCAACTGAACTGTATCTTCCTTCAACTGTCCCCCCTTAACCAGCGATCCCCGCCACCGCAAATTAGCCGACAGGGACGCGGTTTCAAACACCCGGGCCATCTGCAGA
>CAZKZS010000123.1:0-13115 GCA_964557285.1 uncultured Anaerolineae bacterium | reverse complement strand
GCCGCGCTTCAAAGGTAAGGTCATCCCGCAAATCATCGGCGGTCAGTTTTTGTCCGGCGTAATATTCAATACGGTTTTGTGTTTTCATAAAACCTCGATCTCATGACTGCCCGGTGTGACTAGCGACGTTAATCCAACACACAGGTTATCACACTGCGGGTCTGCCCCGTCTGCCACCAGTTCCAGAAAAAGCACATGGTCCACCCCCGCCACGCCATCAATGAGCTGCAAAATTTCAGCGCGATACACATCCCGGCCAAACGGCCAGCCTTTTTCCTCTGTTCCTCCGATAAGGGGGTCTAAAAATCGGTTGAGGCTTTTAAGAATATCTTCCTGCACACGGGAAACATTCGCACCGGATTTAGCTTTTACTTTTGCCCGCACCGCCACCTGAATATAGGTAGGGGCAACCACCACCAGCCGCGTTCCGACCACCCGACGGCGATTCAGATAGTGTTTCACGGCACGAATTAGCCCCGGACTCGGCATCGGGCGTGCCTGCGGCAGAAGATGCGGCACAATCACTACCGTGACCGTTCCCGGGGCTTGCAGGCAGGGATAGGTGGGGTCAATGCCTGCCCAGGCACGCGCCCGCGCGACCTGCGTGCCGGGAACTTCCAGCGCCAGCCGTTCAAAATCAAAAACGGTTGTTGCCCGCAGAGGGGCGGTTAAAGCCATCACCTGCTGACGGTCCAGCTGGTCAAGGGTGATTGTGTTCCGGCCGAGTTCAAGCAGGCGTTCGTGTGACCAAAAAGATGCTGCGGCCCGCCCCGCCGCACTTTCTAAGGACTCGGCGTTTGCCCCACTGTGCGCGTTATCGGGATTGGCTACCGACTGAAGCCGCGTTACCACATCGGCAACCGCTTCTCCAAGCAGCATCCGATTCACTTCGTCCTCCAACAGAGTCCAATTCGCCCCCGACAGGATATTGCCGGATGCGCCTTCGGTAATGGCATAACGCGCCAGCACGGGCGCAAAAAGCGGCAGCAAATGTCCACGCTGGCCGTCGCCAAAGGTACAATTTCCGGTAGTGGCCTCCAGCATAAAATCGGTGGCAGTGCTGGCGTCTAAGTCCGGTCGTTGAAGGAGAGTCAGCCAGCCGGAAGCGGTTTGTAGAAAAAGCTGTGCCTGTCCATCAGCGATAGGCGCATTGGGCAGGGTGATGATTTGTTCCGGCGATTCCGAACCCGTGCCGACCAGCACGAGATTCAGCGTCAGCAGACCGTCGTCGGTATCAGTGGCAGGCTGGTAAGCAATCACCAGCGCGTCGATACCGTTTTCGCTCACTTCAAGCGACGTGATTCTGTTGCCATCAAGCCTAAAGAGAAGGCGCTGAAGCTGGCCGACGGTCAGCGTTTGTCCTTCCGGCAGAGTCACTCCCGCCGCTACCGGAAACTGCCCGACTACCGGACGTTTTTGATAGACCCGCACCGCGTTTAACGCGAGTCGGTGCAGCATGGGCGCGGCATCCGGTATGCCGTTTGCAATGCGGCAGCGCAGATAAAAAGAATCCTGATACGGCTGCATAGTCGCTGGTAGCGTCAGGGATACCGCACCACTGAGGGTTGCGCTGTGCGTTTCGTCATCCACCTCTGAGATTTCCTGCCAGGCCGCCCCGTCGTAATATTCCCAGACCAGCCGCACGGTATGATGTTCCGATAAAATAGGCGTGCTTTCGGTGGGTGGCGTTTCGGTTTCATCATCACAACTGGCTGCCTGTACCAGGGGCGGCGGTGGCACACAAACCGCCTCTAAAATACGCTGGCGTGCTTCTGCATCCGGTTTTCCCATACCCAACCAGAGAGTCACGGGCTGATTTGGCGGCAGGGGCTGATTAAAACCGATATAAAACGCCGCCCCTTCCGATGGATTCCGGCCGAACATGGCAATCGGCAGATTTTCCAGCCATAGACGGGTGACATTCGTCAGTCCGGACTCATCCTCCACCAGCACCCTTTGGATCGCGGCCTCCGTTAGAATCACCTCACGGGCGGTCACAAATGGAAGTGGGATGTTATCCCGGCGGGCGGCCATCAACAGAAGCCCTTCAGGAAGGCGCTGAGCCGTGACTCCGGCAGCTAGCGTAAAACTCAGCACAGTTTCGGCGGGACGCGGGGGATGGGGCAAAAATCCCATCAGCGCCAAAAACTTGCGGCGGTGTTTTTCCGGCACACGGTTGGCGCGATACATCATCTGCTCAACCCGATACGCCAGCAGTTCCATCAGCGTAATGCCGGGGTCGTGAACGTTATGGTCTGTCCAGTCGGGCGCGTAACGCGGAATTAGGGCGCGGCCTTCTTCAATAAGGTCAGCCCAACGGCGTGTATCCAGATTCGGCAGGGGGAGAGGCATGGTTAACGCTCCCTTTCAACTAAGGTGATACGAATCGGGCCGGCAATCACAATCCGGTCGGGCGGCACATCAATCCGTTCCCCGTATGGAACATTTTCCAGCAGCAGATTCAGCGTCTGCACGTAATCCACCCCGGGGACAGCTTCCAACACCGCCGCCACATCTGAAAGGAACACATCCCGGCCAAACGGCCAGCCCTGCCCTTCCGGACCGCCCGTCAGGGGATGCAAAAAGTCGCGCAGCACCTTCACTGCTGCCTCAAAAACCTGGCCTGCCAGACCAAAATCAAGTGGGGCAATGGCCGCCTCTACCCCGATAGGCAAATACGTGGGGCCGGTCACGGAAATGCGTCCGGCAACGCTGGCGGGCATTCGGGCGCTGAGATAGTCTTTCACGCGGCGGCGCAGTTCAAATGAAGGCTGCGGTTCGGCATCCTGACTCTGCGGCATGATAATCACCCGTACCCATCCCGCCGCTTCTCGTCCACTGGGGTGAGTCGTCGGCAGGACACGCGCCACGGCTACCGCAGGTGAGGCTTCGCGTGCCAGCGCTTCATAATCGGAGAGGGAAATGGCCTGCTGGCGGTGGCGCACGGTACGCGGGGCGCGGGTTCGCACACTTTCCACCAATTCACCATCTGCCCCACCTTCCGCCCGTTTGGGGTTAAACACACCCTGCACGGCTGGCACAACCCCTAAAAGCTCTTTGACTGCTCCGGCGGGAACATTGCCGACTAAGCCGCCGCCCGTTCGGTAGCGCCGCGCCAGAATATTGTTGCTGCCAACCGCCGGAATCCCGCCATGTACATTGTCACCAAAAATCAACCGTCCCTGGCTGCGTTCAATCAGATAGTGGCGGCTGTCCGGTCTGGAAAACAGCAGATTGGGCTGCTGCTGCCAGCGTACCCACACCTCACTGACCCGTCCGGTCACGGGATTTCTAACCAGCCGAATCACATCGGCGGGGAGTCCCTGCCGTTGAATTTCCTGCTGCAAAATGGGCAGTTCCACGTCCGCCCGCGCCCCTTCCAGCTCGCGCACTTCGATGATTTCCCCTTCCAGAACAGGCGATTGACGGAAAAAGTACACCTGATTGACCTGTCCGGTGCTTGACCCCAATAGTTCATCTTCAACTGTTTGAGTCTGCGACGCCCACACCGCGTTAAGATACAGCCCGTTAAGCTGGATGGGACGCGGGTCGCCGCCTGTCTGTAAGCGGGCGCGAATCCAGGTGCGCGGCGTGCCAAAACGCGGCAGCGTGGCCCGGCTGATGACCGCCTGACCATACTTTTGCTCAAGGGGGGTTTTTAAAAGTAGGGTGCTGCCAGAAATGGCGGCCAGAACCGCTAATTCGCCTTTTTCCCCTTCGCGGATATACAGCAAATCGCCCACACGGAAACGCAGCGCTTCCCGCGAGTTCATTAACTGCACCGTATTTCCGGCGGCGCTGATCGTGCTGGCGGCAGGTGGCGATTCCACGCCCGGCCACAGCGCCGTAACCATACCCGGCAGCGCCAGATGATTCGTTTCATCTTCCACTGCCAGCGCCAGCCAGCCCTGCCCATTCCAGTATTCCCATTGAAGGGGTTCGCCCTGCGGCTCAACTTCGAGAATATCAAAATATAAACTCACGGTGTCGGCTGGCAGGGCGCGGTCAAACCCCAGATACAGCGTCGGGGTGCGGTCTGCTGTCCAGGAAAAGGGCTGGAAGGCCGTCCCGCGCCAGCGTGCATCTTCTGTCCGGTCCTCCCACTGAAAATCGTTGTAGGTGTAGGCAGTTTCAACCGCCTGCTGCGGGGAGGTATAACTGTAACCCAACTGAAATGATGATGCGCCAATCAGGGGCGGCACGGTTTCCCGAATGAGCAGACTCGCGGCTTCCAGGTCGGCCGGAGTCGAGCCAGTTGTACCCGTTTTCGGGCGCAGGTAGCGTATATCCCGATTCACATAGTACCCGTCTGCGGTCATCATCAACCGCATCCACAGCCCTTCCTCATCGTTGATTCGAGTCGGGGCCAGATCGTTGGGGACGGTAAATTGAAAGGTCAGGGTACTCAGGCCAAATTTATCCATATCCACCTGTGCGGTTATGGAATAAGCATTGAGGTCCGCCCAGCCTGATCCGTTCCAGTATTGCAGTTGGAGAGTAGGGTTGGCTAAGCCTGTTGGGGCTGTGGTCAATCCCTGAGAGGCTACCTGTACCACTGCGCCGGGTTTGCTGAAGGCTTCCGCGCTGGAAAAATACAGTGTACTGCCCGGCTGGGGCTGCTGCCCGAACGGATAAAACGGTTTGGCAAAATCTACTTTTAACCCCTCCGCATAGGCGGCATCCGGGAAAAAACAGGGACTGTTAAAACAGTGTTCCAATCGGGTTCTGGTTTCAACCGTATCCACGACGGGCAGCGACCTATCCGAAGGTGGAATCGGTTCGGTCAGCCGCCCACGAATCCAGTAGGCTTCCAGCCCGTTGACTTTGGATTTTTTGTTCGCCCCGCAGTCGGCCACCAGTTGAATAATGCCACTGCGAGTCATGCCCTGTGTGCCATCTACGCTCCATCGTTCATCCCCCTGGGGAGTGGTGGCAAAGGGTTTAAAATCGCGCCAGACTTCACCATCCCAGTATTCCCAAGCGATGAGCATGGGTTGGCTGCCCGGCCGATTCAGTTCAATATGCAGTTCAACGGTCACATCTCCGGCCAGCGCAAAATAAGTATTGTGCGCCAGATAAAACTCATGCGGAATCGGCTTCAGAGTGGCGAACAGCGTCACCTGCTGGCCGCCAATCACCGCCGTACTGTGGCTCGCGTAGGAATCGAGTCCGGGGTGAACCGTGACCACTTCCGCAAGCAGAGCCGCCGCCAACCCGATGGTTTTTTCGGTTTCAAAAGAAAGGGGGTCGCTGCGTCCCGTCACTTTCGCACCCAGGCGAGTCCGGACGGCGGCACGGCTATTGCCCGCGTTGGCCTGCATCTGGAACACCACCGGCACCCGCGCCGCCTGTGCCGGAATCAGGGTAATGCCCAGTAAATCTAAAAATGCCAGTTTATTTTTATCGGGCATCTGATTCAGCCGTTCCAGAAGCGCCTGCATGTACCGCGCATAGATCTGAATCAGCGCCCAGCCGGCTTCGCCTTCTGCCGGAAGCCAGCCAGGAACATACGAAGGCAAACGCTGCCGGATGGCCTGCGCCAGCGCTTCCGCGTCGCGGGTATCAAGAAGTGGGGTATCGCTCACGGCTGCTCCCCTTCCAATAAATAAAATGGATACACAAGGTTATAAAATGTATTGGTGGCACGCACCCGATAATTTACGGTAATCAATAACTGGCCGTATTCCGGCCTGGGTTCAATTTCAAGTGTGATGGTGTCAATACGCGGCTCCCAGGTAATCAACGCCTGTTCGACGCGGTGGCGAGTTAACGCGATAGTGGTTGTGTTCAACGGCTCAAACATCAACGCCCGCAGCCCTGCGCCAAAATCCGGCCGCATGACCCGTTCACCGGGATTTGTGCCAAGAATAATTTGAATCGACTGGCGAATATCTTCCTCATAAGCGGCCAGACGAATCTCGCCCGTTGCAGTCACATCTACCGGAAATGCCCATCCCTGCCCCAAAAAGGCTTTATCATCGGCCATGACTCATCCTCCTATCATCACAGTGGGCGCACCCATCACAATCGGCGCTCCGCAGCCCGCCATATCTCCCATGCGAAGGGCAGGCCGCCCGCCAATAAACACGGTGGTACTGCCTTTAGGGAACGGCGATGGGGGGTGCGGTCCTGCCGGAGGTGGAAAAGAACAGGTATGCAGGTCGCCCACAACGGCGGCAGGCATCCCGCCAATAAGAACCGTTGCGACCCCCGGCCCACTGATCATGCCGGGGTGTCCTGTTGGATCGCTGACTCTGGCTGCGGGTGGCATCAGACAAGACTCCTAATTAATTTTGACCACTGACCCCTGAATATTCAGCACACCGCTGCTTTTCAGGGTCATCATGCCGTCACTTTCCACGCTGACCGTTGCCCCTTTAAGGGTTAGCGACGCCAGCGACTTGATTTCGATGCTGATTTTGCCTTCGATTTTGATGCTGCCGGAGACATCCATCGTGATTTTGGCCGTGCCGCCTGTGGAAGAAATTTGAATCTGGGTCGCGTCAATAACGACTTTCTGCTGAGTCGAACTGGTCACAGTGATGGACTGTTCCATATCATTCAGGACAATTTCGTGTCCCGCCGGTGTTTTGATAATACGTTTGCTGATGGCATCGGTAGGAATCGAGGCGGGCGGGCTGTCCTGGCTGTTCCATAACGAGCCAATGACATACGCTTCACGGATGTCCCCATGATGAAACGCAATCAGGACTTCATCCCCTATCTGCGGCATAAAATATGTGCCGCAGGACGAGCCGGAATTTAAGACCGCTACCCGCGCCCAGGGTTCGATTCCCCCTAAAAAGGGCAGCCGCACCTGCACCCGCCCCAGAGTCATCAAATCCACATTGTTAATTACTTCCCCAACGACCACGCCATACACACGCTGTTCGCGTTCTTCCTGGGCGGCCATACTCAGCAAACCATTCGACATGACAGAACCCTTTCGTTTTTAAAAACTCCCCAGCGGGGTTTTCACTTTGACAGGTACAGCGCCCTGTTCCGGCATCGGAATCGAGCCAAACCAGATTTCCTTCCGCATTTCAAAACTCGTTTTATAACCGCCGCTGTCCAGCGTATGAGTCGCGGAAGTGACCCGATACAGCCCGCCAAACTGCGCTCCCACGCCTTCAATACGTATTACCGTGCCGGCGCGAATACGCGGGTCGCCGATGCAGCTTCCCGAACCCGTCAGCCGTTGATTCAGACGGGGGATAAGTTCGCGGATAATGCGGCGTGGTGCGGTCAGGGGCGTCAGGGGTTCATCAATTACGTATTCCGAACGTCCGGACTGACTGCCCAGAATCCCGACCTGGGGACGGACATCAATCATCAGCGCCATTCTGTCCCAATCCCAGCTTACGGTAATGCTGAGGGTGGTTTTTAAAGCGGATACCCAGATGTTGGTCGTGACGCCGTAAATTTGACCCACGTTGCTAATACGCGGCGTAAAATCAATCAATGACTGCCCGTATTTAAGGGATAATTCGGGCGTGAGATTATCCAGCGACGACTGAAAACGCAGTTTAAACCCGCCCATTACGCCCGTATGTTCAATGAACATTTCCCAGCCGTTATCGCGGGAAATACGCTGCAAAAAGTCGTAATCGTTTTCGTTTTCCTGCTTCCGAATCACGCTCTGGGCGCTGTTGGGGTCGGCAATGACGGCTATCGCGTCTACCCCCCCTAAAATGATGGACAGGGCTGCCCCTACGGGGTCGAGAATAGGAATTAAGCCGTTTTCCCCACTTACCGCCGCCGCCACTGCTATATCGGGCAGGGAAAAATTCCCGATGGGCGTCGGAATGGCAAACCAGCGCACCTTACGGCTGTTCCGCAGGTCTTCGCGCCTGTCCTGTGCGGCGATGGTCAGCATAGGCGACCCGCCGCCGGGAAAGGTAGCCGCCTGACTGACGATTTTTCCCACAAACGCCTGTTCCAGCGTATGGGGTGCATACCCGATCAGCAGTTTGAGATGGGTATCCAGCGCCAGCAGGGGACTGTCTAACCAGCGCAAATTTTCATTGACCAGGGTTAGCTCTACGCGGTCTGCCCCTTCCAGTCCGGTTTGCCAGTTCAGGCTGCTGACGGAAGCACGCAGCGCCGCCGGAGCAGGAGCATCGTTGATAAACAGCTTAAATTCCGGCGCTAAACGGCTCATCCGTACACCTCACCCGATTCGGGGTCACGAAAAGGCAGATTTGGGATAATCAGCCGGAGTCCCGTCCGCAGCGCTAACGGGTCATCCAGGTTGTTCCGCAGCGCTATAGGCCGCCATAAGGCCGCGCTGCCGTACTCCCGCGCCGCGATAAGACTCAGCGATTCGCCGTCTTTGACCACATGCAGTTTGGAATAATCGGCGGTTTCCCGTTTGACTTCTTTGGCTTCCAAATCTACATTGCGAAATTCGTTAAACGTGACCTGCAGCCGCGCCCGCACCGGAATCCCATCGGCCTTAAACATGATGAATCGCTGGCTGACACGCGCCAGCACACAGGTAAACGTCAGCGACCCCCAGGTAAATAGCAGCACGGGCGGCGCATGGGTCGAAGGTTCGATATTCATTAAATTGGTAATTTTGCGCGTCAGGACACGAACATCGTCCCCTGCCTGCGTGCTGCTTTCGCTATGCGCTTCATAGGTATCAACCAGCAGTTCCAGTTCCAGCGTTTGCATATTCCCGTTCACAAACTGAAGAATCGGGGCGCTGAGGCCGGGAATGGATGTGACCGCATAATTGATGTCTTTGTTCAGGGTGTATTCTTCCGGGTTAAACTGCACCGGAATCCGTTCACCTGTTACCGTATTGGCTATAATCGCCTTTTCAAGCCCCATGATTTACCTCCCCATCCGTTCCCGCATGGCTATAATGCGGCTGTCTATCGCGCGAATCACCTGGTCGGTCAGCTGATTCACATCTATCGGGGCGGGCGGTGCAGCGGCAGGCGATTTATGGATGACAGGGGGAGGAGATTTAGATTGTTCAGCAGGTGAAACGCGGACAAGCACCTGCCGCACCGCCGGAATAAGTTGCCCCTGCTGCTGAAACACCTGCTGCCTGTAAATTTCCCGACGCTGGTCTACCGTTTTCTGATGGTCGGTTTCGCGTTCCACAAGATGAGTCTGCATTTGCCGGATAACCTGCCGAATCAGGCGTTCGATAAGGCGCTGTTCCGCCGTTGTGTGGTCGCGCTCCGCGTAGACCATTTGCACCGCACGGGTCAATTCGCGGACAAAATGATGGGTTTCGGAATCGGGCAAAGCGGTTTCAAGATAGGAAGCACTTGCCAGTTTGAGCGTAATACGCGGTGCGGCGATCTGCTGCGTGCTGGAATAAAAAGTGTTCTGAACCGGAACGGGCAATCGGCGGAACACCAGAGTCAGTCCGACGCCGGATTCAACCGTGACCCCATACCGCGCCAGAATACGCTCCGCAAACCCCCGATGCGAATCAGACACGGTAAAAAACCGTGTCCGGCGTAATACGCTCAAATCACGGAATACAATTTTTAAACGCGGCAAGTCGTTCACCTGTCTTACCCTTCGTTGAAACGCTGGTTCATGGAGGAAATTTCCTCCACCCAGCGCCTTCTATCACGGTGTTCCATGTCCAGAATATGCTCTAACGGCCAGTGAAAGTGATACGCGATGAAGGCTACCTCCCCGTATAACTGTTGCGAGGGGTAGCCTATCATTCCCCCACTGGCTGAGTCTCCAGAATAAACGTCTGCTGGCAGTGAGGGCATGTCACCTGTTCTCCGCCATCCAGCCGATTTATCCGGTTATACAGGTTTTGCAGGTAGGCCAAATCTGCGGTAAACAGATTTTCAATCACCTGCGGCGTGACCATTTTCAGGTCGCCCAGTTGGGTAATCACCCGCGACAGCAAAATGATGACCAGATAGGCCGGATTTTTTTGCACCCGTGAATCTTTCATCGGGGCAATTTCATCGGCGGCAGTTGCCAGCCGCATAATGCCATCCCGATGCACATTGCCTTCTGCATCTATGTACCCCATGGGCAGCCGGAATTCATACTCAGTCTGCAACATCGGTGTTTATCCCCTGCTAACTTTTAACCCGAACGACGCCTTCATGCGCCAGTTCAAAGGTTTCTACCGCCACGTCGTTGCCTTCCGCGTTGAAGTCGGGCGCGTCGTATTTGGTCGGCCACGCATTGATAAAATTCCAGCGTGCCACCTCATCCCCCACGCGATTCAGGACGATAATCGAGCCATTTTTACGTTCCACCTTGCCGATGACCGCTTTTTGATGCCATTCGTACAGCGCTAAATCGTCAGTCATGCCAAATTTCAGCACGATATTGCTGTATTTGGTGTTGCCGGGCAGCTTCCGCAGCGTGGTATTTTCGCCGCCTTCCCGATACTCAATTACATCAATGGTGGAATCCAAGCCGCTGACTTCGGCAAAACGGCCACGTTCAATACCGTCGATTTCCACGCGGAAATTCATGTTCAAAAACGGGTCTTTACGTTCTCCTACCGCCATGTTTTATTTCCCTCCTAACCACCTATGATCACCCTGGTAGGGACATGGCAATGCCGTGTCCCTACGAGATGAGGGCGGATCGCGCCCCTACAGTTAGCTGGCCGCCGGACCAGAAAGCTGCGAAATGCGGAAAATGACAAATTCCGCCGGACGTACAATGGCTACCCCAATTTCACACACCACCTGCCCCGCGTCCCGAACTTCGGGCGGGTTGGTGGTTGCATCACATTTCACGTAAAAGGCTTCTTCGGGCGTGCTGCCCACCAGCGCCCCATCCCGCCAGACAATCGTTAAAAAGGCGGTCACGGCACGGGTGATTCGCTGCCAGAGGGGTTGGGCGTTGGGTTCAAAAACGGCAAAACGTGTGCCTTCTTCAATTGATTCGCGTAAAAAATTCATCAGGCGGCGCACATTGATATATTTGTATTCGCCGTTATCATCTCCACCCAGCGTTCGCGCTCCCCACACTAGAATCGTGCCTTCAAAACTGCGAATCACGTTGATGCCTTTGGGATTTAGCCCTTCCTGCTCATTTTTAGTCACCTGATATTCCAGCCCAATCACCCCGCGTATGTTGGTGTTGGCAGGCGCTTTATGCACGCCGCGCTCCGCATCAGTACGGGCATAAACACCAGCCATATGACCACTGGGCGGCACAAAAATTTCTGATTTGGAAACCGGATCGGCCACCTGAATACGGGGAAAATACATGGCCGCAAACTGGCTTGGGCTGACTGTCCCGCGAATGGCGGTATCCGTAATGGTTGTTGTGACCTGCCCATCCAGAATCGCAAAACGGTCTTTCAGCCCTTCGCAGTGGTCAATGAGCTTTTTCTGAGTCGCGGCGACGGTTGCACCGGGGGCGGCTACCAGCGCGATTTCGTCAATCGCTTCAAAGCGTGCCAGCGCCGTATCTAAATCGGTGGCGGTGGTCAGGCTGTTGACCCGCACCACGTAACAGCGCGACCCGCCGTTGTTAAAAAATCCATAAACCGCGTGTGCCAGTGTCAGATTGCCCGTATGAAAATCGCCAAATTTATTTTTGAACTGTTCCCAACTGGTCACTAATTCCACCTGATTAACCGGAGTCAGCGTGTAACGGGTGGTCGTGCTGCCGGGCAAAAAAGGCATCTCGAAGGCTTTACCATCTCCGGCAGGCGCGGCAGGATTGGTCGCGGTAGAATCGACCACCCCGATAAATCCTGCCGTACTCGTGCCAACAGCAGCGATAGGCGGCGTCCCAACGACTTCTTCCACATAAACACCGGGTGTTTTATAGACAGGCATGATCTGGTTTCTCCTTTTTGACTTTTATGCTTTTTTAGGGTGTCAGGCTGACATCATACGGAGTCGCGCTGGCCGCATCCGGCACTTGAACCGTGTGCGACTCAACGGCGTAGCCGGTTGCTGTTGTCCGCAGGGTATAACTCCCCTCCTCCAGTGGCGCGATGATAAAATGTCCCTGGGCATCGGTGGTGGCTGTCAGCCCCGCTTCGGTCACAGACACCTGTGCATCGGGAACGGCGGCGGAAGTGTTGGCATCCCGCACCGTGCCATTAATCGCAAAAATGACTTCTCCGGTGATGTTTGGTTTCTGCTTGAGGATAATTTTCCGCAGCACCACAGGCGGGCCTTCGGTAACAGGTGTCACCAGATCAAGCGCAATTGTGACGTTCAGGGTAAAGGCGGGACGGGGCGAAATCCCAAGCGCTGTCCAAAATTCTCCAGTGTTTTGTTTGCCATCGGCCTGTGCGACCATGGTCGGCGGCGGGTAGGGCTGTGTAGCAAGATTACCCTGTAAAAAGCCCGCCGGAATTTCCGGAAATCGGCTGAGCCATAGCAGCGCCAGCGCCAACAGTTCATGTTCCGCCAGCACTCTGGCCGTAGCGACTCCCGTTCCCCACGTCGTCACCAGATAACTGCACTCCACCCGAATCGGCGGGCGGCGGCGCACAAAAACCGCGCCCATCGGTTCAACAATCGGCACGGGATCACGCAGTTTGTTGTTTTCCCTAACACTGTGCAAAAACAAATTGACGGTAGGCTGTGCGGGCGCGAAGGATTTATCCGGCGTGAGAAAATTCACATCGGCGGTGCGAAGGGTAGCGGGCGCTGCCGCGTCATCTAAAATCGCTTTCAGGGTGTTGTCCAAATCGTGAATCATAAAATTTCCTTACGGCTGCTGCTGAGTCTGCTGCTGCTGTTGCTGTTCCCGCAGCATCCGAACAATGTTCGCCAGCATACTGCCCCAGGCGTCCCGGTTGGCACGGTGAGCAAACCCTTCCAGAAAATACACCATGCCAGAAACCCAATCCGCTGCCTGGGTGTAATGAGTAGCTGCCGCGTCCAGCGTGCTGGATAACCTGCCGAGAGAGATGTGCATGGCTAGCTGAGAAGCATTGGGTCCCGTTGAAGCACCCTGGGGGACATGAGCCATTTGCAAATAGATTTCACTCATTTCATGCAGCGCTCTTGCCCGTGCTGCCAGATCACGTCCAAGTTCCCGGAAACGATAGGCAGGTTCGTAAAGCTCCATCACCAGATTGCCCAGCGATTCACTGAGGTCAAATAACATAGTGGTATCGCCGCGTGATTGAGCATCGGTAA
>CAZKZS010000122.1:4826-13202 GCA_964557285.1 uncultured Anaerolineae bacterium | reverse complement strand
CCGTCCGGCTCATATTATCGGGTGTATGAAGGCAAACGCGCGGAAACATTGGCCGCACTGATTAATCTTGTGGAAATTGATTTTTTGCATGAATCCCCTCCTCTCAATGCGCTAAAAGCCTATGCCAAAAATTATGCGGTGGGGAAAAATGAAGTGCGTGAATCTCAGGCGACCCCCTATCATGTTGCCATCACCAAACCCCTTCGGCTGGAAAACAGAGGGGTTATTTCACAAATTAGTCTGTATACATTTGGTGTAGATGAAGCAATTCCCACGGTAGAAATTCCCCTCTTAGAAAATGAAGTCGCACTCGCAGACCTGAACGGTGCTTATCAGACCACGTTTGAAAGCCTGCGGGTTTACTGGCAGTCGGTGGATTACAGCCAGCTTCCCATCAATTTTGCCGCCTACAGCCCCGCCGACCAGGACCGGATTCGCGCCCGAATGCAGGCAGTCACACAACCCCATTAACCTGTCAGGCATGAGTTGGGCAGATTTTGCCAAAGAAAAACTGTCGGATTTTTGTACAATAGATTTCAGGAGGGCAGGGTATGGCTGTCTATTCCCCGAAAAATGAATATCAGGGTATCAATGCCCATCTGCAAAGCCAGCTTCAGCAGCCCGGCGAAAACTGGGAAGGGTTTCACCAGGGATTTGTCATTAGCCTGCTGGAAGTATTGGGAAAACAATTACCTGAAAATTATTACGCCGATGTGGAACAGTCACTGCAAATCAAAACACAGTCTAAACCGGATGTGTTAATTTCTCGCCGCCCAACCCCTACAGAAAAACCCATTATCCAATCGGCAGGTCATGTACAGGGCATCGTTTTTTTAGAAGAAGTGGTCGAACTGGAGGACTGGGTAGACTATTTTCCCGCGCTGGTCATTTACCAGCGTCATGCCAATCAGGATATTCCTGTCACTCGCATTGAGGTGCTTTCCCCGGCCAATAAACCGCCGCATGGCTCGCACCGTTTTCAGTATCTCAGCAAACGGGTTGAAACCCTGGCCGTCAAACTTAATCTGGTTGAAATTGACTTTTTGCATGAACAGCCGCCCATTGACCCCCTTAAACGTTATATAGAAAGTGGCCCTGCAAAACCCTACTATGCGGCCGTGACTCAGCCCGTCCGGTTGGAAGGGACAAAACTCATTTCAAATATCGTGGTGTATAGCTGGGGCGTAGATGAGCCGATTCCTGAGATTGAAATTCCTTTACAGGGAAAAGAGGTCGTTCATGTAGAGATAGGTACAGCGTATAACATGACGTTTGAACGCACCAAAAAATACATGTATGCCGTGGATTACAGCCAGCTTCCCATCAATTTTGCCGCCTACAGCCCCGCCGACCAGGACCGGATTCGCGCCCGAATGCAGGCAGTCACACAAAATAGCTGAAAAAATGCAACAAAAATTAGTACCCAGCGTATAAACTAGATAGTTCATCATTTCACAAAGGAACTGTTCATGTTTATTGTTGCTGGATTAATCGCGCTGGCTGGCCTGACCACCTGTATTCCGTATGCCAACGCGAAGAAAAAATGCGATCTGGGCTACAAGGCGGTTTGCCCATTTGCGCCGATGAGTACGATGACTCTGCTGGTGATGGCGGGGGTAGTATTTTTGATTGGCAGTTTGATCTAAGGGGGGCGAGGCTGCCAGCCTCACCCCATTTTTTGCTATTGCGAAACCGTAAACGTTTGAATCAGCGCATCGAGCGTATCCAGTGAGGGGGTAAAGTCAGCAGGGGCAGCCGCATTAAGGGTCGCCGTGCTGTCCGTGAAATACTGGTTAATCTGCGCGATGAATTCATCGTAGTTAAAATCGGTGGGATATTCCGCCGGAAACAGCGCCGTATCCAGCCGGAACTGCGCCGATACATACAGGCTGCCATCCTGACTCAATCCCTGAAAGGTGTAGATAAATTCGCTGCCCAATAGAGGCGAAGCATCCTGCCGGAAGGCCGTGATATAGCTGATTCCGGTAAAACTGGGGGTTTCCACGTATTGGGCGCGGGCGCGAATCACCTGTGCCGCCGGAATCATCGGCATAAACGGCAGGGTGTTCATACTCATGTCGTCTGTGACCAGCATATACGGCGCTAAATCAGTGCGTTCGGCCAGCAGGGTTTGAAGCTGGGTCAACTGCTGAGTCTGAAAATCGTAGCCCTCAAAATCAGCCACGTCGTACAGACGAATCACGGCAGTTGCTTCAAACGGAAAGGGGACGGATTCTCCGGTATACAGCAGAATTTCCGTGCGGCGTAAATCCAGACTGGGCGCTGCCAGGTCAACCGGATCGCCGGCATACTCTGTAATATTGACACTGGCCGCAAAAGCGGGATCATACGAAAAACTAAAGCCGTTATAGGTCACAGTGTTGGTTTCCTGGGCGGCGGCAGGCACCGCCAAAACCACCAGCACCAGAATCAGCAGGATAAATAGGCGTTTCATAAGGGGTCTCCTTGTCTTCCCCTATAAGGATAGCGGTATTTTCCATTTTCTTACACGGTGATGACCACACTTCCCTGTTTGTATCCTGTTTCAACGTACCTATGAGCTTCGGCAGCCTGTTCCAACGGATAACATCTGTCCACAATGGATTTTATCTTGCCTGCCTCCACAAGCCCCTGGATAAAAAGCAGGTCCTCTTTCTTTTCCGTGGATAATGCACACACGACTTTTTTGCCGCCCGTGATTGAAGTCCATAACATCTGAAAAAGCTGTTTCATCTTAAAACTGGCTAAAAGATAACGTCCGTTTGGCTTCAGTACCCTTTTGCAAGCTGAAAATGAGCTTTTGCCCAGAATATCAAAAATAAGATCATACGACTCGCTGCTTCTGGTAAAATCCTCTCGGGTGTAATCCATGACCTTATCCGCGCCCAGCGCTTTCACCAATTCTACTCTGGGGGTGCTGCATACTCCGGTCACTTCTGCCCCCAAATGTTTAGCCAGCTGCACCGCGTATGAGCCTATGCCGCCAGAAGCACCATTGATAAGGACTTTTTGGCCGGGCTGAATATTGACCTTTCTCAGGAGATTCAGCGCGGTTAACGCCCCATAAGGAACAGCGGCGGCTTCCTCATAGGTTATCTGGGGTGGTTTGAGTGCCACCAATCCATCTTCAGGCACACAGAGATATTCGGCATAAGCCCCGAAGTTCATGGCGCGATACCCAAAAACGGAGTCACCTTTCTTGAATTGTTTGACCTCTTTGCCGACGGCTTCAATTTCACCCGCAAATTCACTGCCCAGGATTCTCTTTTTGGGTTTCCTGAACCCGAAGGTGAGTCGTGCGGGAAGCCAGAACAGGAAAGGCATGTTGAATTTGCGCGGCGAGATGGCTTTGAAATTTCGCGCGGTAATATCCCCAAAATTGACGGGTGTAGCATGAACTTTTATCAGGATTTCATTGTCCTGAGGGGTTGGTTTTTCCACCTCTTGAAGATGAAGCACATCAGGAGGGCCATATTCGGTATATACGATTGCTTTCACGGTTTTTTCCTTAGTGATTGGGTTCTACGGTAATAACGACTTTTCCTCTGGCGTGTCCTTCTTCAAGATACCGGAACGCTTCAGGCGTCTCATTCAACGGATAACATCTGTCGATAACGGGACGAATTTTGCCATCTTTAAGAAGCTGTGCCACAACAGTCAGGTCTTTTTGATCTGGTTTGGCAGCCAGGGCGCCCAGTTTTTTACTTCCGGTCATGGATAACACAGGACCCAACAGCATCCCCTGAAATATTTGTGCCATTTTCCCGCCAGTGACCACATAAGTTCCGTTGGGTTTTAATACACGTTTATAAACTAAAATCGGGTAGTAGCCGTTGGCGGCAATAATTAAATCGTACTGCTGCCCGCTTTTGGTAAAATCCTGCTGAGTGTAATCAATAACGTGGTCTGCTCCCAGAGAACGCATCATGTCCACATGGCGGGTGCTGCATACGGCTGTGACCTCAGCCCCCAGTGCTTTGGCAATCTGCACCGCGAATGTCCCCACGCCGCCGGATGCCCCATAAATCAATACCTTTTGTCCGGCCTGAATTTTTCCTTTCTCCCGAAGCCCCTGTAAGGCGGTCACGGCGGCCATTGGCACGGCGGCGGCTTCCTCATAGGACAAATTATTGGGTTTCGGGGCTAAGACATTTTCAGGAACGGATACGTAGTCAGCGAAACCACCAAAACCACAGCCGGAAATATCCCCGAATACTTCATCCCCGGGTTTAAAATCCCTGACGTTTTTGCCAACGGCTTCCACCCTTCCGGCGATGTCAGAGCCAAGGATATGGCGTTTGGGTTTAAAAAGCCCCAGGTCCAAACGGACAAGGAACGGATTACCCCTTAAGAAATAGCAGTCCCCCGCATTCATAGAGGCTGCATGAACTTTTATCAGAACTTCGTTATCCTTAGGAGTCGGTTTTTCCACCTCCTTGAGTTGAAGTACATCGGGTGAACCATACTGGGTGTATACCATTGCTTTCATGAGTTATCTTCCATTGTAATGATGACTTTTCCTCTGGCATGTCCCTGTTCAAGATACCGAATCGCTTCGGCAGTCTCTTGAAACGGGTAATATCTATCAATGACCGGAACCACTTTTCCAGCTTCAAGAAGCGCTTTTACAAAAATCAAGTCCTCCTGGTTGGGCTTCGCTATGCCCATCAAACCGATTTTCCTGTTGCCCATCTTTGACATCAATGTTCCTATGATGATATGGTCAAGTACACGTGGCAGGCTTATGAATCCGGCAATCACACACCTGCCCTCCGGTTTTAAGGCACGTCTGTAAGCGAACGTCGAGCGATTTCCTACCGCGTCATAAATCAAATCATAATGCTGCCTATTCCGGCTAAAATCTTCCCTTGTATAATCAATCACATGGTCTGCCCCAAGCGAGCGCACCATATCTAAATTTCGGGTGCTGCACACGCCCGTCACTTCTGCCCCAAAATGCCTGGCAAGCTGTACGGCAAACGACCCCACGCCACCAGATGCGCCATTGACCAGCACTTTTTGACCGGACTGGATATGTCCCACGTCGCGCAGCCCTTGCAGGGCGGTAAAGGCGACTGTAGGAATGGATGCCGCCTCCTCAAAAGATAGATTGGATGGTTTGAGCGCGAAGGCGGTTTCGCGGGTACATACATATTCGGCAAAAGCGCCCATCACACAACCGTATACCTCATCTGCCGGTTTAAAGTGTGTGACGCTGCTGCCAACCGCCTCTACCCGCCCCGCAAGGTCAACACCAAGCCGGGGATTCTGGGGTTTGCGAAATCCCTCATCTAAACGAACCAAAAAGGGCGCCCCTCTCATGCGATGCCAGTCAATCGGATTGGCCGACGCTGCATGAACTTTTACCAGCACTTGATTATCTTTAGGAACAGGTTTTTCTATCTCTTGAAGCTGAAGTACATCTGGTGAGCCGTATTCAGTAAACCTAATAGCTTTCATAAGTTTCCTAGGAGGTCATTTTCCCTTGTAATGTGTTCATTACATGATTCTATACGCCCTCAGCCGTCAGAAAGTTGCGCGGGATACCCGTTTCACAAATTCATCGAACAAATACAGGGAATCGTGGGGACCGGGAGAGGCTTCGGGATGGTACTGCACGCTGAACGCCCCCAGCGCTTCATTCCGAATCCCTTCGATGGTGTGGTCGTTTAAATTGATATGGGTGACTTCGCCGCCCTGCAATTCGCTGTCTTTACTCACAGCAAACCCATGATTATGAGCGCTAATTTCTACCTTACCCGTGAGCAGATTTTTCACGGGCTGGTTGCCGCCGCGATGCCCAAAACGCATTTTTTCCGTTTTGCCCCCCAGCGCCAGCGCCAGAATTTGATGCCCCAGGCAGATGCCAAAAATCGGCGTTTTGCCCAGCAGATGCCGCACCGTATCTATCAGATAGGTCACGGCGGCGGGGTCGCCGGGGCCGTTGCTCAGGAAAACCCCCGCCGGATTCAAAGCCAGCACATCCTCTGCTGGAGTCGTTGCAGGCACAACCCGCACCCGTAAGCCTCTACCGGTTAGCATCCGTAAAATATTATGTTTGATCCCTGTGTCATAGGCGACAATCAAAGGCCCGTGCGGGTTATACAGGTGGTCACGATACCAGGCTGGATCACTCTGTTCTGTCCAGTTATAGGGTTCGGGGCAGGTCACTTCATCCACCAGATTCGCGCCGGACATATCCGGTGACTGCCGCGCTATTTCGACCAACTCCTGCGGGTCAAAGTCACCGTGAGCAATAGCCGCGCGCATGACTCCTTTTTCACGGATATGCCGCACCAGCGCCCGCGTGGGAATTTCCGCCAGCCCGAATTTGCCCTGGGCTTTTAAATAGGACTCTAAATCGCCCCGACTGCGCCAACTGCTCACACGCGGACTCAGCGCCCGCACCACGAATCCGGCCACCCAGATTTGTCCGGCTTCTTCATCTTCCGGGTTAATGCCCGTGTTGCCGATGTGCGGCGTGGTCATGGTGACAATCTGGCGGTGGTAGGAGGGGTCGGTTAGCACTTCCTGATAGCCCGTCATGGACGTGTTAAACACCAGTTCCCCTACCGAAACCCCTTCCGCGCCCCAACCTACCCCCGTAAAAATTTTGCCATCCTCAAGCGCTAAAATCCCCTGCATAACGATTCTTCTCCTGGTAAATTTTTAGGGACACGGCCGTATCCCCACAGAATATATAAGGATGAAAAAGAGAATCCCATTGTGGGTTGTGACGGAAAGCCCACTTACCGATAGCAGGTCATTTTCTTGATTTAGCAGCCTGAGGTGTTACAATTAATTCCATCAGAGTAGTTAAGCGCTTAACTGTCCAAAAATTAGGAGACTACCTATGAAATACCTTTGGTCAGTTGTATTGATTTTTGTGCTTTTAGCAGGGACGACACTAGCACAGGAATCGGAAAGTTTTGTGTTCGGTGATCCGCTGCCGGATGCGCCAGAACTTGCCCCGCGTGGTGAGTATGCCGTTGGCGTGCAAACCCTGGAACTCGTCAATCCGGGACAGGTCGACATTTTAGAGAGCAGTGGCAGTAATACCTATGACCGCCCTCTGACCGTTGAAGTCTGGTATCCTGCCAGCGCTGCCGATCAACTTATCACCTATGAGGACAGCCTGGGACGTGCCGATCAGGAAGGCACGCTGCGCCCCTTCACCTTTACCGGACGCGCTGTGCGAGATGCGGAGGCCGATAGCAGCAGCGCCCCCTATCCGCTGGTTGTGGTTTCTCACGGTTATCCTGGCTCCCGCTATATGATGACCTATCTTACCGAAAATCTGGCTTCAAAAGGTTATGTTGTCGTTGCGATTGCTCATACCGAATCCACCTTTACCGATACGGCTGGATTTCAAAGTACGCTGCTCAACCGTGCGCTTGACCAGATTTTTGTGATAGATGAAATGGCACGTTTAAGTACCGATGCCAGTTCTTTTCTGAATGGTCTGGTGGATGCTGAAAATACAGCAATCATCGGTTACTCAATGGGAGGCTACGGGGCATTAAATACCATCGGCGCAGGGTATAACACGATGCTGGGCAATTTTGTCGGTGAGGCCGTCAATGGTCGGCTGGCAGGCGCAGCAGGTTATGAGGCTGACCCGCGAGTGAAAGCCGCTGTGTTAATTGCACCTTTTGGCGGTGATTTGAGCGCAGTTGGTGCGCCGGGGATGGGCTTCTGGGATGATGAAGCCCTCAGCAACATCACCATTCCGACCTTCTGGATTGCTGGCTCGCATGATGATGTAGCCATCTATGATGGTGTGGTGCGGCTGTTTGATAACGCGGTCAACTCAGAACGTTACCTGCTGACCTATGAAAATGCGCTGCATAACACAGGCCCCAATCCGCCACCCCCGGGCATCGAGCTAAGCAAAGATGAATATGAACGTTATGCCGATCCGGTATGGGACGAAGCCCGCATTAACAATGTCAATCAGCATTTTATTACCGCCTTCCTGGGCTACTACCTCAAAGGGGAAGAAGCCATGGCAGATTATCTTAATCTGGCGGTGGAAAATGCCAGTGAAGGGGTTTACGCGGTGGATGATACGGGCAACCCTACCGAGGCACATACCTACTGGAAAGGCTTTCCATCTCGCACTGCCTTAGGGATGTCCCTGCGGCGTGAGGAGTAGATTAACTTTTTAATACACCTTGATTGCCAGTCACGCAAATGAGGCACAGAGAACCTTCCTCACTCCCTTGCCCCTATTCGCGTCTCCACCGAGGAGTTCAGAGGCGGACGGCAGATGAATGTAGGGGCGGGGACGAGGGCGGTACGCCCGATTCCCGCCCTTTTTAGGGCAGGCATCGCTCACCATGTTCGCTTGTTCCTACCCCTACGGTCTGCCTTTCA
>CAZKZS010000122.1:0-4816 GCA_964557285.1 uncultured Anaerolineae bacterium | reverse complement strand
ACTTTATGGGCGCTAACGATCAAGGTTTTTAAAGACGGATACCCCATCCAGCGTTATAGGAACTCCAGGTTAAACAGCAGTTATGAGTTTGCTGAGAATCTCATGAGTCGGTATTTTCTCCGTCTATACTTAGGGGTAGTGTTAGGGAGAAAGACGCTATGAATTTTCGGAAACTACTGATTACCCTTGTTCTTATTTTTCCTATTCTGGTTGCTATTCCGGTCATCTACGCACAGACCCCAACTCAAGATGCCACAGCCGAAGCCACCGATGAAGCAACAGCGGAAGTCACAATGGAAGTGACGGATGAGGCAACGATGGAAGCCACTGATGAGGCCACCGCAGAAGCGACTGCCCCCGGAACCACAGCAACTACTGTCCCTCTGGCGACTGACAGCGCGACTCAGGCAGCTACAGCAGTGCCAGGGGCTGGTGCGACGGTCACATCCACACCCGTCCCCGGCAATGTTGTTCCTTCCGGTCCGCCCTATGTCTGCGACACAACCACATTAACGCTGCTGCTGGTCGCGGAAACCTTTGGTTTTTCGGAAAGCCAGTTTGCGGAAGGCATCGTGCTGGATGATTACGACCTCGGTGGGGCGCGGGTATTCTTTGAAATGATTCAGCCGGTCAACGAAGTGCCTCTGGATGAACGGATGCAGGACACTGCTATGCTTGAGGCATTAGATGCCTTCATGGTGCAGTTTGAAATGGAAGATGTGACCGAACTCACCGATATTTCGGTCACGGCGGAAGACCCGGCGTGTTTAACCCTGCGCCAGGCAGCCCAGCAGTACATTCTGCTGAATATCATTTTCCAACAGATGGAACTGCAATCCCCACAGCCGTAAGGCAATCATAGGGACATGGCGCTGCCCGTGTCCCTTCCCCACTTCATCCAATTTTCCTCGTTCCACCGTATTTTGTGTTACCCTTGTCACGTCCACAACAGAGTGCCGGAAGAACGAACACTGGTGTGGGGGGCGTCACCTAAGCTACCATGTCCTCCAGCCAGTGGAGGGCATGTTCTTTTTTCCAGAACAACATTTCTTCCACATTGGCCGGACGGATGTAATTCTCGTGGTGAATCAGACCCGTTAAAATGTTGTGGTAGTAGGCTTGTGGCACGACGAGCGCGATTCGGATGGGAATGTCCCGGCGCAGTCGGTCATAGGATTCCAGCACACATTTAACCCCGTAAGAAATACTGGTAAAGCGGGGGGAGGTAAAATCGTGCAGCAGTAGGCAGGGCGGCAGGCAGCACTGCTCAACGCGGCGAAGGGTTCTATCCTGCCAGATGTCCATCGCGTGCGGGGAAGCATTTTCCAACGTAAAAATGACAATCCGCCCCACTTCCTCAAAAAAAATCCCTGAATCGTCAATTGAAACTGCGACCATCTTCGGTCACTCCACTGCCTCGCTTGCTGCCATTATAAAATCATATTTTTCTTTCGTCAACTATAAGGGGTACTATTACGAAATAATAGTACCCCTTGATTTCAGTCGCACAAATCCTTACCCCTTGCCCCCTCAGCTATTGTATAGTTGGTGAACCGTAGGGGCAGGAACAAGCGAACGCAGTGAGCGATGCCTGCCCTTGTTCGGGCGGGTATCGGGCGTCCCGCCCTTGTTCCCGCCCCTACATTCCTCTTTCTGCGATATAATGAATGATAGCGGGTCAGACGCGCTCCCTAAAAAAGGAAGGGCATGATGAACTGCCTAATTTTAGGTGGATATGGCAATACTGGCCGTCTGATTGCGGATTATTTACTGCAAGAAGCTCCTCAGGTAAACATTTTTCTGGGCGGGCGGCATCTGGAAAAGGCCCAACAACAGACAGCAAATTTTCGCCAGCGATTTTCCGGCACACAGGTCGAAGCGGTACAGGTCGATGCGGCGGATAAAGAAAGCCTGAAACGCGCTTTTCGGAACATGGAACTGGTGATTGCAGCGTCCAGCACCGCCGAATATACAGAAAATATCGCCCGTGCCGCCCTGGAAACAGGCGCGGATTATCTGGATGTGCAGTATTCAACGGCCAAAGTTTGCACCCTGAACGCGCTCCGCAAAGCCATCGAACAATCGGGCTGCTGTTTTATCACCGAAGGCGGTTTTCATCCCGGTCTGCCCGCCGCCATGATTCGCTACGCCGCGAGTCACTTTGATTGTCTGGAAAGTGCGCTGGTGGGCAGCGTTATTAAAATCGACTGGAAGGCCGCCGATGTTGGCAGCGCTACCGCCGAAGAACTCTCCCGTGAGCTTTTAGATTTTGACACGACCATTTATAAAAGTGGTCACTGGGTCAGTCTGGGATGGACGAGCTCACACACCTTTGATTTTGGTGGGGCTTTTGGTCAGCAAAAAGCGATTGCGATGATGCTGGAAGAACTTCGCCCCCTCCCGCAACTCATTCCCGATTTAAAGGAAACGGGTTTTTACGTCGGCGGTTTTAATCCAGTGGTGGATAATGTGCTGATGCCATTGGGTTATATGCTGCTCAAGGCTGCCCCACACAGAGGCGTCAAACCCTTCAGCAAAATGCTGCTGTGGGGATTAAAAACCTTCAGCCGCCCGCCGTATGCCACCATTCTAAAATTAGAAACACACGGCGTTAAAGACGGACAGCCGCACCCCTTCACCATGCGAATCGCACATGAGGACGGTTATGTGATTACGGCTGTTCCGGTGGTGGCCTGCCTGCTGCAATATCTGGACGGCTCGATTCGCAAGCCGGGTCTGTGGATGCAAGGGCTGGCCGTTGAACCGGAGCGCCTATTTACGGACATGCGGCGCATGGGTGTGCAGGTCGAGTGCGCCTAACGGTTGTGCCAGTACAGAATGGTGCTGCCATCCGTGAATCCAAGTGGCAAAAATGCGCCGAGCGTAAAGGTGAACAGGTTATCCAGCAGGAAAAACAGCGCCAGCGCCCACACCAGATCGCCCACCGGATTCAGGATGGCCGCCCCTATCCCCGCCGCTACCGTCACCAGCAGACTGAGCTGCGGGCCGCCTAATGCCCGCCGGACATGCACATATCCGGGCAGGTCGCCTTCGTCGGGTGGATAGATTGACCTGCCCAGAATGAGATAAAAATGGACTCCGGTCATCGGATGTCCGGTTTTGCGGGCGGCGCGGGCATGTCCAAACTGATGCAGCAGTTCACTCAACCAGTGGAGCAGTACCGCCGCCAGCCCTCCTAAAATACCTTCCACCAGCGACAGGTCAAATAGCACGATTCCCAATACAGCGAGTCCTATCCACAGCACAAGCGACCCGATGACCGCTGTCCGGTCATAGGTCAGATTTAACCCGCCGATTTTCCCTAAAAAATAATTGTTCATTTTTTCATCCCCAATAAATCCATTTCGTAGTGCAGGGTTTCGGGCAGCCCTTCGCGCAAAGGACGCGGATTGTAGCCTAATTCGCGCCGCGCTTTGCTGTTATCGCCCAGATAGGTGACTCCCGCCGACACACGCAGCCCTTCAGACGTATAAGCGGCTGGCAAATCAATCACTTTTTCCACCAGCCCCATCACCGCTGCCGCCCCTTTCATCACCGCCGGAGGTACTTTCAAACGCGGCGCGGCAATCCCCGTGATGGATTCCGCCAGTTCAAAATACTCACTCAGGCTGTGGCGCGGCCCCGCGATAATATAACTTTCCCCCGGTTTGCCTTTTTCCATGGCTTGAATGTGTGCGTCCGCGATGTCATCGACATGGGCAAAACACAATTCCATGCCTTTTGGCACGGCAGGAAATTTACCCTGTAAATATTGCACCACCGAATCGCGTAAATCACTCTGGTCGCCGGGGCCGTAGACCGCGCCGGGCATGACAATCACCAGAGGCAAACCCTGCTGAATCATCGGCAGCGCGACCCGATAATGGGCTTCCCATTTGGTGCGGTCATATTCGCTGATGTGTTTGCCGTGAAAGACATACGATTCATCCGGCATCTGGCCTCTGGTATCCGAAAAAACGGCCAGCGTACTGGTGTACACCCCCTTGGGGATGCCCAATTCCTGCATGAGTTCCAGCACGTACCGCGTCCCGTCCACGTTGATGGTCTGCGCCACTGCGCTGTCTTTTGCGCCGACTTTGTACCACGCCGCCACATGGAACACCCCATCAACACCTGTCATGGGCTGACGCATACTTTCTTTGTCGGTGATGTCGCCTTTTACCAGTTGAATCCCTTCTAAAGTTTTGGCTTTGGCGGGGTTTCGTACCAGCGCCACCACCTCATGTCCCCGATTGACCAGCAGTTGCGCCAGCCGCCCGCCGATGAATCCTGTCGCACCCGTCACAAAATATTTTGACATCCAAACTGCTCCATATTTCCCTGCATCATCCCCTTATTCCTGCTTGTCGTCAAGCTATCAGGCTTTTATCAGATGAGCATCCAGCACATATTTATTATAGGGCGTAAAATAAGAGAGAATGTGAGCAAAAGCCATAGGGCAAGCAGGATGGGAAACTTTATCAAGGCAAGGGTCATAAAAAATGAAGTGGGCGCTGAGTATGAGGGTATTATATTCACCCGCTTTTTGACTCTCGCAATTAATGAAAACTTACAGATTGAAGTTTTTGATGAAGAACCTATCTCAGGGGATTTACAGGCAGGCGAAACCTACGAATTTTTATTAGATATGACACTACCGAAATCTTCTGATAGTTTGCAAATTGTAGACAAACTTGAGCAGGGGGTTATCTGGCAGGGTCGCGTGCTTGCCGTTAACTGGAAACCCGAAGGTCAATTTAGTTATCACCTCCCCAGTTTGTTGACGAGCCAACGCTATCCCTTTTGGATACTTATT
>CAZKZS010000121.1:0-13219 GCA_964557285.1 uncultured Anaerolineae bacterium | reverse complement strand
AGCGGCGGGCTGGATACCTCTGTCATCGTTCCCTGGCTGAAGGAAAACTACCACTGCGAAGTGGTAACATTTACGGCTGATTTAGGTCAGGGCGACGAAATGGTAGGGCTGGAAGAAAAAGCCTTCAAAACGGGTGCAAGCAAAGCCTATATTGAAGACCTGCGCGAAGAATTTTTAAAAGAATATGCGTTTCGGTGTATGCGGGCAGGTGCTGTTTATGAACGGGAGTATTTACTGGGAACATCCTTTGCCCGCCCGTTGATTGCCAAACGTATGGTCGAAGTGGCGGAAATCGAAGGGGCGGACGCGGTAGCACACGGCGCAACAGGCAAAGGCAACGATCAGGTGCGGTTTGAAGTCACGGTCATGGCGCTGAATCCTAAACTGCGGGTAATTGCACCCTGGCGTGATCCTAAATGGACGATTCGCAGCCGCGAAGATGCGCTTGAATATGCGGCTAAACATGATGTTCCAGTACAGGCGACCCTTAAAAGTATCTACAGCCGGGATGAAAATTTATTTCATATGAGCCATGAGGGAGGGATTCTGGAAAATCCCTGGTCAGAGCCGGAAGAAGACATGTTCAAGCTCACCCGCAGCCCACAAAATGCACCGGATGAAACAGCTACCGTCACCATTGGTTTTGAGGAAGGCTGGCCTGTTTCTATAGACGGAGAACATCTGGATGCGGTGGCGCTGTTCAGCCGCTTGAATGAAATTGGCGCTCAGCATGGCATCGGGCGCGTCGATATTGTGGAAAATCGGCTAGTGGGCATGAAATCACGCGGCGTTTATGAAACTCCTGGTGGCACGATTCTGTACAAAGCCCATCAAGCGCTGGAAAGCATCTGCCTGTCCAAAGAAGTGCTGCATTACAAACAAATGATTGGTCTGCGTTATGCTGAACTGGTTTATGACGGCAAGTGGTTTAATCAATTACGAGAGGCGCTGGATGGGTTTGTCGATGTCACACAGCGTTCAATGACCGGAGAAGTGCGGCTGAATCTGTACAAAGGGAATGTGATTGTTGCCGGACGGCGCTCGCCCTACAGCCTGTACCGTGAGGATTATGCCTCCTTTGGACAAATGGATGTGTACGACCAGCAGGACGCCGAAGGGTTTATCAATCTGTGGGGGCTTTCCGAAAAAGTGGAAGCGCTGATTGCAATTGATGGCACGGGCAAAAGTCGGTATCGGCAGCCAGATTATTACAAATTTAAACGGGATTAAGAAATGAGCAAACTGGAAACTGCTATCTACCCCATCAGGGGATTCTATGCCGCCGGCGTGGACTGTGGGTTGAGGAATAAATCGCAGCCGGACTTAACGATTGTCGCTTCAGATGCCCCCTGCAACGCAGCAGGAATTTTTACCACCAATCAGGTGAAATCGGCTCATGTGCAGTATGATATGGCGGTGCTGCAAAATGACCCCACCCACATTCGGGCGGTGGTCGTGAACAGCAAAATTGCAAACGTCTGTACGGGTGAACTGGGCAAACAAAACACGGCAACTATGGCCGCGATGGTGGCGGAAAAACTGGGCTGCGAACCGTCGCAAGTGCTGGTCATGTCCACTGGAGTGATTGGCCCGCAGCTTCCGATGGATAAAATTTCCAGAGGGATTCACAACGCGGCACAAAGCCTGACACCGGACGGATGGGACAAGGCCGCGCTGGGCATTATGACCACCGATACCCGTCCTAAAAAAGCCAGCATCCAGGGGGAGGGTTATACCATTGCCGGAATTGCCAAAGGGTCGGGCATGATTGCCCCGAATATGGCAACTATGCTGTCGGTCATTGTGACGGATGCCGGAATTTCCGCCCCTCTGCTGGATGCCGCGCTGCGAAAGGCGGCCAATGTCAGTTTTAACCGGATTACGGTTGATGGAGATACCAGTACCAGCGATACGGTGCTGCTGCTGGCAAACGGGCAAAGCGGAAAAAACATTGAAACGGAAGAAGAACTAGCCGCGTTTGCATCAGCATTAACCGACCTGTGCCAGTATCTTGCAGCCGAAATTGTGCGGGATGGCGAAGGCGCGACCAAGTTTATCGCTATTGACGTGGAAGGCGCACCCGATGATCACAGCGCATGGCTCATTGCGAATACGATTGCCTGCTCTCCCCTGGTGAAAACCGCTTTTGCTGGCTCTGATGCCAACTGGGGACGCATCATGGCGGCAGCAGGACGGGCAGGAGTGATGTTTGACCAGACCAGAGCGAATTTGTGGTTTGACTACGGCGCGAACGGCATTAGCGACAATGCCCTGCAAGTTTTCCAGAATGGGATGCCCGCGGATTATCAGGAAAAAGACGCGGCAGCTATTTTTGCCGCGTCGGAAATTTCGGTCAGATTGCAGTTGGGGGAAGGGCAGGGAACATGCACCGTCTGGACATGTGACCTCTCCCACGACTACGTTTCCATCAATGCGGATTACCGTACCTAACGAGAAATTACCCTCACCCCCCGTCCCCCTCTCCCAGTAGCGAGAGAGGGGGAAAGGTTTGGGGTGGGGACGAAGGACAGATTCCCTATGACAAAACTCTGGGGTGGACGATTTTCCGCTGAACCAAACGCCCAGATGAAGGCGTTAAATGACTCGATTGGTTTTGATATTCACCTGTATGCCGCCGACATCGCGGGCAGTATGGCCTATGCTGCCGCATTGGAAGAAGCCGGTATGTTGACGCCATCGGAATCTCAGGAAATTCAGGCAGGCTTAAAAAAAGTGCTGGCCGAATTTGAGGAAAATCGCTTTGTTATTCAGGCAGCAGATGAAGATATTCATACCGCCGTTGAACGCCGTTTAGGGGAACTCATCGGGGCGGCGGCAGGCAAACTGCATACAGGCCGCAGCCGCAACGATCAGGTGGCAACGGATGTCCGGCTGTGGCTGCTGACCGCCTGCCAGCAGATACAAGCGCAGATTCGCGGTGTGCAGGCGGCTTTTATCCAGGCGGCTGAGCTTCACCTTGAAACCATCATGCCGGGTTATACACATTTTCAGCCCGCCCAACCTATTACCGCCGCCCACTGGCTGATGAGTTTTTTCTGGATGCTTCAGCGCGATTCTGAACGGTTTGCTGACTGTGCCAGGCGTACCAATCAAAGCCCGTTGGGGTCGAGTGCGCTGGCGGGAACCCCTTACCCTATTGACCGACAGAAATTAGCGGAAAAAATGGGGTTTGCAGGCGTAACTGCCAACAGCTATGACGCGGTTTCAGACCGTGACGGGGTGGCAGAATGGATGTTTGCGGCGTCGCTCCTCATGACCCACCTCAGCCGCTTTGCTGAGGACATCATGATTTACAGCAATCCCTCCCTGGGGTTTATCAAACTGCCAGATGCTTACAGTACGGGGTCAAGTTTGATGCCGCAAAAACGCAACCCCGACCCCCTGGAACTGACACGCGGCAAAACCGGACGGGTCATCGGGCATATGACCGGATTTTTAACAACGCTCAAGGGGCTGCCAAGCGGCTACAACAAGGATTTGCAGGAAGATAAAGAGGCGCTTCTGGATACCGCCCACACATTGGAGTTGATTCTACCTGTGCTGGCCGGATTTATCCCCGCAATGGAACTTGTTCCGGCTAAAATGCGGGCGGCCTTAGAGGAGGGGCTGCTGGCAACCGAACTGGCCGATTATCTGGTCACAAAAGGGATTCCATTCCGGGATGCTCATCATCTCATCGGGCAGGTGGTCAGGGCGGCGGAACAGCAAAATCGGCCGCTTTCTCAGCTTCCTCTGCGCGAATACCAGCAGATTTCCTCATTTTTTGAGCAGGATGTGTATGGCTGGTTGGATTTTGACGCAGCCGTGAAAAAACGCACCACCACCGGAGGCACAAGCCCACAGGCAGTAAGCGAACAAATTCAACAGGCAAAGGAGATTTTATGGGCGTCCGACTGATGCAGCTTTCCGATTACGAACAGCTAATCGACCTCTGGAAACCGAATGGCATGGCCTACGATTTTGATTATCTGGAAACGGTGCTGGCACGCAACCCTACCACCTGCTTTGTGTATGAAAAAGAGGGGCGGGTTGTATCAGCAGCGTGTGGGCTGTGGGACGGACGGCGCGGCACAATTAACTCTGTCGCAACGCTGCCAGAGGAACAGGGACACGGCTACGCGACTGCCGTGATGGAAGCGGTGGTTGAAGCGTTGCTGGCGCTGGGAACGACACGAATCCGGCTGTTTGTGGTGAAGGGCAACGAACAGGTGCTGCCCTTTTATGAAAAACTTGGCTTTGAAGTCATCGAAAATGCCTATTACATGGGTTTAAAAATTCCCCAGTTTGAACGCGAGCCGCTATAATGTGGGGCTATGTTCAACTGGATGATTCGCCTGTATTTTGCCTTTGTGCTGCTTATCTGCGGCGAGTTGATTGGCTGGCAGCAGGCCAGCACCTACCGGATTCAGGAATGGGTGCTGGTCTTCCTCATTTATGCGGCGGCGGCGGCGCTGCTGCTGGATGTTATTTCGCGCTGGCATGTCGATAATGTGTTCATGCTGCTGCTGGTGGCAGGGATATTTGGCCTCATTGAAGGTACACTGGTCAGCCTGGCTGCTCGTGACGCGGACAATGCAGGGGTAGGCTTAATTTTCCGCCCGATGGGGTTGGAAGTGCTGATGTTTCTGCTGGCTTTTTGGATGCTCCGTCTGCTGCTGAGTGGCAGGCCGGCCGGAGCGCGAGAATTTATCCTGATGGCAGGGGTTGGGGCAGCCTGGGGGTTGTGGGTGCGCTGGTTTCCTGAACTGGAATATGGCCGCAGCAGCCCTACCCTATTGGAAAGTTTGCCCTTTTTGCTGGTGGCGCTCCTCCTTGCCGGATTTATTCCGCTAGGTTTTCGATTGAGGCAGGTGAAGTGGCAGCTTTCCGTGTATGAATTGGCCGCCCTTATCGGGGTGCTGGTTGTGGTGCTGATTTTCCGAATCGAATACCTGGATACGCTGACTCTAAGTTTGACCGCCGTCGTGCTGATTTTTATAGTGTTCACTCTATATTTTACCCGCAGCAGCCGCGATAAATCGTTTTTGGATACTCCCCTGCAACACCCCCACTGGATAAGCTGGCTGATTTTGTTATTTCCTCTGGCGGCGCTGGCATGGCTGAGTTATGACCTGTTCGCGTCCCAGCGAACACCCGCCGATATTTTATTCGGGGCAATCACTTTATTTGGAGCGCTGTGGCTGCCCGCGCTGTATAGCTGGCTTGGGTATATCAGTATCGCCCAGATTTTCCGCGAGAGTTATTCATGAAAATCGCTGTTCTGGATAAAAAACGCATCATTTTAGGGGTTACAGGCAGTATTGCGGCTTATAAAGCGGCTGACCTTGCCAGCAAACTGACTCAGGCAGGTGCGGAAGTACATGTGATTATGACTGCCGACGCCAGGCATTTTATTACCCCCCTGACCTTTGAAGCCGTTACAGGCCGTCCGGTGTATGACGATATGTGGCAGTCCGCATCCAGCGCCATGCCGACTCATATTGCTCATATCGGGCTGGCGGAAAGCGCCGATGTAATTTTTATTGCGCCCGCTACGGCCAATACGATAGCCAAAATCGCGCATGGATTTGCTCACGACTTGCTTTCGGTAACGGTGCTGGCGGCTCGCTGTCCGGTGGTGATTGCACCTGCGATGGATGGCGGCATGTATGAAAATCCCGCAACACAGGCCAACCTTCAAATTTTACGCGAACGGGGCATGACGATTATTGAGCCAGCGTGGGGGCGGTTTGCTTCAGGGTTGGAAGGGCGGGGACGCCTGCCGGAAACCCCACTGCTGATAGGAGAAATTCGGCGGGTTCTGGCACGAGAAGGCATTTTAAAGGGAAAACAGGTGGTCGTCACGGCGGGTGGCACGATCGAAGACCTTGACCCTGTGCGGTATATCACCAATCGTTCCTCTGGCAAACAGGGGTATGCAGTTGCACAGGCCGCTTTAGATGCGGGAGCATCCGTGACTCTGATTACTACCCTGACCCATCTGCCTGAACCTGTCGGGGCAGAAATTGTTCGGGTGCGTTCGGCGGTAGATATGCTGGCGGCGGTACAAAAATATCAACAATGTGACGTTCTGGTGATGGCTGCTGCCGTAGCCGATTTTCGACCTGCAACGGTTGCCCGCCAGAAAATAAAAAAACAGGATGCCGGACTGACGGTAGTATTAGAAAAAAATCCCGACATTCTTTTCACCATTGGGCAGCAGCGTGCAGCGTATCCCCGCGTTTTAATTGGATTTGCGGCAGAAACTGATGAATTAATTATCAACGCGCAAACCAAGCTCAGGAAAAAAAATGCGGATATGATTGTAGCAAATGATGTGTCTGCGCCGGGGGCGGGGTTTGAAGGGGATACTAATATTGTTACCCTGATAACCGCCGATGCTCCGCCGCAAACACTGGAAAAAATGAGTAAAACTGAAGTGGCAGAAGCCATCATTCGCTGGTCGGCTGAAAAACTAAGGTAGGGACATCATGGCAAAATCACGGGAAGAAAATTTAGCAGATGTTGACCGTGTACTGGTTGAAGTACGTGAAATGCTCACTTTGACCCGTGATACCGGAGAAATTAATGAGCTTCAGGCGCTTCAAATGCTGCTCAAGGTGACAAAAGAACTGCATAGTATTCATGATACCTATGACCTGATTACCAAAGTGCTGGACAGTGTAATTGTCTTTGCCGATGGAGAAAGAGCCTTTTTGATGCTGCTGGATGAGGAGAATGTCCCTCAATTTAAAATGGGGCGGGATAAAAGTGGGAACTACCTCACCCGTGACGATTTTTCGCCTTCTCAGGGGGTGCTTGAAAAAACTTTACAGGAAGAACGCACGCTCATTGTGCCGGACGCTCAGGCCGATCCAGATTTAAGCAAACGGGAGAGTATACAGGAGCTTTCTCTGCGAACGATTATGTGTTCGCCATTGATGATTAAACGAACCGTGATAGGGCTGCTGTATGTGGACAGCAGTCAGAATCCTCTTACCCATTATTCTAAAGCGCATGTTAACGTGCTGGCATCACTGGCCGACCAGTCCGCCGTAGCGATTCGCACCGCGCAAAAATTTGAAACTCACACCTGAAAAATTCACAAAAAATTAATCTTAGTTCGGAGTGTTTCAACTACATTCTAGTGTAGGATGGATATATCTTTTTATAGGTCGATAGCATACATGTCGTCTGATTTGTTTTCCCGTAAAGATGATACGCTGACAGCGCGAAACATCGTGGACGCCTATGTATCGGCCTATCACAGTGTTTTTAATGAAAAACCGGAATGTTACGCCCTGGATAGCAAGTGGTTTGTGGTCAATGGCATGGAACATGACCGGAAATGGATGGTGCTGGAAGTTGAACGCCTGCGGCAGGAAGCGCTCTCCAAAGTCATTGCCGAAAGTGACGGTTCGACGGGCAGCATCTTCCGTATGATTCGCCGCCTTTCCCGCCTCTAAAACTGACGCAAATCCGACAGTCAACTAACGCACAGTTGCAAAGTTCCCGCCTTTTCGGGTAGCATTTGCGCGGCTCGGTATGTCTGTCCGGGCATCATTACCATGCTATAGAGGAAGAGGAACTTTCACTGTGAAAGAACGTAAGTTAGTGTCGATTGGCTCCGCAGTCGCAGCCATCGTAATGTTGCTCGGCTTGATTGCCGTGAGTTTTGGTAGTGCGGCTGCCCAACAGCCTCCTACAGCAACTCCCAACGACCCCCTCTGGCTGGCGTTTGACGCCGCCCGTACTGCACTCGAAGAAAAACTTCAGCAGGAAATCCGCTACGTTAAAAGTTATACCTATGAAGAAGCCGAATTTCAGGGGGGAATTAGCTCCTGTAAAGCCCTCGGTGAAGATGAAAAACCCGAATTTCTGTTTTTCGGGTGGCGGTTTGTTATTACTCTGCTGAACGGCGCATCCTATGAAGTCCGCACCAGTTTTAACTATCAGATTGTAGTGATTTGCGATCAGGTGACGGTGAACAATGCACAGCCGACGGCTGCAACTACGCCTGTCGCTGGCCTGCCTGCCCCGATTGCGGGTCCGGTTGGCCCTGGCGGTCTGGAAGTTGGCGGCCAGGTGACAGGTCTTTATCCTGACGCAGTAACGGCGTTAACCAGTGCCGGAATGCGATGGATTAAGATTCAGGTACATCCGGGCGTTGCAGAAGGAACAGCCACCGCCTTTGTCACCGAAGCCCATTCTAAAGGTTTTAAGATTCTACTTTCTGTCGTCGGCGATCCAAAACAGGTTATGGATGGCAACTACCAGAACGACTTTGCTGCCTATCTGGGGCGGCTGGCAAAAGCGGGTGCAGATGCCATTGAAGTCTGGAATGAACCCAATATTGAACGTGAATGGCCGCTTGGACAAATCAGCGGCGCGAATTACACGGTGCTGCTGGCAAAAGCATTTAACGCGATTAAAAGTAATAACGGTTCAACACTCGTCATTTCCGGTGCGCCGGCGCCCACAGGATTTTTTGGCGCGGCAGGCTGCACGGCTCAGGGTTGTAATGATGATGTGTTTTATCAGCAGATGGCCGCCGCAGGTGCAGCCCAGTACATGGACTGTGTGGGTATCCACTATAATGAAGGTATTGTCAGCCCACTGGTTAATTCCGGCGACCCGCGTGACAACTATCCGACCCGCTACTACGGCACGAATCTAGGGCGTGCGCTGGCAAACTTCCCCGGCAAACAGGCGTGTTTTACCGAAATCGGTTATCTTTCCAGTGAAGATTATGGGTCGCTGCCCGGTCACTTCGCCTGGGCGGGTGGCACCAGCGTGGCGGAACATGCCCAATGGTTGGGTGAAGCGGTGGGCAAAGCCCGTGCTGAAGGCAACGTTCGTTTGATGATTGTGTTCAACGTGAACTTCACCAACTTTGGTGATGACCCGATGGCGGGCTACGCGATTATTCGCAAGAATGGAAGCTGTCCGGCCTGCGATGCCATCCGAAAATCGCTTCAGTAATCGCTAAAAGGCGTGGCATTAAAAACCACGCCTTTTTAATTTATCCCCCTAAACTATGGTATGCTTAGACGTAGATAAAGTGGGATTTCCCGATGACCGTGATACGACCTGAGTATAAACTTATCCTCACTTACGACATTCGTGCTGAATATCAGGCACAGTATAACCAGTTCATGTTAGGCGAATTTATTCCAGGGTTACAGGCGCTTGGGCTATACATTACCGGCGTGTACCATACACTGCACGGGGACTATCCAGCGCGACTGACAGAATTTGTGACCGAAGGCAAAGATATTATGCGGAAGTCGCTGGACAGTGAACAGTTTGTCGCGCTGGAAGAGCGCTTAAAAAAATACACGCAGAATTACACTCGGAAGGTCGTGAAATTCCGCAACGGTTTTCAATTCTGACGAGACCCGCCCGCCCGGATGAGCAAATCTTCTACCGAAACCCCGCGATATGCCCAATCGCAGTTTTCTTCACACAGCCGCCCCAGGACATCCAGCGCCGGCCCCAGCGCCCCTCCTTCGACATAGGAACGGGCAGAAAGATACCGCCGCACAAAATCCGCCTCATAAATCAAATCGCCCGTGTATCCCAGTTCGGCAGCCCGATCAATCAACTGAACCCCGCGTGCAAGCTGGTCTTCCCCATCCTGATTCATACCCCGCAGATAGGCACGTCCTTGCACAGTCAGCGCTTCTACCAGCATCCGATTCACGTCCGAACGGCGATAGCTGGAATCGAGTTGAATCAGGGCATCCAGCCAGCTAATCGCTTCTTCATAATTTCCCATGAACATGGCAGTTTCGGCGCTGCTGTATAACCCTTCTGCGGTTGGCCCCCGACGGGTTGGGGTAGGCGCTTCAAGGGTGGCCGTTGGCGGCACTGATTCTTGAGGAGCAACCGTCAGAGTCGCGGTGGGGGCTTCTGTTGGCACTTCTTCAGGCGTTGGCGTCACGTTCAGCCTGTCGTTGACCTGTTGCAGCAGCCCACTGGCATCTTTGTAATCGGGAACTTTGGTCAGCACATACGAAAATCGGTCAGCCGCCAGTTCATAAAGTCCGGCTTCCATATCCGCCACGCCGCGCTGGTACTGGTCAGCTACATCCGTTTGCTGTGCCTGCACCGCTTCCGTGCCAATGACTTCCATCTGATCCCGGATTCCGGCGAATCCTGCCAGCGCCACAATTACCAGACACATACAGGTCGAAATAGCCAGCACAGCCAGAATTAATAAACTTCGCCAGCAGCCAGACTCCGACTCTGCTTGATACAGGGGCGGCAAAACAGGCCGATGTTGGCCTGTTTCGTCCAGATGTCCCGTTGACTTATTTAAATTGGCAGGTGGTTTAGGCTGTGTATCCGTCATGACGCTACTCATATTTCATGAGGCGTTCATTATAGAAAGCGAGTTTGGCCTGTCGCAAGGCGCGTTTAACCTACGCAGCCCCGATTAACGTGCGGATATTGTCCACGAAGTCACGCATGGAGAAAGGTTTGGGCATGTAAATATCCGCACCCACTTTTGAGGCTTCCTCAAAATGCATCCGTTGCCCCCGTGCCGAAACGACCAGGATAGGCGGGGCTTTTTCGCCAAACTGTTGTTTCACAGCTGAACAAATGCTCAGCCCGTCCACATGGGGCAGCATCACATCCAGAATCATCAAGCGCGGCGGTTCGCTTAATGCCCGGTCAAGCGCTTCCTGTCCATCGCCTGTAGTCCAGATGTCGGTATAACCGGAAAGCTCCATCTTGCGACGCATCAGATTCAAGATGTCGCGGTCATCCTCAGCTATTAAGATGTAACCCATCGCATTTCCCTTAATATCAGAGTTGCATCTCCTCCCTATCCTCAGTAAGATGTCAGAAAATGAGAGGGAAGAAATCGCCGTGAATACACGGGCTGCTCGCATTATACGAACACGACGAAAACGGCGTCAACAAAAACAGGGAAATGCCAGCTATTTCTTAAGGCGTCTGCTAGCGCTTGCCCTTATCGCGCTAGTAGCAGTGATTCTAATCGGCCTGACCGGAATAGGCAGCGTGGTAGGCGTTTATGCGTATTACGCGCGAGAACTTCCCCCCCCTTCTGAAATTGAATCCGCGCAGAACGATGCCTTCCAGACGACGGTTCTGTATGATCGCACCGGCCAGCATGTTTTGTATGAAATTGTGCCAACGCTGGGCGGGGATCGTCAGTGGGCGTCGGTTTATGATGTGCCGCAGTATTTTCTGGATGCGACGGTTGCCATTGAAGACGCCAGTTTTTACACCAATCCCGGATTCGACCTGCGTGGAATCACCCGTGCTATGTGGACGAATCTCAACGGCGGCACGGTTCAGGGCGGCAGCACCATCACGCAGCAGTTGGTTCGGAATGTGCTGCTGTCCGATGAAGAACGCGCTGAACGCACTTTCGACCGCAAAACCAGAGAAATTATCCTTGCCAGCGAAATCTCACGGCTGTACAGCAAAGACCAGATTTTAGAGTGGTACATCAACACCAATTTTTACGGCAATCTAGCGTATGGAATTGAAGCGGCGGCGCGAATCTATTTTGACAAACCCGCCCGTGAGTTGACTCTTGGGGAGGCCGCAATGCTGGCCGCGATTCCCCAATTCCCCCGCCAGAATCCGATTGATAACCCGGATGCCGCCCGTCTGCGGCAGCAGTTGGTTTTACAGCGAATGGTCAATCTGGGATATATCACTCAGGAACAGATGAATGAAGCGCTGTCACAACCGATTATCCTGGGGCGCTACAGCGAACGCTTTGACATCACGGCCCCGCATTTTTCCCTGTATGCCCGTTCTGAGGCAGAAACCATCCTGAATCAACTGGGACTGGATGGCTCGTATCTGGTTTCACGCGGCGGGCTGCGAATTTACACCACCCTTGATCTGGATTTGCAGCAGCAGCTTGAATGTGTCAGCCGCACCCATGTCATGCGGCTGGATGGGGCAGCGCCCGATTTTGTGCATAATACCCATTCCGGCCAGCCCTGTGCCGCCGCCAGCTACCTGCCACCTCTGCCCGCAGAAATGCAGGGGCTGGAGCGTCATGTCACCAACGCGGCAGGAGTCATTTTAAAAGCGGAAACCAGTGAAATTGTCGCCATGATTGGCAGTGTGGACTTCTGGAACAAGGGTATTGACGGCAATTTTAACGTCGCAACAGCAGAACGCCAGCCGGGATCGGTGTTTAAGCCTATTGTTTACATGACGGCGTTCCTGAATCCAATTGATAACGGCACAACCATCGTGACGCCTGCCACTATGACCACCGATGTCCGCATGGAATTTAATAACGGCGGCCCCGAACCCTATGTGCCACAAAATATTGACCTGACTTATCATGGGCCGGTCAGTATTCGGGAAGCGCTGGCAAATTCCTATAATGTACCTGTGGTTCAGGTGTTGAACTGGATTGGGTTAAGCAAGGTTATTCAGACCGCGCACCGCCTGGGTATCAATTCGCTGGATGAGGGTATTAATGCTTATGGGCTGTCGCTGGCACTGGGGGCGGGTGAAACTACCCTGCTGGACATGACCTACGTGTACAATGTGTTTAACAATCTGGGTTATGCGACTGGCACACCCGTCCATGCCAGTGTTGCCCGTCCCGGCTACCGCCAGTTGAATCCGGTATCCATTTTGCGAATCGAAGATGCGGAAGGCAAAATCCTGTGGGAGTATTCCGAAGCTAAAGGCACGTTTGACCGCCGCCTGATTATCCCGCAGGGCATGGCCTACATTATGACGGATGTGCTGGCGGACGAAGAAGCCCGTTTACAGGCATTTGCACCGAATAACCCGCTTGAGCTTTCCCGTCCCGCCGCCGGAAAAACGGGAACAACCGATAACAACCGTGATAGTGTGACTATCGGTTATACGCCGCAGTACACGACGGGCATCTGGGTCGGAAATAACGACAACACCCCGATGAATGATGTTACAGGCATGACGGGCGCTGCTCCCATCTGGCACGCTATCATGGAATATGCTCATGCCAATCTGGAAGTCAAAGTGTGGGAGCGTCCCAGTACAGTCGTTGAGCAAACGGTGTGCCAATGGTCGGGGATGCTGCCGACGCAAAACTGCCCGCAGGTGCCGCAGGAACTCTTTTTTGTGGATACCGTCAATGGGATTGATTATCGCCCCCAGCGCACGGACAGTTTGTGGTATCGGCTGCCGATTGATGTCTGCACCAATACCCGCGCCAACAATACCACCC
>CAZKZS010000120.1:0-13315 GCA_964557285.1 uncultured Anaerolineae bacterium | reverse complement strand
AATATATTCACCCAGATCGGTTTCTACAACCCGAATCCCTTCAGCTTCCAGCGCATGATTCAGCGCCACTTCCTCACTAATCATGCTTTTGCTTTTGGTCACGACTTTTGCATCGTGTCTGCGGGCGATTTCAATGACATGGCGGCAGACTTCCGCCGCATCCTCCGCCCACAGAACGTTCATACCGTTGGCGGTCATGTTGGCTTCGGTTTTTTCCAGCAGTTCCGGCAGACACCGCAGCGCCCGCCGTTTGGCTTCCGCCGCCTGCTGCCGCATATACTCGCCGTGTTCGTTCCCATACACAAACATGGCGGCCAGCCGTTTGTTATAGGCGGTGGTCATGGCATCATTGACCGCCCACCGTAAATTGGCGTCCCGCACGGCAAGGGACGACGCAGGAATAAAATTATTTGCTTGAACTTGCATACAAAACCTCAGAATTTCTAATAACTTTAGCTCTGAAATGACGGCTCAGGAAACCAGGGGTATTTAAATCGACCTCACGCCCAAATATCCTGCTGCGTTCCTCCTGAATTTCAATGAATTTAAGGCCAATCACTGCGCCAGGCTCAAATTCCACCAGCACATCAATATCGCTGTCAGGCCGAAAGTCCTCCCGCAGCACTGACCCAAACAATGCCAGTTTACGAATCTGATAGCGCTGGCAGAGGTCAGCAATTTTGTCCATTAGCGGGATAAAGTCGTGACGCATTTTTTAGCCTACTCAGGAAAGACTTGCGAAAGGTCAATCACTAATTCCGGCAAAATCACCGACATGAGTGTATCTTTTTCCGTGTATGTGCCATGCCGCCGATAAGTCTCTCCATCCAGTACATAGACTTCGATAAATCTGTCCAGTGTATCGACAATCCAGTATTCCCGAACGCCATGCTTCTGGTAGAGGCCAAACTTCGTAACCCGATCCAGTTTACGGGTGCTGGCTGAAAGCACTTCCAGACACAAATCCGGCGCACCATGCCAGTAATCATCTTCTCCCAACTGGCAATTCGGGTTGTCTTTGGAGACAAAAAACAGGTCGGGCTGCACAACATCATATTCATCCAGATGAACATCTGAGGGCGCCATTCGCAGTTCCCCCAGAGTCGCTGCATCAATGGGAACACTGAACAACGCGACGAGTTTCCGCAGTACACGCTGGTGGATGTCTCTGGAGGCAGGTGACACAATCACTTCTCCATCAATTAACTCAATCTGTTCAGTGGTTTCTTCGTACAGCTCATAAAATTGACGGGCAGTGATTTTGTCCAGACTGCTCATTTTTTCAGCCCTTCCGCCAGAATATCCGCGATATGGCGCACCCGTTTTTGCGAGCGCTGGCGCGATAGTCCCCCGTTCATCTGAGTCAGGCAGCTTGAGTCGCCCGTCACGATGGTTTCCGCGCCGCAGTTCTCAATATTCCCAATTTTACGTTCCAGCATCGCGCCGCTGATGTCCGCCATTTTGACCGCAAACAGCCCGCCGAATCCGCAGCACATATCATGTTCGGGCAGGTCGGTGATAGTCGCATTTTCGACGTGCTGCAAAAGGGTTCGCGCGGCTTTGCCAAGTCCCAGCAGGCGCAGCCCGTGACACGAATCATGGAAAGCGAAGGTTTGCGGGGTGGGCAAACGGGCGTGTAAGTTTTCAATACCCAGCCCATCGACCAGAAATTCAGTAAATTCCCAGGTGATGGACGCGGCACGTTCCGCCTGCGAAGACCAGACCGGATCATCGGCAAACAGGATGGGGTATTCATGCCGCACCATCGCCGCACACGACCCTGACGGGGTAACAATCACTTCGGAATCCTGAAACGCCTTCAAAAACTGTTTGGCAACTCCGGCGGCTTCTTTGCGGTAGCCGGAATTATAGGCCGGCTGGCCGCAGCAGGTTTGCGCTTCCGGGAAATCCACCTCCACGCCCAGATATTCCAGAATATCGACAACGGAAAAACCCGTTTGCGGATAAATCATGTCGATAATGCAGGTCACAAATAAAGAAACTTTTTTTCCTTTAGGAGAGGGACGTTCAACCATAAAAACTTCCACGCAAATTTTTTTATCCATTGTAACGCAAAGCAAAAAAAAGCGGTTTTTCAACCGCCCCTGATACAGCAGAATTTAACGAACGTATGCTACGGAAATACCACCATCCACCGTCAGAACTGCACCTGTCGTTTTAGCGCTGCGCGGCCCCGCCAGAAAAGCAATCGCTTCCGCAATATCTTCCGGCAGAATTTCCACCTTCAAAACATTACGCTGGCGGTAAAAATCATTCAGTTGGTCCACTGTGATGCCGTACTGTTTGGCGCGGGCTTCTTTCCATTCGCTGCTCCAGATGCTGCTGCCCTGAATCACCGCATCCGGCAGGATAGAATTCACCCGGATTCCGGCGGCCCCCAGTTCATCGGCTAAACTGCGTGCCATGTGCAGTTCGGCAGCTTTGGCAGCGCTGTAAGCGACCGCCCCTTTACCGGGCGCGATGCTGTTTTTGCTGGCAACAAACACCATTGAGCCGCCCATGCCCTGCATTTTCATGAGTTTGGCCGCTTCCCGCGCCATCAAAAAGTAACCCGTCGCCAGAATATCCATGTTGCGATTCCAGATGTCGAGGGTGGTTTCTTCCAGAGGAGCGCCGCCCGCGATGCCCGCGTTATTCACCAGCACATCCAGCCCACCGTAAGCTAACACCGTCTGGCGGAAAGCCGCTTTCACGGCGGATTCGTCAGTCACATCGGTATGCACAAACAGGGCGCGTTTTTTGCCGAATTTTTTAATCACCGCTTCGGCGGTTTCTTCGCCCCCCGCCTGATTAATATCCGCAATGACCACATGCGCCCCATCCTGTGCCAGCCGCATAGCCGCCGCCCGCCCGATTCCACTGGCTGCCCCTGTGATGAGGGCGATTCTTCCGGCAAAATCACGGTCTGGCGGGGCAAGTTTGAGCTTGTACAGTTCCAGAGGCCAGTATTCAATATCATAGGCTTCTTTAGGGGTCAGAGGGGTGAATCCACCTAACGATTCGCTGCCGCCAAGCACTTCAATCGCTCGATGATAAAGCTGGCGGCTGACATCGGCGTTAGTAGCATCTTTGCCCGTGTTAATCATGCCCAGCCCTGGAATCAAAATCACACGCGGGGCAGCATCCCGAAGCTCATCCCCCGACTCTTTATTTTCCTCAAAATACTGCACATAGCGCTGCTGGAAATCGGCAATACCTTCTTTGAGGCGGGTTTTTAGGGACTCGACACCTTCTTCCGGCTGCCAGTTCACAAACAGGGGCTGACGTTTGGTATGCACCAGATGATCCGGACAGGCAACCCCCAACTGGCTGAGGGTAGGAGTTTTATTGCTGCCGACGGTTTCTAGCACAATATCGCTGTCGTCGTACAGCAGAATCGCTGCCCGCGATTCGGATACCGCGCCGCGAATGATGGGCAAAATTTCGGCAAAAATTTCCTCCCGGTGGGCAGCAGGTTGAATTTTAAAATCGCCAAAAACCCGTTTGCCCTTTTTCTTTTCCTTCAGGTAATCTTCCGCTTCCTGAATGATTCGAATCGTGTTGTCGTAACAGGTTTTGCTATCGTCTGCCCATGTCACCAGCCCGTGTTTGCCCATGACCACACATTCAATATCCGGCTGCTGGCGCACTTTTTCGCCTATCCATTTGCTGAGGGTAAAACCGGGTCGAATGTACGGCACATAAGCCATACGTTTGCCGTAAACATCACGGGCAGCGGCTTCTGCATCCGGCGCACAGGCCAGGCTGACAATGGCATCCGGGTGGGTGTGGTCTACGTGTTTATAGGGTACAAAGGCATGGAGCAGTGTTTCGATGCTCTGACGCGGGCGGCCCGGTTCAAAAACGGTATAACTTAAATAATCAACCATTTCCTCATCGGTCATGCTGTCGCGGGCAAACAGAGGTTCAATTTCTTCCATTTTGAGCAGGGCGAACTGCTTTTCCACAATCGTTAGCACATCCGACCCCGATGCTTTTACCGCCAGCACCTCCACCTGCCGCCCAATGTGGTCAGTCATCAGGAGTTTGGCGCTGGTATTCCCTCCATAAATATTCACAACAGACCGGTCACGCCCCAAAATATTACTGCGGTAGACCAATCCATCTAAATCCGGGAGTTTTTCTGCTTCTGAATCATTCCATAAGTATTGAGGCATTATCCCCTCAGGTTTCGTTTGCTTTCGTTTTCCAGTGTATCGCTTCATTCTGGTTTTCGCAAATTGACGATGTTGAGGGTAAGCTTGGGGACAGGTAGGAAGTTGAGGAAAAAATGGATTATAAAGTAGATTATGACCGTCTGGCGGAAAAACTTGCCCAAAAAAATGTTGATGTAGAAGCGGTCAAGGAAAAATTAAAAAAACAGCACATCGAAACTCCATCGTGGGGCTATGGCAACAGTGGTACGCGCTTTAAGGTATTTTCATGGCCGGGGGCGGCGCGGAACATCCATGAAAAACTGGCTGACGCGGCTTATATTCATCGACTGACCGGAATCGCGCCGACGGTGGCGCTGCATATCCCCTGGGATAAGGTCCATGACTGGCAGGGGTTAAAGCAGTATGCGGAAAATCTGGGGGTGGGTATCGGCGCGATTAACCCAAATGTGTTTCAGGACGACCAGTACAAATTGGGCAGCATTACCCATCCTTCCGCCCGTGTACGCGAAGAGGCACTGGCGCATATGGTCGAGTGCTGCGACATCATGGCAAAAACCGACAGCCGCCTGTTAAGCCTCTGGTTTGCTGACGGCACTAACTACGCCGGACAGGATAACATCCGGCAGCGCAAACATCGGATGGAAGCGGCGCTAACCGAAGTCTATAAACATTTGCCCGCCGACTCCCGGATGCTGATTGAATACAAATTTTTTGAACCCGCGTTTTACCATACGGATTTAGCGGATTGGGGCATGGCTTATGCGACTGCGCTTAAACTGGGGGAACAGGCGCAGGTGCTGGTCGATACCGGCCACCACGCGCAGGGAACAAATATCGCGCATATTGTGGCTTTTTTGCTGGATGAGGGGCGGTTAGGCGGCTTCCATTTTAATGCACGGCGTTACGCGGACGACGACCTGATTGTTGGTACAAATAACCCCTTTGAACTGTTTGAAATTTTTGTCGAACTGGTGGCGGCGGGTGATTTATCTAAAAATGTGGCTTATATGATTGACCAGAGCCATAACATCGAACCCAAACTCGAAGCCATGCTGTTCAGCGTCTTGAACTGCCAGAAAGCCTATGCCAGAGCGCTGATTGTGGATTTTAAATCCCTGCACGAAAAACAAAAAAATGGGGATGTGCTGGGCGCTCATGCCGTGCTGGTGGATGCGTTTGAAACCGACATCCGGCCTTTGCTGATGCAGGTGCGGGCCGAAATGGGGCTGCCACTTGACCCCCACGTCGCTTATCTTGCGGACGGGTACACAAAACAGGTGGCACAGGAACGCGGCGAAGTGTCCGTATCGGGCAGTGGTTATCCGGGGTAAAGCCAGCGCCACAATAAGCGGGTCATCATCGGCATGACCAGATAAGTCATCAGCATGAGCAGCACCGCCGCGATAATCATGGTTCGCAGCAGCGCCCCTATCACCCCCCCGGGCAGCCAGGTGAGTAAGGAAACCAGCACCGGAGATAAAAACGCGGAAAGGGGAGTCAGTGCCAGCCATGTGACCAGAATCATTTTATGGCGCGGCGGTGGTTTCATCAGCGCGGTGCCTGGCAGCTTAAACCAGTATTCGAGTCCAGTTACAACCTGCAAATCGCTGCGGGTTTCGGTGAAGGAATCGCCGCGCCTGAGCCATTCCTGACGCACGTCTGAATACTGCCATTTTTCCAACTGTTCCTGACTGGAAAACCGAAAAATCGTGACCAGCGTATCAGCATTGGCGATGGTTTCAATGCCCATAAAACCGGGGAATTTCGCCGTTTCTGCGCCGAATCCCTTCAGCCAGGCTTCCGCTTCTGCCTGTTTCCCCGGTTTGATGTGTCGGGTGATGGAAACTGTAACGGGTTGCTCCCCCATCAACAGCCCCTAGCCAATAATACGGAGTTCGCGGTCAAACGTGGTCAGGGTATCAACCCCGCTGTCTGTCACCACCACGTTATCCTCAATTCGCACCCCGATTGAACCCGGTTTATATAGGCCGGGTTCTACCGTGAACACCATGCCAGCTTCGAGTTTTTCCAGATTGCCGCGCATGATATACGGTTCTTCATGCACATCCATGCCCAGCCCGTGTCCGGTTTTATGCACAATCAGCGATTCAAAGCCTTCATCTTTTAAAACTTGCAGCGTGGTTAAATCGACGGATTCCGCCGTCACTCCCGGTTTAACCGCTTTCCGTCCGGCAGCATTGGCTTTTTTCACCGTTTCATACATGGCACGGTGTTCATCAGATACCTCTTTCACAAAAAAGGTGCGGGTGATGTCCGCGTTATAGCCGCCGTAGGTTGCGCCAAAATCAAACAGCAGGGGTTCGCCTGCCTGAATGTAATAATCGCTGCGAACCATGCCGTGCGGACGGGCGCTGTTTTCGCCTGCTAACACGGTGGTGGTAAAAGCGATACCTTCCCCGCCCAGATCGCTCATATGCCGTTCCAGCAGAGTTGCAATTTGCAGTTCAGACATTCCCACTTGAATTTCCTGTAAAGTGGCTTCCAGCGCCTGCTCCGAAATCTGAATTGCTTTCCGCAGGGCGGCGATGGCTTCCGCATCTTTATGCAGCCGCAGTTTAGCGATGTGTTTATCCGCAGAAAAAACTTTCGCGTTGGGGGCATGGCGGCGCAGGGCTTCCCCTTCAAAAAAGCGCATCCGTTGGCCCTCTACCCCGATGGTTTTGCCGTCAAGCTGCAATATTTTCACCACTTCCTGAAAGGCATGGTCGTAACCGTCCGCGTCGTGCCACTGTACCAGTTCCGCGTCAAACCCGTGACTGCTGAACAATTCCACTTCCAGATTGGGCATCACGGCGGCAGGGCGTCCTTCGCGGGGGATGACCAGCACAATCGGGCGTTCATTCAGATGATGCACCGACCCGGCCAGATAGCGGAACGTTGACCCCGGCACCAGCGCCACTGCATCCAGTTGGCTCTCTTGCATAATCAAGCGTAATTTTTCAAGACGTGCAGACATGATTTCCCTCACAATTTTTACCGGAATGTTGAATCAACAGGCGGCAGCGTGTCAAGGGAAGGTTTTAGGGTAGGGACAGGCAATAAGGTTAAAAATTGGCTTTTCCTATTATTCATTTCTTACGAACTACCGTTGTACCTAAACTCTGGCTGGCATCAAGTTTGCCCGAAAGAAGGGAAAAATTTTGGTTGATATAGTTGAGAACTTCCTGCCGCTGGTTTACACCTTGAATAGTATCCAGACCTCTACCCTCCCCTTTCACATAATCGAAAATAAGCAATCCTCCTGGGTTCAGGAAGGTGTGAAAATCTTTTACTATTTCCAGAGGCTGATTCAAATGCTCAAACACAGCCATACATAAAATTACATCCACCGGATGGGGCAGCTTTAAACGGAAGCTGGTTTCTGGCAAAAGAGGAATAGGAGTGATATTGGGAGCGTGCCGAAAGCGATACGCAGCATAGTGAAAAGCAGCCGTTTGAATATCAGCAATATAAACTTTTGCCTGCGGTTTCATAAATTCAAGGTAGTATTTTGTGTAAGACGCCGTTGCACATCCAAATTCTAAAAGCGAAGTGAGTCGAGTTCCTACATGGGATAACACATTAAAAATAGCACTGATACCTTCTTCAACATTTTCTTTTGTCAGCGAGTGCAGCAGTTGATGAACCGTATCTGCCTGCTGCCACACGGCTAAATGAGCATACGGGTCGGCGTCGTGGGGTACTTCAAGCTGACTGGCACGCAGCCGATACATATTTTTGACAAAATAAAAATCTTCTACCCCCCAGAGTGGGCGGCCACCCAGGATATTCTGCCAGTACGGGCGAAATTCAAAAAACCAATTTAAATCCGCGTGGGTCTGTTTAAACAAACGCATGAGTTGAATCCGGTAGCGTAATGGAATCCATCGAGCCGCATAAATACGCTGATAGATATGGTGAGAGGGCTTATCTGTCGATTTTATACCGATAGGATACTTGAGAAACAGGTCATTGACCTGTACGGGAATGTGCGTGAAATTGGGGGAGGAAATGTTATCCACGATATTAACCTTGCTTCATTTCTGTCATTGTAACGCCCCTATGCCAGGTGTATAGTATGATTTCCCAGCGTGCTATAAGGAAAAAGGATGCTTAACAGGGTCTACCGCAAAGCCAGAAGGCTGATACGTCATCGTGTGCAGGAGGTTTCTACTCCGGTGGGTTTAGAAAGTCAGAATCCTGTCTATAACCAGCGTTCATCAGAAATTGGCAAACGGCGTGATATAAAACTCGGTAAGGATGGCAACCGGGGGACGGTCTTTCTGGGCAGATGGACTTATCACGGTCATCAGACCATTTTTGAAGGGTTTCATGCCAACGATGTCCTGTCGATTGGCGCGTTCTGTTCAATTGCTAACCATACCAAATTCCTGCTGTGTGCCGGTCATCATTTCCCATCTCGCATCAGCAACTTTCCAATTGATGTATTTTTCCACGAGCGTCAAACAGAGCCACACCGCAATTACACCCGAATCGGTAATGATGTATGGATTGGCGAAAATGCTATTATTCTGCCGGGAGTCCATATTGGTAATGGGGCAGTGATTGGCGCTGGCAGCGTAGTTACCAGAGATGTAGACGATTTTAGTATGGTCGGTGGTAATCCAGCAAAACATCTCAAATGGCGCTTTGAGGATGAGCAGCTTCGCAAACAAATTTTGGAAACGGCATGGTGGGAATGGCCTGATGAGATGATTTTTGCCCGCAAGGAATTTTTCACCCTTCAGGCCGAAGAAGCTGTTGTGTTGGCAAGGGAAAAAGGCTGGATGAGGGCAGCGGGTATTCCGGCTTCCTACTGGGAGGAAATTTTACAGATTTTCCCCGGCTTCTCCTCCGCAGCATTAGAAACCAACCTAAGCCGTTTTATGATGCAAGACAATACCGCTTGGCTCATTCACACGTATAAGTCACAAAGTTATGAAAATATCGCGCTGTGGATGGCTGCCCTCCACCATCACCAGCCTCAATGTATTGTCGAATTTGGCACTAATGTAGGGTGTTCCTCCCTTATTCTGGCGCGGTTGTGCCGCTATCTGGGATTAAAAACCCGTATCATCACCATTAACATTACCGACGAACTACAACATCCTGATCCAGATGTGGAATATATTATAGAAGACTTTACAGGGAAAATGGCGCAAATTTGGGAGCGCTGGAATCCTGATTTCATTTTCCAGGATGCTCATATGTACGCTCTCATCAAAGAGCAGTTGGAAGTAGGAGAAAAGTATCCTCATACCCTTCACTTTTTCCATGATGTTGGCTTTCGGTTATATCAGCCGACCATGAGTATTCCCCTGGACGCTGTTCCTACCTCGTCTACTGGTTCGTGGGAACGACATGTGCTTGGGTTATATGCGCCGGAGATTTTAGAAGCCGCTACCCGTCATGTGGACAACGAACGATTTATGATGCACATTTTTGATAGCTGCAAAAACCCGCGTGAATTTGGGATGGGGATGTTACGCTTTAAGCGCTAGAAACCAGAGGTTGAGTTTGGTCAGGGGGTGCTGGCGAATACTGACCGAACGCGCCCATCGGAAAAAGCGTTCCGCCACCACCTTTTTAATTTCATGCGGTGCTGAGGTGGTTTTCCCCCTCTCCCTTGATGGGAGAGGGGGCTGGGGGGTGAGGGTGCTATAAACTTCCCGCAGCAGCCGATGAATATTTCCCGCTTCACTTATCGGCGGAAACGGTTCAAGCCAGAAGCCGCGTAAGTGTGCTACTGTTTCCAAATCCAGCGCCCGCCCCAACAGACGCGAGAGTTCGCGCTGGCTAAGGGTCAGGCTGAGGTATTCCTGCTGAGCAAATTTTTGTGTGGAAATATTCTCAGGGTGGGTGCGCCATTGCAGCCAGGTACGCGGCAGCATCACGATTTCTCCCACGGTCAGCAGCCTGAGCCACAGGTCGTAATCCTGGCTGTAGGGCAGCGATTCATCGTAGCCGCCGACCTTCAACGCCGCTTCCCGCCGGAACATGACCTGACTGTGACCACTCACATGGTTATAAAACAGCAGGTACCAGTGTACCAGTTCGGGCGGTGCAGCGCGGTTCAGATGCCCAATTACCTGCCCCGCGGCGTCGATTAGCTCACTATTGCCGGAAACCAGCACCACATCAGGGTTTTGATTCAAAAAATGAACCTGTTCAGCAAAACGGGTCGGCAGGGAAATATCGTCGGCATCCTGACGAGCAATATACATTCCCTGTGCCGCCCGCAGCCCGCGATTCAGGGAAGCAGTCAGGCCAAGATTCTGCTCGTTATGCAGAATTTTGATTCGGGAATCACGTCTGGCATAACGCTGCAAAATTTCGGCGGTGCTGTCAGTGGAGCAGTCATTCAAGATGATAAACTCAAAATCGGGGAAGGTCTGATTTAAGATGCTCTCAACCGCCTGTGCGAGATAAGCCTCCCCGTTATAGACCGACATCACCACGCTAAGCATTTTCTTTTATGCCCGAACCGGCTCAGGAACAGGTAATCCTAATTCTAATCGTCCGGCAATCCAGGTTAGTTTGGCATCTTCTATAAGTTCCAGCACCTCCACCTGAGTATCACCAAAGGTCAGACAACCGGGGAGTTCTGGAATTTCTGCAAGCCAGCCTCCATCCTCTGTATCTGGCGTCAGGACAATACTATACGGCAAAGAAAGATAGTAATTGAGGTCTTTATTCGGTGTCATTGGAGTCTTCTCCCAGTAAAGCAATGATCTCATCGATTGCTTTGATAGCCTTTTTCACATAGGCCGCCTTGACATGTGGTTTTTTGAAAGGAATGGTCAATGTCCATACATGGTCATCAATCTGGACCAAAAAGAAATGATGGCTTGTCCCTTTTCCTTCTCGCATAACAAAACCATAATCTTCAAGAACCTGACGCAAATCTTGAAAAGACACATTACGTGGATTTTGCCTTATTTTTGTTAACCGTTTTTCCTTTTTGGTCATTTCTCCTATTCCAGCTTAATCAGCAGGGGGGTGAGTTCACGGCGGAAAAGGGCCTGAATCCAGGCGCGATACACCAACCCCGACCCCCGCAACATGCCGGATTCCCCTGCTTCGGCGGGCTGGCCTTCCGATGTATACCGTACATTTTCCGGTATGGGGTAGCGGGCGGTAGCTATGGCAACCCATTTGCCGGAGTCTTCACTGTAATAAACGGTTGGCTCGTCCATTTTTCCGGCAATTGCTTCGTTTTCCAGAATCGGGTCTTGCTGACGGAGAGAAATAGGCACAAAAGTTTCCAGCCGCCGAGTCAGTTCGACAGCCGCCTGTTTTGCATCATCCTGTCTGTCATAGACAAGAATGATGCTGGCAAGCTGGTCAGTTCCATCCTGTTTATCCACCAGCGCGACCAGTTCATAGGGTGGCAAATTGCCGATGGATTCAAAATAGGCTTCATAGGCTTCCGGTTGGGTTACATTTGTCTGATACCCGACGTGAAGCGGGCTGAGAATCTGCACCTGAATCAGCAAACTGTCCCCCAGCGTGGCCGCGTCCGCCACAGCCAGATACGCCGGAACATCCAGCAGCGATTCCAGCGCCCCGCGTTGTGTATCCATCATGTCCTGAAGGCGAGTCAGGTCGCCGGAAACGTAAATATAGTTGGGCGTAAGGGCAAAGGGAAATTGACGCCCCAGATCGCCGCCAAAAATATTCACTGGATCGCGCTCAGGAATATTTTGCTGAAAGCCGTTTCCACAGCCGACCGCACCACACCACAGCGCCACCCCGTTATAATCCGTCTGGACGTACCCGCGCGCCGTATGCGCTGCTGCTACCGCATCCGGTTCAAAATCGCCGTTGTAGATGTAGCCTGTTCCCGGCGGGTCGCCAAAGGTCAGGGCGCGGTTTATATCAAACACGTCGAATCCCATAACCTGCGGCATATTCTCAAACAGGTTCAGATACTGGAAAACCTCAGCCGGACCGGACTGAATACGGGTCGCGTTGGTTATCCACAAACTCGCTGCCGCATCGTCCAGCGCTGACCATTCTGCCCAGCTTTCCGGTGTTGGCACGTCTGCCCGCGCCGCTTCTACCGCCCGATAATCCACATAGGTAAGCACCTGGGCGCTTTCCAGACTGGCGGCTGAAATTGGCACTCGCGCCAGCATTTCCACAAAGGGAGGAGGGGGCGTATCCGCAGCGCTGAATGCTGTAATTGGCAGGATAACCAGCATCAGAATCAGGAAAAATTTAGCCATAAGATTTCCTTCCTGTAGGATATGAATTACAGGGATTTCTGCGTAGGGACAGGGCACTGCCGTGTCCCTACTTACCCTGTGAAATCGCATCTCTCATTACATTAACGTTTCAGGATTTTAAATGCAAAATCGCGTCCGTAGCCACCCCGCGCCATAAAAATCCACAGCTTTGCCAGCGATTCCAGCAGAGGCGCAAAACTCAAATCGCCCACATCCTCCACCTCAAATCCCAGTTCACGAATAAGGTCGGCTACTTTGGCTTTAGCGGCGGTATTGTCTCCGCAGATGAACATGCTGGCCGGAATCCCATTAAAAACCGGATTCGGAAAATTGTTCGCGCCCAGGGTATTGAAGGCTTTCACCACAAACGCCCCTGGAATCAGCCGCGCAATATCCTGCGCCTGTGACCCCGGTGTGTCGGTCAGCCGGTTGGTGGTATCCACGACAATTTTGCCCTGCCACTCGCCAACCCGCAGGACTTCTTCAACCGCATTGGCTGGAGTCGCTATTACCACGATCTCACTGCTGGCAATGGCTTCCGGTATACTTTGAAATTCGGTATTTGGAATCGACTCGCCGTGCAGTAAACGGGTGTCCCGTACCCCAAAAATCACCTGATGGCCTCTGGCTGCCCAGAGTTTGCCCAGCGTACCGCCGACGTTGCCCACGCCAACAACCGTAATATTCATGTGCGTCCCCTGTAGTTTTTAAAAAATATACCCCCACTTTCTGGTTCAGAGCGAAAAAAGTGGGTAGGGGCAGGAACAAGCGAACGCAGTGAGCGATGCCTGCCCAAAAAGGGCGGGTATCGTCCCCGCCCCTGAAGTTTCACCCAGTGGAGTCGTCTACCACGCTCAAGCGCGGTCTTATTCGTATCGCAGGGCGCGGATAATATCCAGTTTGGCAGCG
>CAZKZS010000119.1:0-13419 GCA_964557285.1 uncultured Anaerolineae bacterium | reverse complement strand
TGCTGCCTGCTGGATACTTGTGCCGTCAAAAATACCGTACTCATTGATAATGACTTCCGCCCGACTCTGATATGCTCCCCAGATAATCGGCGTTTGGGCGAGTGTATTTTCAAGCACTGTATATTTCAGGCCAAAACCGCCTTCCTGAACGTATTGCAGCGCATAAGCCGCTTCCGGTATCCAGACTTGAGGGTGATTCAGCACCGACCAGCCGCTTTCACCCTGCCATACGGTTAAACTGTCCTGAGAAACCACCTGAACCGTCACCGAACGGCCTTTCACACGGGGATTGGTACGGTTGTAGTCGTCAGCCGCCGCCCGAATCCAGGGTTCAATCACTGGATTCACGGCGACCCGCAGGGTAATCGGCTCGGCAAGGGTGCTGCTCCCGTTATTTTCCCTACCATTATCATCATTGTCATTCGCGCTGTCGCTGGACTGCATGGCAAAGCCAATCGCCAGAATCACCATCGCGCTCAGGATAATCAAAAAAAAGACGATTTGAGAACGTCGCATCAGGAATAACCTTCAGATACCCACCCGCCATTATAGCACGCGGCGGTTGCCCCGCAGAAAAAAACCTTAAATTTTAGGGGATGAAAAAAATCCCCTGACCCAGCAGGGGATGGAGGTTAAGTCAGTTCTGCTTTGCGGAGCTTGATAAGCTCATGGAGGGACATCCCTGGATGGGCTTCGTTCATTTCCTGTACATGGGCAAGGTCAATGTCAAACACCCACAGGTCAATCAGTTGCTGCGGGGTCAGGTTGGGGTAGCCAAGCGCGGCCATTTCGCGGGCAAAGGAATCTGAAAACTGCTCAATATCCATTGAACGAAGCTGAAGCATGGTTTCGGCATCGATTCCCTGCTGGCGCATTTGCAAAAACTGCTGCACCAGTTTTTCTACAGACCGAGGTTTGACTCCCTGTTTCCGCAGTTCCACCAGTTCATCGACATTCACATGAGCGAAACCCATGTCACGGGCTTCCGCTAAAAATCGGGGATTCACGCCATGATTCCGCAGTTCCACCAGTTGATCGACTTCCAAATCTGTGAAGCCGAGCTGTGCCATTTTTTTGATGAAGCGGGGTTTGATGCCGTGTATCGCCAATTCAATGAGTTCTTCCACATCTAAATCGTTGTAGCCCAGTTCAGCCATTTCTTCAATAAAACGTGGACTGACTCCGTGATTGCTTAATTCGATAATTTCATCTGGTGTCAGATGTTTCAGCCCTAATTCCTGAATCGCTTTGACCAGCCGGGGTTTGACACCGTGATTGGTCAGTTCAATCAGGTCGGCAGGGCTGAGGTCATGAAATCCCACTTCCCCAAATTCCTCAATAGTATTGGGTTTGACCCCGTGAATCCGAAGTTCAATGATGTCCTGAATCGTGACATCGGGAAAGTGGGTGAAAACGGCTTCCACATAATCCGGTTTAACGCCGTGATTCCGCATCTCAACCAGGTCTTCTATTGTCACCTGACGGAGGCCGGCTTCCCGTAGTTCTGCAATATATTCTGGCGTTACCTGATGTACCCGCAGGGTTTCCAGTTCATCTACATCAAGGTCATCAATGCCAAAGGCTTGCAGCGCAGTGAGTAGTTCACTGGTGCGGATTGACCATCCCTCAGTAAATTTGCGTTTGCGTTTGAAGTCGAATTTGTGTTCGCGCCAGCTTACATGCGGCGGTTTGGGAGGGAAAGGGGGAGGGGGAGGGGATACAAAAGGCATCTGCGGCGGGGTCGGCGGCACAGGGGGTATCGGTGGCCGTCCGAATCTTCTTTCGTGCGGCGGCCTATCCTCAAGCTGTGCCAGCAGCCGTTCGGCCTCCTCCACACTAATTTCGCCTTCCTTGAGCCGGGTTAAAATAGTCGTCTGGTCTTCCATTGCATTTATCCTTTAAAATGGAAGCTATGCTGATTTAATCAGTGGGGCTTCCGTCAGAAGGGCCAATTTCTTGACCGGAAGCCCGTTTTTTTAACTGTGCCAGCATAACCTCAGCTTCTTTCACGGAGAGTTCGCCACGCCGCACGGCTTCCAAAATGTCGCGTCTTTGGGGCAACTTCTGGGATTTTTTAGTTTCTAAGCCCAATGACTCGATGATGTCATTCAGCTTGCCCCGTATCGTCCAGTAGGACAGCCCCGACTCGCGTTCCATTTCTTTGACATTGCCCCGGCAGGCCAGAAAAATCTCCACAAACTGCAAATCTTCCTCAGAAAGCTGAGAGAAAATGCTGGTGTGGAACGTTCCAGTCACTTCGGTATCACAGTTGGTACAGCTTAACCGTGTAATGACCATTTTGCTGCCACAGGAGGGACAGGTATCAAGCACTTTCGACATGACGATTTTTACTCCATTAAACCCAGTATAGGAAGGAGTTTGGGGAAAGTCAAGCTGAAAACCAAAATTTTTGGTTTTAAAACCAAAAATTTTGGTAATATCATCAAAATTACTAGCGCCGTAAGGCTGCCCGCACCTGTGCTTCCAGGCGGACAAACGCGCTGTCCGTCACATTTTCCAGGCTGCGCGGCCGTGGCAGGGAAATAGAAATATCCGCGATAATGCGCCCCGGACGCGGACTCATCACCAGTACACGGTCTGAGAGCAGGATAGCTTCCTGAATACTGTGTGTGACCATCAGCACCGTTTTTTTGTGCTGTGACCAGATACGAAGTAATTCTTCGCTGACATGTTCGCGGGTAAGGGCATCCAGCGCCCCAAATGGCTCATCCAGCAGCAGCACTTCCGGTTCGTAAATCAGCGCCCGCCCTATCGCCAAACGCTGTGCCATCCCACCCGACAGCGCCGACGGATAAGCATTGGCAAATTCGGATAATCCTAGCAGAGCAAGCATATCAGAGGCACGCTGTCTCTGTTCCGCGCGTGACATGCCCATAAATTCAAGCGGCAGCATCACATTCTGAATCACGGTGCGCCAGGGCATGAGGGTGGCGTCTTGAAACACCAGTCCGATTTTACGCTGTGGTGCAGTTAGCGGGCGGCCATTCAGCAGAACATGACCGGATTCCGGCTGAATGAGTCCTCCCAGAATCCGCAGCAGGGTACTTTTGCCACAGCCACTAGGCCCCACCAGGCAGGTGAATGTCTCGCTTTCCAGCAAAAACGAGACGTTTTCTAGCGCTATCACCTGCCCTGAGGCAGCATCATAGGTGTGATAAATCGAGACAGCAACCAGCGACTCGTTACTCATGATTCTGCGGCAAAAATTCCAGCGTATAGGCGGCTTCTAAATTTTCCAGAGGTGCATCCATGAAGCCAATGTCGAGCATGACTTTCTGCGTGGTGATCCAGCGTTCGGGGTCAGTTGCGCCCAACTGGTCGGATTTCCAGAGTTCTATGGAATTGAGCAGCACCTGTTTCTGGGTTTCGTATTCTGATTCGGGCAAATCGGGAATGTACTTCAGGCTGAGTTCAAAGGCTTCATCAGGATTTTCCATCACAAACTGAACTCCTCGTTGCAGCGCCCGTGTTACTCCCGCTACCAGTTCAGGCTCGTTTTGAATGGTTTCCTCATTTGTAACCAGCCCATTGGAAACCAGATTCACATAGTCGGAAATGTAAATCACATTTACCTCAAAACAGTTGTTTTGAATGGTCAGGGGTTCATTACTCACATAAACGACGGAGGCTTCCACCTGTCCGGTGCAGACCGCTTCCGGTGCGGTGAATCCTATCGACTCTACCTGTAAGTCCAGTTCATCAATCTCATTGGCGGCAAGCAGGGCGCGGAAACCCATATAACTCGCCCCATATGGTCCCGGAATCCCGACTTTTTTCCCAATTAAGTCTTTTGGCTCATCAATACCGGAGTCGGCAGGTGCGACAATTCCCACTGGAAAATTGTGAAACCATTCCATCACGTAAACCAGGGGTTTTCCGGCTGCTCTGGCGACAATGACCTGTTCCCCGCTAATCATGCCAAATTGCAGATCATTCACCGCGATTCGGTCAATGCCATCGGCCTCGTTAAAACTGTGTTCAACTTCAACCTGGATGCCTTCTTCAGCGAAGTACCCGTTTTCAATCGCGGCGTAAATTGGTGAAAACTGGACACTGGGAATATAACTCACAAAAAAGGTGATGGGCGTCACGTCTGAACTGCCCGCCTGCAAAAATTCCAGTGTATAAGCCGCTTCAAGGGGGTCTAACGGTTCACTGATGAATCCAATATCTAACATGACCTGCTGCGTGGTTTCCCACCGTGCGGGGTCGGTTACACCGAGATTTTCCGACTGCCACAGTGTTACCGTATTTTTTAAGACCTGTAGCTGCGTTTCATAATCGGCTTCCGCAAGGTCAGGGATAAAACCAAGACTGATGTTAAAAGCAGCTTCCGGCTCGGCGATGGTGGCTTCGATTCCGCGCCGAATCGCGTTGACCATGCCCGTAACCAGTTCGGGGTTTTCCTCAATCGTTTTTTCGTTGGTGACAAGGCCGTTGGATACTAAATCTACGTAGTCGGAAACATACAAAACAGTGGTATCGAAGCAGTTTTCCTGAATGGTCAGGGGTTCATTGTTCACGTACACAACCGCCGCGTCCACCTGCCCGGTGCAAACCGCTTCTGGCGCGGTAAATCCAATCGATTCAACCTGCAATTCCAGTTCATCAATTCCATTTGCTCCCAACAGGGCGCGGAAACCCATATAACTTGCCCCATATGGCCCTGGAATCCCGACTTTTTTCCCGACTAAATCTTCTGGCTCAGTAATCCCCGAATCGGCAGGAGCAACCACCCCCACCGGAAAATCGTGATACCATTCGAGAACATACACCAGGGGCTTGCCTGCCCCGCGTGCTACAATGACCTGTTCCCCGCTAAGGACGCCAAACTGCAAATCATCAATGGCAATTCGGTCAATGCCGTCGGCCTCATTAAAGCTGTATTCAATGTCTACGTTGATGTTTTCTTCAGCAAAGTAGCCGTTTTCAAGTGCAACGTAAAGCGGAGCAAACTGCACGTTCGGAATATAAGGCACAAATAGAGTAACATGCGTTGTCTCCTGTGCGGAAACCCCCGCCGCAGAAAGTAACATCAAAAGAAGAGAGAGTCCCAGAAAGCGTTTCATAAAGTTTCTCCTTAAACACGACGCCAGGCCAGGGCAAAATGTTCTGCCACGGCCACGACACTATAAAAAAGCAGCGACAGCAGGGTTAAAATCCCCACTGCGCCAAAAACCAGAGGTGCATCAGACGTGCCACGCCCAAACACAATCAGATAGGCAAGTCCCTGACTTGAGCCGACCAATTCCCCTACTGCCGCCCCAACAACGGCCAGAGTCGCGGAAATTTTGAGGCCACTCATCAGGTTGGGCATGGCGGCAGGAAGTTCCAATTTCCAGAAGATTTGTAGAGGGTTGGCCTGATATGCTCGCATCAGGTCACGCAGATGGGCATCGACATTCTGGATACCGATGACTGTAGCTTCCATCAAGGGAAACCAGGTAATAAACGTCACCACAAAAATTTTGCTTTTGATGTCCGTTCCCAGCCAGATGACAATCAGGGCGGCAATTGCTACTACAGGAATAGCGCGAATGGCGACCAGATAGGGCAGCAGCAGGGCGCTTAACCATTTGCTGCGGGCAACGATGTACCCTAAGGGCAGCGCCAGCGTAATCGAAAAAGCCAGCCCTGCCAGCGCTTCTTTAAGTGTCACCAGCACATGCCGTTCCAGAATCCCACGTTCATACAACACCTGCATCCGTTCAAAAATATCCACTGGATGCGGCAGGATAAAACGCGGGTAATAATTGGCCTCAACGACAGCAATCCACAGCGCCAGCAGCCCGATTCCAAAAACAGGTGCGAGCAGCCAGCGTAAAAGGCCAAACCAGGAAGGTTTACGGTTGCGCTGAATGATAATTTGGGTTTGGGTGGCAACAGCCATAAAAATCTGCCCCTTTATCGGTTGATGGATTACCAACGGGGCATAAACACCCTCTGCTGGCAGGTACGTAAAAATTACGCACAGCCACAGACGGCGTTCGTCAGGGGAAACTATCACCTTCTCCCATCCAGACTATTACTGTCGGCACCGGAATTTCACCGATTCCACCTTCACGGCCAGAAGGCCGATCCGGGTAGCGGGCTTTACCGCCGGTGGGGACTTTCACCCCGCCCCGAAGGTTTTGTCTATAGTATAGCAAGTTTTACCGGACGTTCCAACTGTCCAATAGTCCTAACTGCGCCGCCACCACTGGTATTGACCCTGCAAGGTGGCATCTGTCACAGGCAAAGGAACATCTACAGGAATTAATGCACTGGCATGGTCACGGCCTTCCCGATAGGCCAGCGCCCGCGCTGCAACTATGCTCGCTGTGCGTTCCGCCTCCGAAACCATCTGCCCATCTAACCCTTCTATCCAGACACCGCGATAGGTCAGGGTGTCTACGGGAAGGATGGATACCGTGCTGCGTGGAGTCACTGGAACATCTGACTCTTGCGGCGGCCAGAAATATAAATTGTAGATTTGCCCACTGGTCATGTATCCTGCCTTTTCAAATGCTTTCTGGGCAGGGAGATTGTCAATACGAACCAGCCCTCGTGAAAATTTAACCCGATAAGCGCGGGCGTCCTGTGTAGTTGCCTCAAGGAGTTTTTGCCCCAGCCCTTTACCCCGTTCGGAGGGAAGCACAGCCAGCAAATCCGCTTCCCAGCGCCGAACCCCGCCGATGACAGAAGTCAAAAAGGAACTTACAAATCCGACTACCTGCTCATCTTCAACGGCTGTCCAGGCAAGTTGTTTTTTATTTTCAATCACATGTTGGGCATGAGGGGCGTCGATTCCCCAGACGGTTTTTATGACTGCCGCGATGCCGGCTGCATCGGTGGCACGCTGGATTGTTGCCATGTGAAACCTCTTTTCGCTAGGATAGGATGAATGAGCCAACAAAAGTATCTCTATTTAACCGTCTTTTCCAGTGGCATGACCGTACTGGCGATTGAACTGTCTGCCTCACGGCTGCTGGGGAGTGTTTTTGGCACCAGCAATCTCGTCTGGGCCAATATTATCGGCCTGATGCTCGTTTACCTGACCATCGGCTATTTTATCGGCGGACGATGGGCTGACCGTTCTCCCGACCATAAAACCCTGTATGAGATTATCTGCTGGGGCGCATTTTTAAGCGGCATAGTGCCTTTAGTGGCGCGGCCTGTGCTTTACACCGCAGCACGGGCAGTTTACGAAATTAATGCGGGCGTAGCGATTGGCTCATTTTTAGGGGTGCTGCTTCTTTTTTCTGTTCCCGTAACCCTGCTTGGCTGTGTATCGCCGTTTACGATTCGGCTGGCAATGACGGACATGAGCAAGGCCGGACAGGTTTCCGGTTTTATCTACGCCCTTTCCACGCTGGGCAGCATCATCGGTACATTTGCCCCGACCCTGTTTTTAATACCGGAAGCGGGCGTTACATGGACATTTTTAATTTTTTCCGGCTGGCTGCTGGCGGTGGGATTGTTTGGGCTGTTCCGGTCAGATAAACGCGCTGCCAGAAACAGGCTGTGGATGCCGCTGGTGTTGGTGATTTTAAGCGCCGTGATTTTAAATCTCCCGCAGCGCCCCATTCCCGAAGGTTACAGACTGCTTTTTGAAAAAGAGTCGGCCTACAACTACATTCAAATTGTGGAAGATGAGAACCGGTATCGCTACCTGTGGCTGAATGAGGGACAGGGGATTCATACTCAGTATCACCCGGATATTCTCTACTATGGGCGAACATGGGATTATTTTCTGGCCGCCCCCTACTTTAACCCTGATTTTCAGCCGGAGGAAGTCGAGTCGCTGGTGATTATCGGGCTGGCCGGAGGCACGATTGCCCGCCAGTACACGGCTGTCTACGGGCAGATTCCGATTGACGGGATTGAAATTGATGGGGATATTGTCACAGCCAGCCGGAAATATCTGGAGATGGATATGCCCAACCTGAATGTGATTGTGGAGGATGGGCGTTATGCCTTTAACCGTCTGGAAGGGCCGTATACGGTGGTGGGAATTGATGCCTATCGGGTACCGTATGTTCCCTGGCAGCTTACCACCGTCGAATTTTTTGAGGAAATTCAGGAACGCTTAGCAGATAACGGCGTGGTGGTGATTAATGTCGGGCGTACCGCCGATGACCGCCGTCTTGAGCGAGCGATGGCAAACACCCTGTTACAGGTGTTCCCTTCGGTGCATCGGATAGAAGTACCGGATTCGCTGAATACAATTCTGGTAGCAACACAGCAGCCGACCACTGCCGCCAATTTGATAGATAATTTTGAGCAGCTTGATCGGAACGCCCATCCTTTACTGTGGCTGGTGTTAAATGATGCTGTTGCCAACTTAAAAGCGACCGAAACCTCCGATGTGATTTTTACCGATGACCGCGCTCCGGTAGAAACCATTGTTGATGATATGACCATCGAATTTTTTCTGAGTGGGGAAGTGGATTCTTTAGCCCCCTGAAGAAGGAAAATTTTTTGCCCAGACCAATGCTCACAACGCTCCAGTTCCTTTTAACGACGCTTGTCCCGATTTTGCTGGTACTGGTCAGTGTGCGCCTGATGCTGACGGAAACCTGGCTCGATTTTGAATACAGCCGCCTTCCTGAGGATGCCTATGGGTGGGATAACGAGGTGCGGCGGGAATATGGGCCGTATGGGATACGGTATTTGCTGAACGATGAGGATATTTCCTATCTGGCGGAGTTAAAAATCGACGGCCAGCCCGCCTTCCGCGAGAAGGAACTTGAACACATGGAAGATGTGCAGGCAGTTATACAGGCGGTGCTGTGGGTGCTGACTATCAGCCTGATTTTATTTGCGGCGGGCATAGTCCTGCTGGCTTATTTTTCTCGTGTGCGGCTGCCCAGCGTCTTTTTTTATGGCGGGGCGGCCACTCTCATTACTATTGTGCTGCTGGTCGTGCTGGTGGTGGTGAGCTGGGACTTTTTCTTTGATACCTTTCACGCGTTTTTTTTCGCGGAGGATTCATGGCGGTTTTACCGTGACGACACGCTCATTCGGCTTTACCCGCAGCAGTTCTGGTTTGAGTCCTCGCTGGCGGTAGGCATTTTAACAATTGGTGGTGCAGTGCTGTGTATGGGGATTCCCTGGTGGATAACCCCTCACCCTAAATCCCTCTCCCAATGGGAGAGGGACCTGGACGGATAACAGGCTGCCCCTATAACTCAAAATGAATAAGGGAACGGCCTTCCATTTCTGGCGGCTGCGGTACACCTAACAAATCCAGCACGGTTGGCGCAACATCGGCCAGAATACCCTGCGGACGCAGCCCGAAGTATTTATCCGCAATCACAAACAGCGGCACGGCGCTGGTGGTGTGATAGGTATGGGGTTCACCCGTCACCTCATTAATCATGCGTTCTGAATTGCCATGATCGGCGGTGACAATGGCCGCGCCACCTTTTTTCACAATGGCCTCCACGACTTTTCCGGCACATTCATCGACGGTTTCAATAGCCTGGACAGCCGCTTCCAGCACCCCCGTATGCCCCACCATATCCGGGTTCGCAAAATTAATCAGCAGAAAATCGTCATCATGTTCCTGAATCCGTTTCAGGATGGTGTCGGTAACTTCATAGGCGCTCATCTGCGGTTTCAGATCATAGGTTGCTACTTTGGGCGAAGGGACAATCGTGCGGTCCTCACCAGCGTAGGGTTCTTCACGCCGTCCATTAAAAAAGAAAGTGACATGCGGATATTTTTCCGTTTCGGCAATGTGAAACTGCTTTTTGCCGTGTGTACAAAGCACCTCTGCCAGTGGATTTTTAACAATCTCAATCGGATACAGAACTTTAACGGGTAAATCGTCCTCATACTGGGTCATGGTCAGCAAATCCAGATCGGGGACGCGCACCGTACCCGCCCGATTCTCAGGATTTTCCTCAAAAAACAGTTTGACAATCTGGCGCATCCGGTCAGCACGAAAGTTATAAAACACAATACAGTCACCCGCCTCCACATTGACGTTTTTGGCAGAGGTAATCACAGTGGGGAGAATAAATTCGTCCGTCACGCCGTTTGCATAGGATTGCTGAATGGCTTCCAGTGCGGTGGTGGCAGTCACTTCACTCTGATGGAAAACAATAGCATTATAAGCACGGCTGGTACGTTCCCAGCGTTTATCTCTGTCCATCGCATAATAACGTCCACTTACTGTCGCAATCGTGCCGCCATGAATATCCACATAACTTTGCAGCTTTTTGATGAATTGTTCGGCGCTGCCGGGGGAGGTATCCCGTCCATCCGTCAGAACATGAATCACAGGGTTTATTTTTTGCTGTTCTGCCAGTTTGAGCAACGCATAAAGATGATTATCGTGGCTGTGAACCCCGCCTGATCCCAAAAGGCCAATCAGATGCAGTTTGCCGCCTTTAAGTTTTGTGCTGGTGATGGCGTGCAGCAGCGTTTCATGCTGGTAAAAGTCGCCGTCTTTAATGGCTTTATCAATACGAGTAATATCCTGATAAATAATACGCCCTGCGCCCAAATTTAAATGGCCGACTTCCGAATTGCCCATCTGGTCAGGCACAAGCCCCACCGATTCGCCGGATGCTCCCAGCAGGGAACGTTCCAGGGTGCGCTGCCATCGGTCATAGTTAGGGGTGTTGGCAAGCAGTACCGCGTTGCCATGTTCCATTTCTCGCACGCCCCATCCATCCAGAATCATCAGCAGTACAGGTTTGTACGGCATGGTTAGTCTCCTTGTTGTTAACCGCTTTCATTGTAATCCTGTATGCACTTGCCAAAAGACATCAAATCCTGGTGAGGATTGACAGACACCGGTTTCAAAATAGATGGGGCTAAGCGATACAAAACTCCATCCAGCATACAGGTAGGGGTTATTTTATCCTGCTGCCAGAGGATTTTCCCCCCGCGTTTGACCCATACGAGGTCACTGCGGCGAGCGTTAATGAGTGCCTGATAGGGGTTTTCATGGAGGGACTGCGGCAGGGCAATCACATCTGCCCGCTTGCCCGGACTTAAATCGCCTATTTCGGGCAGGCGCAGCATTTTGGCAGGGAAATCCGTGACGGTATGAAAAAGCTGCTCCGGCGATAGCTGTCCTGTTTGAAAGGCTGCCTTCAACTCATCCAGCAAATCCCCATCGGCGGTGAGGCGCGAATCGCTGCCCAGCGCGAGTTTTCCAGCCTCATACCATGTTTTGACTTCCGCCGTTTGCCCTAACAGAAAAAAATTCGTCGAAGGACACCAGACCAGCCCGCCACATTCCGCAACAGCCGTTTCAGGCAGCCTGACGCCGTGAATCAACATCGTCTTTTCGCTGACACAGCCGAGATTTTTGAGCTTTGCAAATTCTGCGGCGGCTTCCGCGTCCGTGCCTTCCGCCAGATGAATCATCCACACGCCGCGTCGGGTCTGCTGATAGGATTTTTGAACATCGGACGACAAATACAAAGAATGTGACCAGCCATAGCGCCGAAGCACCTGCACCGGAAACCTATTTGATTTTAAGATTCTGTGTAGGGGATTATGATGGGCAACTGTCGTCACCCCCGAAACCAGATTTTTTAACCCACCCATGAGACATTTTTCCCGGAGGGAATACTTTTGAAGGGAGAAAAAGGGTTCTTCCTGTAAATGACGGGTCATATCCTCTGCCCAGGAACAGGCATTGGGGTAAACCGGACGAAATTTTGTGCGCGGGTAGTGGTTGAGTTCAAGGTGGTCATGGGCATTGATTAAACCAGGGTAGAGATATAACCCCCTGGCATCTATGATTTTCTGGCTGTGGGTTTCTGGCGGCAGGATTTTACCCGTGCGGGTGTCGATAACCAGAGGAGAACGCTGGATACCCTGAGAAGTCACCAGAACAGCATTTTCATATGAAATAATCATGTTTCTACTTTGCAAGGTCTGAATTTGTGTGACATACTACTTCCATGTTGAGTATACGCGCTACCACCTGTGTTACCACGCCGGCTGGCGGTTAAACTGCGGCGCGTTATTTCTGTTTGAGGAAATCAGAAGCACGGGCCGCCGTGCTTTTTTGTTTATTATGAGGAGAACAAGCGTGTCATCCCTGCTGAAATGTGTTGACTGCCAGACAGAGTATGCCTTTGAAAAAAATATTTACACCTGCCCAACCTGCGGCGGTTTGCTGGATGTTATCCATGATTTATCGCTCTGGAAAGGGCAAGCGGACGAATTACGCCGTCTGTTTAGCAGTCGGATGTCATCCTGGAAGGCAGTTGACCGTTCGGGAGTGTGGCGCTACCGTGAACTGGTTGCCCCCGGCATAGATGAAAAACTGATTGTGACACGCGGCGAAGGCAGCACCACATTATATGATGCCACTGACACCCTGAGTCTGTATGTAGGGGTCAATCGGCTGCAACTGAAACATGAAGGGGAAAACCCCACAGGCAGTTTTAAAGACCGGGGCATGTCCCCGGGAGTGACCCGCGCCCGTCAAATGGGCGCATCGGCGGTGATTTGCGCCAGCACAGGCAATACATCAGCGTCTATGGCGTCGTTTGCGTCTTTAGCAGGGCTGCGGGCGCTGATTTTGTTCCCCGAAGGAAAGGTCGCGGTGGGGAAAGTTGCCCAATCCATTGCCTATGGCGCGGTCAGCGTGCAGGTGCGCGGTGATTTTGATGCCGCGCTGGAACTGGTACGCGAAGCCTCCGATAAACTCCCCATTTATATGCTGAACTCCATCAATCCGTTCCGGCTGGAAGGGCAAAAAACCATCATCATTGAGATGATGCACCAGCGCGGCTGGCAAGTGCCGGATTGGATTGTTGTCCCGGGGGGGAATTTGGGCAATTCGGCGGCCTTCGGTAAGGCGCTGCTGGAAATGCTGGAAATCGGTCTGATTGACCGCCTGCCGCGTGTAGCAGTGATTCAGGCGGAAGGGGCGGCCCCCTTTGCGAGAGCCTTTGAGCGTGAATTTGACCATTTTGAACCGATGCGGGCGGAAACCGTCGCCACCGCGATTCGCATTGGCAATCCTGCCAGCTACGAAAAAGCCAAACGCACTGTGATAAAAACGAATGGATGGGCGACCTCTGTCAGCGACCAGGATATTATGGATGCCAAAGCCCAGGTCGATTTTGCGGGGATTGGCTGCGAACCTGCATCGGCGGCCTCTGTAGCTGGAACGAAAAAACTGGTCGAGCAGGGAGTCATCAAACCGACGGAGGAAGTGGTCTGCGTGCTGACAGGGCATGTACTTAAAGACCCGCAGGTGGTGATGGATTATCACGGCCAAAATATGACCAATGTGGATGCTAAATTCCCGAATCGGATGCACACCATTTACGGCACGCTGGATGAACTGGTGGAATTTTTACCGGGGACCGCGGCGGTACGGATATAAACTGTCCTCCCGTGCTACCCGCAGGGGCGGTTTTTCTTGTTGCCGAGCGCTGA
>CAZKZS010000118.1:0-13444 GCA_964557285.1 uncultured Anaerolineae bacterium | reverse complement strand
CAGCTGTGGAAAGATGCCTCCTTTGATGATTTAGCGCATCTGGTGTAGGGGCGATACCCGCCCTTTTTTGACCTCACCCCAAACCCCTCCCCAATTTTTGGAGAGGGGCTTCTGCGGGCGGGTCACGCTGCGCTTAAGACCGCGCCCCTACCCTAATCGCTAACTGCTAATCGCTAAAAGGGCAGGTATCGCTCACTGCGTTCGCTTGTCCCTGCCCCTACTCACTGCTACTCCTGCCGCAGATTTTCTATCGCTTCGTCCACCTGATCTTTGGGATGCAGGCCGCCGTGCAGCCGCCACAGTTTATCCGTCAGCGCGATATAATCCTGCGAGAGGCCGTACTGGGCGAAATATTCACAAATCCGCTGTACATCACGGCGCAAGATAAAATACGCCCGGCTGTTGGTGCGGCTGTTCGTGACCTGAGGAAAATCAATCAGGGTGATTTTGCCCTCCCAGTACAGCACATTGTACGGCGACAAATCCCCGTGAATCATGCCGTGAGTCAGCATGAGATTGATATTTTGCAGGATTTCCTCAAAAAACGATTCGGCTTCTTCCTGCGAAAGCCGGATTTCATTGAGGGCGGGCGCTCCCATTTTTTCATTGCCCAAATAGGTCATTAGAATGGCGTTGCCACTGGTAGCGATCGGCTGCGGCACGGCAGCGCCCGCCTGAGACAGGGTTTGCAGCGATTTGTACTCGTACATTAGCCACGAGGTATGCTGCACCTGTTCACCGTAGGAGGTTTTCTGGCTGGCCGCTTTGTGGGTACGAAAATCCTTACTTTTTACGGCACGCCCTTCCGAATCGACCATGCCGCGCCCTTCGCGGTAGAGTTTGTCATTGCGAAGGTTGCGGAACATACGCGGGCGGTAAACTTTAGCCGCAACCAGACCCGTATTTCCTAAACAGCGATAAACATTGGCTTCTTTGCCCCCTTTGACCCGTCCCAGAACATCTTTGAGCAGCCCCTGGTCGTAAAAGGGTTTCAGGGATTGCAGCAGCCAGCCTTGCTCAAAGGGACCGGGGGTGTAGGTGGGGGTGAAACCACCCTCTAATCCTTCGGCTTCTTCAGCAGAGTCCACCAGAATTTGCAGCCTGGATTTTTTAGGCTGATGATGGACTTTGGGTTTCCGTTTGCGCCGCGCCTGACGGTCATGACGCATCGGATCAAACATTTCCTCATAGGACTCATATTGGGTAGACAAGTTAAATTCTCCACAGAACGGCTTAGATGTTATGAAACAGACCGGACGGCAAACGCCTGATTCTGCGGAGAGTCGATTTTAGAGCAGGGGAATCCTCAGCAGGGCAGGCGCACTCAGCATATGGAGATGTTGGAATTGGGACATCGAGTTTGCCTCCCTTCTTTTAATGCGAACAACAACACTATACCACGTCTTTTTTAACTGTCAACCGGACGCGACGGCAGAAAAACAAACAGAATAATCACGGCAAGCGGCAAAAACCCGACCAGTGTCAATGTATCTCGCAGACTAAGTGCATCGGCTACTGGCCCTGTGAGACTTACCCCAACAGTACGCGCCAAAAAGGTCAGGCCAAAAGCGTATCCCCCCGCCTGGTTTTTTCCTCCTGGCAAAATTTCCTGTCCAATCAGCAGCATAATCGGCAGCGACATATTGGTGCATAACCCTGCCAGAATACTGACCATCACCAGCGACAGGTCATCGGTACGCAGCAGAAAGTAGGTCAGGGGGGCAAGCGCTACCGACGTGCCAATTGCCAGGGTGCGGCGCGGCAAATGGTCGGACAAACTGCCGCCGACAAAACTGCCAATGGCCGCAAAAAACAGATACAGCGACGTGACCTGTCCGGCGAAACGCAGGTCGTAGCCTTCCGATTTAAAATACTGCGGCAGATAGGTCGCAATACTGCTTTGATAGGTTTGCAGCATAAGGGTAATCATCACAAAGGCAGCAATCGGCAGATATTTTCCATTGAGGATAGGCGTAGGGTGTGAGGCGGCTTGGGGTTCGCTGAACAGCCCTTCCAAATAGGGTTTGAGCAGGTAAACGAAGGCGGGGGAAGTTGCTATAATCAGAATAGCAGGCAGAAGCATGATGTATCCACGTTCAGCATCATTAAGGAGTTCACCGCCAACATACGCTCCCAACGCATAGCCGCCGTTCCCGCCAAGCAAAAAAACAGCGGTTGCGCGTCCTACCGCCCGCCCGGACGAGAGTTGTTTGGTGTTGTTTAATCCGGCTGCATGGAAAGCCGCCAACCCGAATCCGGCGCTGGCACTCATCCCCAACAACAGCAGATAGTTCGGCACAATTGCAGCCAGCGCAATAGAAGCTGTTGTCCAGGCTATTGCCCACAGTGCCAGATAGGGTTTACCCGTGCGGTCAAAATACCTTCCCAATGCAGGTTGAGTAATCGCGCTGGCAGAGGTGTACACTCCGGCAGCAATGCCAGCCTGAGTATAACTTAAATCCAGCCAGGACACCTGGGACGCCAGCACCAACAGCCAGGCGCCTGTATAGAAGTCATGCATAAAATGGGCGCTGGATAGCACATAAAGCGCGTAGCGCGGTATGGTTCGGGTCAGCGAGGTCATTCAAAGTCTCACTCATGGTAAATGGGGGCGGGGATAATTCCCGCCCAATATTGGGTACAGCGTCTTACGGTACAGGTTTAAATGTACGGCAGAACCAATCCCAGGTGACGGCCAGCCCATCCTGTACTTTGACCTGCGGATTGAATCCCAGCAGGCGGCGGGCTTTTTCATTGTTGCAGTAGGTAATGGGGGGTTCGCTGCGTGGGGTTTCGACAGGCTGGCGAATCACCTGTTTGCCCGCCAGATGTTCAATCGTTTCGATAAAATCATTCAGGGAAATAGGACGCCCCACGCCCAGATTGATAATTTCATACCCCAATGGGGTTTGCAGCGCCGCCGCGACTCCCTCTACCGTGTCATCCACATACGTCCAATCGCGCTGCAAATTGCCGTTAAACACCGTAATCGGTTCACCGCGTGTAACCGCGTGCATCAGACGCATTGGCATCATATCCGGTCGGCCCGATGGACCGTACACGTTAAAAAAACGCAGCACGGTAATATTCATTTTGTATAGATTGTGATAGGTATAGGCCAGAATTTCAGCCATCCGTTTGCTGGCGGGATAGGGCGCAAGTGGGCGGTCTGCGGTATCGGTTTCCACAAACGGCAGAATCTGGGTTTCGCCATACACGGAAGAGGTGGAAGCCAGAATAAACAGGTCAAGGTGGTTATCTCGCGCCGCCTCCAGCAGATTCATGGTCCCTTCCAGTTTCAAATCTGTATAAAGCGGGGCGTTTCCGATGCTGGCACGGACATTCCCTAACGCGGCCAGATGCGCTACCCGCCGGATTTGATGTTCTTGGAACAGGCTGCTGACCAGCGTTTTATCCCGAATATCGCCTTCGATGACTTTTCCGTTTGGATATTCCGCCAGTTTTGCGGCATTGGCGCGTTTCAGGGTGGGGTCGTAGGCATCGTTAAAATTATCCAGTGCGACCACTTTTTCACCCTGTTCCAGCAGCCGCAGCGCTAAATGGCTGCCGATAAAACCCGCGCCACCTGTAATGAGTATGGTCATTCCCTGCATTCTCCCTTCAACAGAATTCCACATTGTAGCACGATGAATCAAGCGGCTAGCGGGCTTGCTCCACCGCACGAATCGCTTCAATGAGGTTTTCGCTTACTTCGGAGGCAGTGACAATAGGTGGGTTGCGAAACTGATCATATGTTCCCGCAAAACCATGCAGCCAGACTCCTGCAACGGCGGCTTCATACGGTGCGATTCCCTGAGTCAGCAGTCCGGCTATTGTCCCTGCTAAAACATCCCCTGTTCCGGCGGTGGCAAGGCGGGCAGAAGCAAAGGGGCTTACGGTGGTACGTCCATCGGGCGCGGCGACCACAGTAAACGCACCCTTCAGCACCACTACCGTTTTCCACTCGGCGGCTTTTTGCTGTGCCAGCGTCACCCGATTGGCCTGTACCGTGTCCTTATCTTCGATTTTTGCCAGCCGCGCAAATTCCAATGGATGCGGGGTGATAATGGTGTTTTCGGGCAGCAGCTTCCACCAGTTGTCCATCTGCGCCAGAATATTTAACCCGTCCGCATCAATTACCATCGGCGGCAGGGGATTTTCTTCTTCGGCGGCAGCCGCTTCCGCTTCCAGATGCAGCAGGCCAATCCGGTGTTTTTTGGCTTTTTCCTTCGGGCTGAGCAGTTCCGTCATAAATTCCTGGGTATCTTCCTCATGACCCAGCCCCGGACCCACCAGCAGCGCTTTATACCCGCCCATTTCTTCTCGCACGATTTTAGCGGCAGCTTCGTTGACCAGCCCCATATTGCTTGGCAGCAGTACCCAGGTGGCTTCTGGCAGGCGGCTGGCTATCGCACCCATGACGGCCTGCGGCACGGCCAGCGTCACCAGCCCCGCGCCCGCCCGGTAGGCCGCCGACCCCGCCAGATACGCCGCCCCGACAAAATTCAGGCTGCCCGCCACAATAAATGTTTTACCAAATGTGCCTTTATGCGAATTGGCGGAACGCGGCGGCAAAATATCCGCTACCGTTTTTAAATCCGACAATTCAAGCTGAATCTTATTGAGTTCCTCTAATTTTTCGGGAAGCCCAATGTCCGCGATAAAAAGCGTGCCGACAAACTCCGCACCGGGGAAGGTGAGCTGACCGGTTTTGGCGGCGGCAAACGTAACGGTTTCATGAGCTTTTAACGTCAGGGGGTCGGTTTCTCCCGTGTCGCAGTCCAGACCGGAAGGGCAGTCTACGGCAATGACAAAAAGGCGGTTTTCAGGAGCATCATACGACTGAGCAGCAGCCCGCGCCCGAAAAACGGTTTTTTTCCGTTCTTCCACACTCCCGTTCACCGTTCGCAGCAGCTTAGCCGCTTCATCTTTGATGGGTAAACGTGTGCCTGTGCCAAAAAGGGCATCTACCAGCACGTCCGCGCCGGCTACCAGCGATTTTAATACCCGATTCTGTTTATCATTTTCAAAATCGGCCAGAAAAACCCCCGCTTTTTGCGCGGCCTCAACAACCTCATCCTCACGGGGTTTCAGCAGATAAGCGCTAACTTCGATGTCGGGCATGTGTTCTTTCACGTACCGGGCGGCCACCAGCCCATCTCCGCCGTTGTTGCCCGGCCCGACCAGCACCACAACCTTTTGAATATTTTTTCGCTGCAAAATCCGTTCTGCAACCGCCTGCCCTGCTAAATCCATCATGGCGGCGTAACTGTGTCCGGCGGCGTCGGCTGCCGCTTCAATGGCTCGCATTTGTTCAACGGTGACGATTTTTGGCATTTTTCCACAACCCACTTTCTACGTACCAGTCTAAGGTTTCACGGATTCCCACTTCAAGGGGAGTTGGTTCAAAGCCCAGTTCACGGCGGGCTTTTTCAATGGATACATTCCAATCTCCCAGAATATACGGTTTCATGGTCAGGACGTAAAGCAGTTCCCGCCCCGTCCATCGGCTGAGCTGGGTCATCAGCCATGCGATCGGAATCATCAGTTTGCCCGGCGCGGGAAACCGGAACGCCGATGTCCCTGATATTTTAGCAATCAATTTTTCTACGTCACGCTGCGGCACGGACTGGCTGCACAGGTTATAAATTTCCCCTGCCCGCCCTTTTTCCAGACACAATAAAATCCCTCGCGCCATATCCTTAATATACACGGGAAACGTGATGTGTCTGCCGCCATCTACACCCATCGGCCAGTGATGAATCAATGGGTCATCAAAAAACAGGCGGTTAAAAGCATACCGTCCATGCGGGCCGTAAAATGCGCCTCCGCGTGCAATCACCGCCGGAACACCATGCTCATGCACATATCGCTGTACCAGACGTTCGCCCGCCAGTTTAGTGCGCTGATAATCATCCACCGGATTCGGCGGGGTTTGTTCGGTAATTAACTGGTCAGGACGGGGGAATCCGGCCACGGCAATCGTGGAAACATGCACCAGCTTTTCGACCCCTTTTTGCCGTGCCGCCTCTAAAATATTACAGGTGCCAACAATATTGGTATGTTCAAACGATTCTGGCTCACCAAAAAACCGGAACAGCCCCGCCGCATGGATAATATACCGGACTCCGGTGGCGGCTTTGTATACGGCGTCCGCGTCCGCGATGTCAGTTTGAACAATTTCGACATTCAAAGAGTCTAGCCAGGGATATTTTTCCGGCGTGCGGGTAATGAGCCGCACCCGGTAGCCCGCTTCCAGCAAAATAGGGAGCAGGTTACGCCCTAAAAAACCTGTGCCACCCGTTACCAGTATCAAATGCTGAGTCCTTCCCTCGAAGGACACGATAGTAACGCACCCTGCTACCGACAGCCACCCGTGTAATAAATCAATTCCCTTATGTCGGGGATGTCATCGGCATAAGGGCTGCGGGAGGGCGGCGAGAGATTCAGATGGGTTTGTAAAACAGATACAACATCACTGCTGGCAGGGGAGATAAAAAAATGATAGGTGCGGTCACAGGGCAGCAGGGCAGCAAAATTCACTGTAATTTGTTCTGGCTCAAGGCTTTGCACCGTGAGGCGGGGATTAAAATAATCCAGCACTTCGTTCGCATAAAATTGAGGAAAACGCGGCTTGCTGACCAGATAAACCGTTGTGCCATCGGGAAAATCCAGCGAACGCCACAGCGCGTCCTCCCCATCGGGGTAGGGTTTGATGATGCGGAACTGCTCGTTAAAAACCCTGAGATGTGGATGGAAGTAGTAGGCGACCTGTACGGCAGAAAGGCACAGCGCTGCCGTCAGAATCACCCGCCACCATGACTCTTCGGGAAGCGGCAGCAGCAGGGGAATCACATATCGCAGCCCTACCGCCGCAGGCAGCATCATCAGGGGAAAAATTGCCACAAACCGCACCGAAATACCACTTTCTACCAGCAGACTTGTACCTAGCGGCGGCAGCAGCAATCCAAACACCACCACTCCGAAGACCATACTCCGCGAGCGCCACAGAATCATCACCAGTCCGATGAGAAAAAGCGGAACCAGATACACCAGCAGAAGCGGGGTTTCGCCCGCATAAAAAATGCTGCCATCCGGCACGCTGAGGTACAACAAAAATGCCTGCCGAAAACGGTCAGCCTGCGCCTGAAAAACTTCATCCGTCGGTGAGGACATCAAAACCTGTTTAAGGTAGTCGCTGCCTACCCCTACCGTGTTCAGCCGTCCACTGGCAGACGTTCCTCCGGCGGCGATGGTGTAATACACGGGGGCGGCGACCAGCGCGGCCGTCATCAAAAGTAAAACAGCACCCCGCCAGGGGGGTCGTTTTTCCCAGAACAAAAATCCACCTACCAGCCATAAAATTATCACTGCCGGAAACACCAGCCGCCCGCCTTCATAAAAATACTGCGTTAGGCCAAGCGCCGCGCCACCCAGTACATAATCCAATGGACGATTATATTTAAGTCCCCGTGCGGCAAAGGCCAGCGCCAGCGTGCCGGACAGGGCATCACACACATGCAGCATACTTAAACGGCTGAAATGCAGGTGCGGCGGAAAAGTCGCCAGCAGCAGCGCCGCCAGCAGCGCGGTTTTGCGGTCAAACAGGGTTTTTGCCAGCAGATATAGGGCGGGAATGGTCAGTGTGCCAATCAGGGCGCTGAACAGCCGCGCCCCAAAGAAGTTCGCCCCAAAAATTTCTGTTGTTCCCGCCACGCCATACGCATACAGCCAGGGAAACGGCGAAATTTCGGTCATCGGGGTGAGCAGTTTGATGTTTTGATGCCAGAACGCTGCCGCCGACGACGTGTAATGGACTTCATCCACCAGCACCCGAATCGTGGTATCTAACCCCCATACGCGCAACATCAACGCCAGCAGGGTGATGAGAAGGAGAGGAATTTTTTCGCCCTCACCCCAACCCCTCTCCCAGAACGGGAGAGGGGCTTGATTGCCCGCCCCTGCAACCACCAGCCCGATTCCCGCACACAGCAGAATAAACTGCACATGATGGCTCATATTTTTCAGCAGTGAAAGGTGAAACACCTGACCATTGGCCTCTGCGACGATGGCTAAAAAAAACATGCCCGCCGCCAGCAGGAGCAAATGGGAACGGGAAAATGAAAGGGAAAGTGAAGAATCGGCAGGTTGCATCCAGTCCGGTTGAAAGCAGCTCAAATGCAGTCCTGCCAGCAGCAGCCCACCACCAACCAGAATCAAAATAAACGCGCGGCCAAGCGGCATTGGAGCAATCACCTGCCGGAATAAATACACACTGACGCTTACGCCAACACTGGTATTGTGATGAAGCTGCTCCGGTGAAAGTTGACGAATTTTATAAAAGTGTGAATAGGGGGAGGAAGTCTGAGTCTGGAAAGTAATGGCGCTGAGAATCAAAATAAAACATCCAGCAGCGATTAAAATTCGGTATACTCTCATGTACTTCTAATACCCTACCGATAACTTTTTGCGACAATTTTCGTAGTTGTAATGGGGTGTTATTTTAGCAGCATTCCCATAGGGAGAAATGTGAATGAGCCAGAACCGAGACGTTGAACCCTATCAGCCGAATTTTTCCTCCGGTGTGCAGCCGACTTCCCCTCCGGTGGTCAAGCAGGCAGGCTGTCTGGAACGCAGCTTTCGTTTGCTGGTTATTGCAGGCATTAGCGCATTTGCTCTGATTTGTATTGTAGTGGCGGCGTCGGCAGTATTCAGTCTTGGGAGTCTGGGGGAGTCCTTCAGCGAGTTTTGCCTGTACAACTGCGAATCGGATGTGATTGAAGTGAATGTGCAGCCGTTTATTCTGGCACTCAAACAGGAAGCCTTTTTAGAAACGCTGCGCTCGCCGCAGGTGTATGAAATTTATGCTTCCAATGAAATGCCGGGGGTCATCCCCGGACGGCGCAGTATGCGCTATAAAGCCTTTATGACGATTACGGCGGGAATTGACTTACAACTGGTCGAAAACAGCGATTTTGTGACTGATGGGACCAGCATCACCATTACCCTACCCAAACCACAGCTTCGGGACTGTGTTCTGGATACGCAGCAGTCGTTTTTCTACGAAAAATCGTGTAACTATGTCGGTTGTGGCAATCTGGAAGAAATTCTGGTCAATCGGGCGTATGAAATGCCGACCACTGAAGGTTATGAAATTTTGCTGACGGAAGCCTGGGAAAATGCGGTGCAAGAGATAGATAAAATGGCACGCAATTTTGGCTACCAGACCGTGACCATCCAGCAGACCAGCGACGATATGTTTTATGTTTCCAATGACAGTACGTGTAAAGTGCCGCCCGAACTGCTCCAACCGACTCCCACACCTTAAAAATAAAAATCCCCCTCCCATTTTGGGTTCAGGGGCGGGGACAAGGGCGTTTACGCCCGATTCCCGCCCCCTACGGAAAGGGCAGGCATCGCTCACGATGTTCGCTTGTTCCTGCCCCTACCGTCTGCCCTTCAACCATTTTGGGAAAGGGATGCCGAATGCAACGTAAGGACTTATTGCAGGGAAAATTCGCCCTGGGGCAGAATCAACCCATCCATCAGGCGGTAAAATTGTTGTTTTTCGCTTCGGCGTGCGCTTTCGTACCCTTCCCCAATATGACTTGGGATGACGTAGCGGGGTCTGGCCGAACGCACAAATTCATAGGCGGTTTCTGCGGTCATCTGCCCTTCGCGGGAAGTGGCAGGCAAAATCGCAATATCGCAGCGTAGAGTTCGGAGTTCAGGAATAAAATCAGTATCACCAGCGTAATAAATATCAGTATAGTTTTGAGAAATCACAAAACCAATGTCCTCCCGTAATGCGGGATGGTCGCTACGAAACGTATAGGCAGGCACAGCACGGATACTCGTCCGACCAAAGTTAATCACCTGCCAGGGGCGTAAAACCGTACACGGACAGTCCAGCACTTCGGCGGCGCTGCGGCTGGTTATCACCTGAGTGTGGGGGCCAAGAAGTTTATTCACATCGGCAGGGGAACAATGATCGTAGTGTTCGTGGGAAATGAGAATGAGATCGGGGGCAGGTCCTTCATACACAACACGCCAGGGGTCAATCATAATCGTCGGCGTGCCTTGGATGAGGAACGACGCATGTCCGAGCCACTGAATTCTATCAATCATAAACCTTGCTCTCACCTGTTTACAAACTACCAGGAGTTATCATAGCACCGAACCTGACAATCAATCTGACGGCAACCCTACGCCGCCTCTGTGAACACCCGTTTCAATGTCCATAAACTGCACAGGTTTCGTTGATATTTTTCATCGGCTATAATCCTCACCTATCGTCAAGGAGAAAATACATGACTGATAAAACCTTAACCGGCGCAGAATCGGTGCGCTGGAATTTAAGCGACCTGTACGCCAGCCCGGATGACCCTCAGATTGACCATGATATGGCGGAATCGCTGCGGCAGGCAGAAACCTTTGCTGAAAAATATCGGGGCAAGGTAGCAACGCTCAGCGCGGAAGACCTGCGGCAGGCGGTAGAAACATTTGAAGCCCTCGTGACGTACCTTTATAAACTGGGCGCGTATGCCTATCTCATCTGGTCAACTGACACCCAGAATCCGGTACTGGGTAAGTTGATGGCAAAAACCCAGGAACACGGTAACGCGGTCAATCAGAAAGTCCTGTTTTTTGAACTGGAGTGGAGTACCGCGCCGGATGAGGTTGAAAAATTGGCTGACGACCCCGCGCTGGAAAAGTACCGCCACTATCTGAAAACCGAACGGCTGAATAAACCCTACCTGCGTTCGGAATCGGAAGAACAAATCATGAGCGAACTGTCCATGACCGGAGCATCGGCGTGGAATCGCTACTTTGGGGAAGTCACGGCGGCATGGCGTTTCCCCTGGGGAGATGCCGAAGTTACCCAGTCTGAAATTCTGGATAAGCTCAAAGACCCGGAACGCGACGTGCGAAAAGCCGCCGCCGACTCGCTGACGGGGGTGCTGCGCCAAAACCTCCACGCGACAACCTTTGTTTTTAACATGATTCTGCTGGAAAAATATTCCAAAGATAAAATTCGCGGTTATAAAACCTGGATTTCCTCCCGCAATCTGTCGAATCAGATTCAGGATGAGGCCGTTGATGCCCTCATTAATGCCTGCACCAGTCGTTATGATATTGTAGCGCGGTACTATCGGCTGCTGGGGCGGCTGCTGGGATATGATGAACTGTATGATTATGACCGTTATGCACCGCTTGAAAAGAAGGTCAAAGCCGTCAACTGGCAGGAAGCGCAGCAGACAGTCTTAAATGCGTTTGGTGGTTTTGATGAACGCATGGCCGAAATCGCCGAGAAATTCTTTGAACACCAGTGGATTGATGCGCCGCCGCAGCCGGGTAAACGGGGTGGGGCATATTCCGCCTCCACGACGGTCAAAGCCCATCCGTATGTGTTTATGAATTTTACGGGTAAGGTGGATAGCGTGATGACGCTGGCACATGAATTGGGGCATGGCGTACATCAATATCTATCGGCACAGCGCGGCGAACTGCAAAAAAGCACCCCTCTGACCACCGCAGAAATGGCCTCCACCTTTGGCGAAATGCTGGTGTTTGATTATCTGATTGCCCGCGAGAATGACCCTGAAGTGCGGCTGGGGATGCGAATGGAAAAAATTTCCAGCACCTTTGCAACGGTGTTCCGCCAGATTTCCATGAACCGATTTGAGGACGCGATTCATAATGCCCGCCGCAGCCAGGGCGAACTCAGCACCGACCAGTTGAGCGAATTCTGGCTCAATTCGCAGCGTCCCATGTTTGGCGACAGCCTGACTCTGCGGGACGATTACGGCCTGTGGTGGAGCTACGTGCCGCATTTTCTGGGAACGCCGGGTTATGTGTATGCCTATGCGTTTGGGGAACTGCTGGTGTGGGCGCTGTATGCGCGTTATCAAAGTGGCATGAAGGACTTTAACGAAACCTACCTGCACGCGCTTTCGATGGGCGGTTCGGACTGGCCGCATCATATCCTTGCGCCCCTGAAGGTGGATTTGCAGGATTCGCAGTTCTGGCATGAGGGACTCGGCCTGCTGGATAAATTTGTGGCGGATACCGAAGCCGACGCGCAAACCGTGCGGGGGTAACGGATGTAGGGGCGGGTATTGTCCCCGCCCTTTTTAACCTCACCCCCAACCCCTCTCCAAAAATTGGAGAAGGGCTTATGCTCTTAACACAGTTCCCTTACGAAAATTTGTGTGGTGTTATGGTCGTGTTATAATTCCCTGAATTGTTGTTGGTGGGCATGTATTAATGCCAAGAATTTTTATCTCCTACCGCCGTGCGGACAGCCTCAAAGATTCGGGGCGGATTTATGACCGCATGGTGCAGGCTTTCGGAAAGCGCAATGTTTTTAAGGACATTGATGATATTCCTTCCGGCTCTGATTTTCGCAAGGTCATCATGACGGAAATAAGCCGATGTAACGTGGTGCTGGTCATCATCGGGCGTGGCTGGCTGAATGCGATGGATGAGGAAGGCAGCCGCCGACTCGATAACCCCGCCGATTTTGTGCGAATTGAGGTTGAAACGGCGCTGCGGCGGCAGGACATATCGGTTATTCCGGTGCTGGTGGATAACGCCCGGATGCCTAAAGAAAGTGAACTTCCGGTCACTTTACGCGAACTGGCGTTTAAAAATGCGGCAGTGGTGCGGGATGACCCCGATTTTCACCGCGATGTCACCCGCCTGATTGAGGGTTTAAAAGGGGCGCAGCGCACGACGCTTATCCGTCCCGCCCCCAGACGGCAGTTTGGAAGGATAGGGGCAGGGCTGGTAATTTTGCTGCTGGCGGTAGCAGGCATGATTTTTCTTTCTGGCATTTTAGAGGATAACGGCCAACAGGCCACGCAGGAAGTTACCGAAGTGGGTCAGGCGGCTACGGAGACACAAGCCCCAACAGACAAGCCTTCTGAAACTCCCCTTACGCCGACGCTTACGGAACGGGAAAAAGCGATTCAACTGGCACTGGCAGGAGTCGATTCTAACGATGAATGGATACCCTACATTGAAGAAATCAACGGGGTAGAGATGGTGCTTGTCCCGAAGGGATGTTTTACGATGGGCAGCACCGATGAGCAGATAGATTATGCGGTTTCGTTAGGCGTAGACCGACAATATCTTGAAAATGAGCAGCCCGCCCATCAGCAGTGTTTCGATGAACCCTTCTGGATAGACCGTTACGAAGTGAGCAATGCCCAATTTCGGGAGTTTAACGGGCAGGCAGGACGTGAAAGCACCTGGACGGAGGATAATCGCCCGCGTGAAAGGATTACCTGGTTTGAGGCGCGAGATTTTTGCGAAAGCCGGGGCGCAAGGCTGCCGACGGAACGGGAATGGGAATATGCGGCGCGGGGGCCGGACAACCTGATATATCCCTGGGGGAATGAATTTGTGGCAGAAAACGTGGAGTATGGGGATAATTCAGGTG
>CAZKZS010000117.1:0-13526 GCA_964557285.1 uncultured Anaerolineae bacterium | reverse complement strand
TGCAGGTAGCCGACAATGGTCAGTGCCAGCCCGCTAAGCACCCCTAGCGCCGACAGCACAAACAAAATCGAAAAGGCCAGCACCGCGCTTTCGGCCCGATTCACCCTTTCAGGGTCAAGGGTGGCTGCGTCTACCTGAGTATCGGAGGTAAAAAGTGTTACGGTTGGGTAGGCGGCTTCCAGTTCGGGGCGGTAGCGGTCAATTACATAGACTGCCCCGATTACCATGCCAATAAACCAGACCAGCGATATGAAAAAAATGCCAACCCCCAAAAACCCCCATCGGCGGCCTACCCGCGCTCGCTGACGACGGACATGGGCAGCCCCCGCCCCATCTTCGTAAAGCGTACCGTCGCGCTCCATCAGGATATACACCACATCCTGACTAAATCCAGAAGTCAGCATGATGAGAAAATACCAGATAAACCCGACTCCACTTATCAGCGCCAGCAGCCACCAGACAAAACCCAGTGGTTTGCCATGACTGAGGACAAACTGATACGGGGACTGGCTGCGAAGGCGATAGCCCGCACGCTGATAGGCATTGGCACGCTGGATAAGATAATGATTGGAAGGATACGAATACCCTTCTACCGAACGGGTAAATTCCGGTATGGGCGGCGGGGGGGTATACGGCGCAGGCGGAATATGAAAAGCAGGCGCAGGAATAAACGACTGCTGTGTATCCTCATATGCTGTTGCCCCAATCATCCCTGATGCTACCGGTCCGGTGAGCGCATTTTCAAATTTTACGTCGGCTTCTGTCGGCAGTTCGGAAGGCTCAACCAGGGGGCGCTGCGTATCTTCCAGTTGAGTCGGGGCTTCTTCCGGTATGGCTTCCATCGTTTCAAACAATGGCGACGCTGCCTCCGCAGACACCGACAATGGATGGTCACACCGGGGACAGGTTTCGGTGCTGCCCACGATGCCAGCACCACAATTGGGACAAATCCGAATTTCAGCAGTCATGCTTTTGATTGTATGTAGAATAGAAAAATTTAGAAACCGTGAAACATCTATGAAAAATTAAAAAATAGAAAAAAGAAATGACCTCAAACCCAACAGGATTTTTTATAATGAAAAAATGTTACGAAAATTGTTTTTACTATTCCTCCTTTTGTCCTTTCCGGTCATTGCCGCCGAAGATGAAAGCCTTTTTACATATGAGGAAATAGGCTTCACAAGTGCTTTTCCTGACGGGGTATCGGCTGTGCTGGAAGTCACCCCCCGGTTTCGGCTAAAAGAAGCCGCCTTTTTTATGACGATGGATGAGGTCGTGGTTTACCGCAGTGAGGTTTTTATTCCGGCACATCATGCCGGAGACAGCCTGCGCCTCACGGGGACATGGAACGGAGTTTCGGTCACAGGGGAAATCAGCCCACCCTGGACAAAGATGAAAAGCTGGTGGCATCTGATTGACGAGGCCGGAAATTCGGTCATCACCGAACCTGCTGCACATCTGTACAGCGTAGAAAGCAGCCGGCAGTGGGTCAAGATGGAAGGGCAGGCCGTGACCCTCTATGCTTATGACCAGCCCTCCGCATTTTTACAGCAGGCGGTTCATCTTGCGGATAACGCCATGCAGCAGCTAAGCCACAGCTACGGGTATTCTCTGCCTTACCGTCCGGCAGTCGTGTTTTATAACAGCGCGGCAGAAGGTGACGCCGACTTAAGCCCGTTTACCCGTTCGGCGTTTGGGGCTTATTTCGGCGGGCGGGCCTATCCCGGCACAAGCGGCATAGTCGCGCTGGCACTTTTGTCTGACCTGCCCCGTGTTATTCCGCATGAACTGGCGCATTTATTCCAGTTTCAACTGGGAGGGCAGTTTTTTGATGCACCTCACTGGTGGCGGGAAGGTGATGCGAAACTCCATGAACCCGAAGAAACCGTTGAATCGGGGCTGCAACGCGCCCGTGAACTGGCATTTTCGGGGGAACTACCGGATTTAACCACCTGGAACGAACTTCCAACGGAAAAAAGCCAGCTAGAAGATATGATGAGTCTGGGGCTGTCGTTTTTATTTTTTTTGCGGGAGCAGTACGGCGACTCCTCTCATGCTGCGTTCTACGCGGACTGGCGGCAGACCCGTGATTTTTTTGTTACCTTTGAATCGACCTATGGGCAAACGCTGGCCGACCTGGATAAACAGTGGCGGGGGTGGCTGCTGGATATTCCACCAGGACAGGCACAGGTGACCGCTTCCTCACTGAATATCCGACGCGGGCCGGGAACATCCTTTGACATCTTGATTCAGCTTAAGCACAGCAATCTTGTGACCCCTGTTGGACGAGATGCCGCCGGAGACTGGCTGCTGGTGGTCACGGACGGCGGTCAGCGTGGCTGGCTCAACCGACAATATATCGTTTACGCCGGACTTATCCATAACCTCCCCCCTCAATTGCCCCAATAACTGCTTTCATCTATACTGAAAAATCAAGTGCGCCTGGAGGATGTGAATGGGTGCTGAACGCATTTTGATTGTGGATGATGGCAAAGAAAACCGGGATTTCATCGTCGAATATGTTTTGAAGCCGAATGGTTTTGAAGCCCTCATTGCGCGAGATGGGCTGGAAGGTTTGCAGATGGCACGGCAGCACCACCCCGATTTGATGCTGCTGGATTTGCAGATGCCCAATATGAACGGCATGGAAGTCCTACAGGCGCTGCGGGCTGAACAGTTAGATATTCCCGTCATTTTGATGACCTTTCACGGCAGCGAAGAAATTGCCATTGATGTTTACCGTCTGGGCGTGAAGGATTACGTCAAAAAGCCGTATACCGTAGAGGAAATGTATGAGGCGATTCAGCGCAGTCTGGGTGAATCGCGGCTGCGGCGCGAAAAAGAACAGCTTACTGAACGGCTCATCCGTGCCAACGCCGACATGAATCAGCGTGTGCGTGAATTAGGCGTGCTGTATAACATCGGCAAAAGTGTCACCGCGCTGATGAATATGCAGGATTTAATGGGGCGGGTCGTCGAAGCGGCAGCGCAGTTAACTTCCTGCGAAGAAGTCAGCCTCTACCTTATTAACGAAAATCAAGACCTGATTTGTAAAGCCATTCGGCGTCAGAGTGAACAGCGCACCCATGCGATTGATGAAATCCGGGATGATGCCCTCGCAATGCAGGCGATTCAGGCGCTTTCCCCTGTCGTCATGTCCCCCCAGGAAATTGCAGAAGCCCGACGGGTGAATCCTTCCGCACCGTCGGCAGCGATGGCTACCCCCCTGGTACTGGCGGGGCAGGCAGTCGGGGCGCTGGTGGTGAAAAATCTGTCTCTGGAAGCCCGTGTTTTTACCCGCCACGATGCTGGCCTGCTCAGCGCCCTTTCCGATTATGCTGCCATTGCCTATGAAAATGCTTCTCACTATGAAGCGCTGGGGCGGCGTAAAGAGGACGAAAAAAACAGCATCCGACAGGCGTTTGAGCGTTTTGTTGCCCCCAGTATCGTTGACCGCGTGCTGGCCGACCCTAACGCGATTGAATTGGGCGGCGTCCGGCGTGAAATTACTGCCCTGTTTGCGGATTTACGCGGGTATACCAGCTTTTCAGAAAAAGCCCCGCCAGAACAGGTCGTTGAACTGCTCAATGAATATTTTAGCCTGGCTGCCGATGTCATTTTTTCCCACGAAGGCACACTGGATAAATTTTTAGGGGATGCGGTGATGGCGCTGTTTAATGCCCCCACGCAGCAGCCCGACCATGTGCTGCGGGCGGTACAAACCGCCGTCGATTTACAAAAGCGGGTACTGGAAACCAACGAGGAACGCGGCGGCGGGTTGCGTTTTGGTATTGGGCTGCATGTAGGGGAAGCTGTGGTGGGATATGTGGGGGCGGCACAGGCGATGAATTACACGGCGATTGGCGATACGGTCAATATCGCTCAGCGTGTGCAGGAAGTTGCCCAGGCGGGGCAAATTCTGGTCACAGAAGCCCTTGCCCGCCGGATAACCGAACAGGTACATATGCGCCAGTTAGGTAAACTCCCCATCCGTGGGCGGGCGGAAGGCGTGATGGTCTTTGAAATTAAGGGGCTTAAGTGAGGCGCAACAAATTGCAACAAATCCAATGTCCGTTTATAATCGTTTTCTGTGGGTAAAGCGCGGCAGTGATAATAAAGCAGCGTAGGATAATGGCAAAATGTCTTTTGCTCACCTAGTAATTTACAGCGCATGAAATCGGAGGAACAATTAGAATGGCGCCGGAAAAAAGCGGTTTTAACTACCCTAATAAGTTCGCCCGTATATACCTGGAAGCCATGGAAGAAATTATGGGGAAGAATGGTCTGAACGCCATTCTAAATCTGGCGGGTCTCCAAGAATTTATCGGCAACTATCCACCAGACAATCTTGAAAAAGCATTTGATTTTGCTTATTACACTGCTCTCCAGGTGGCTCTGGAAGATATGTATGGCCCGCGTGGAGGTCGTGGTCTGGCGCTGCGTGCCGGACGTGCTTCTTTTGCGGAAGGGCTGCGCGGCTTCGGAGCGTTAGCAGGTGTGGGCGATCTGGCATTCAAAGTCCTGCCTCTGGCTGCCAAAATGAAAATTGGGCTGCCCGCCATGGCAAACATTCTGACCCAGTTTTCTGACCAGATTTCCAATGTTTATGAAGAAGGCGATAAATACGTTTATACGCTGGAACGCTGCCCAATGTGCTGGTCACGTAAGGCAGACAAACCTGTATGTTATGCGGGTCAGGGATTGTTACAAGAAGGGCTGCGCTGGGTTTCCGGTGGGCATGAATTTAAAGTAGACATGGCAACCTGCATCGCCAAAGGGGATGACATGGGGCGCTATGTGATTTACAAAGAACCGATTGGCTAATTAACCACCAGCCATCTACCGATAGATATTTTTAACCTCGGTTCGTTTGGCCGGGGTTTTGCTGTTTGCCTGCAATGATTTAAAATGCCTGTACAAGTGTGGAGGAACGTAAATGCGCCGGGTGTGGTTTGTCGTGATTCTGCTGTTGGCGGCGGGGCTGGCCTGCACCTTAACCGATTCCGGTGAAGATGCCACCCCCGTGAGCAACCCTATCGGGCCAAACAAACCCACCGTGACGATCAGCCAGCCGACCAGCGGACAGGCGTTTCAGGTGGGAGATAAAATCACGGTACAGGCACAGGCGAATGATACGGGTTCTGGTGTCACACGGGTTGAACTGCGGGTGAATAATGTCATTGTGGACAGCCAGACTTCAGAAAACCCAACAGGCGAACCGACTCTGACCGTACTTCTGGATTATGTAGCGGCTGTGCCTTCTGAAACCCTGACTCTGACCGTGCGGGCGTATCGCGGCGTGACGGCCAGCGATGATGCAACCGTGTCCGTCCGCGTAGGGGAAAAAGGCTCAACCGGAGTTACCCCCACGACGGCCAGTACAACAGGTGGCAGTACGACCGGAGGAAGCACGACAGGAGGCAGTACAACGGGCGGCAGCACCACTGGCGGAGTCTCAAACACCGTTTGTCGGGCGCGGGTAGATACCAATGGCCTGCGTTTCCGTGCCGGCCCCAGCACCGATTATAATATTTTGTCCTCCTTTAATCTAGGGGCGGAACTGCCGCTTGTGGGCAGGTTAGGCGATAACTCGTGGTGGGAAGTCACCAGCAACAATCAGCGGGGATGGGTCAGCGCTTCCTTTACAACTCTGCTCGGTAGCTGCCAGAATATTCCGGTCACAACCCCGCCAGCCTCCCCTACTCCGGTGGCGACCAATACCTCCCCTGCACCGCAGTTAGCGAATTTAACGGTTTCTACCCTGACAGGCACAAGTAATATCGTGCTGCTTGGTGGCGAAGTGGCCGCGTCGTATGTGCTGCGGGTAAAAAATGTAGGGCAAACGGCGGCAGGCGCATTTAACGTCACGATTTTTTATCCAAACAATACCGCTTTTGATTATACGGTTCAGTCGCTTGCCCCGAACACGGAAGTTGAGATTCCGGGGGTTACGGCGACCTTTAACTCGCCCGGCAGCTATCGCCTGCAAGTGCTGGTCGATTCCAGTAACAACATTACCGAAAGCAGCGAAGATGACAACCGCAAGGCATTAGACATCAACGTTGTATTCCCAACGCCTACTCCGGAAGGCCAGTAATCCATGCGCTTTGTAGCCCTGATTTTTCTTACGGCGGCGGTGCTGGCGTGCAGCCTGAAACCGATTGAGGAGGACGCTGGTTCTCCTACAGAACAGGCCAGCACCACCTATGCCCAACCATCGGTTTCTATTATCGCGCCCGGTTCAGGTCAGCAGGTTACGATGGGGTCGGATGTGGAAATTCAGGTGATGGCCTCCGGTGCAGATGGGGTTGACCGCGTGCAGTTGAGTGTTGGCGGACGTACCAGCAGTACCAAAGCCTTCCCCGAAGCGACCACCTCCGCCGAAGCGCTGCTGCGCTGGCGGCCTGATCGAGAAGGCACATTTAACCTCTCAGTCGTCGCTTTCCGGGGACTTTCCACCAGCGAACCCGCCGTGATTCAGCTTCAGGTCGTCGGACGTGGAGATGCCATCACGAACCCCGCCAGTGGGCAGCCAACCGTTTCCGATTCGCGCACCGAATGTAATGCCCGTGTGCTGATTAGCAACCTGCGGATTCGCACAGGCCCCGGGACGAATTTCGAGCGTGAAGGCTATTACGATTTAAATGAAGAAGTCGTCGTTATCGCTCAGGGGAATAACCAGAGCGAACGCTGGCTCAAAGTGCGCCGTCTGGACCGCAGCGAAAAATGGATGCTGGCAAACCCTGAGTGGGTGTCAGTCACCGGCAACTGTGATACGCTCCCTGTAGTAGCAAATTGAGAGTCCTGTGGAAAATCTGGAACAGCCGCCCCGCCCTCAGCTAGGCCAACGCTCATTTGTCCGCGAACTGCTGGAAACCCTGCTACTGATTGCTGCCATTTACACGCTGGTGAATCTGGCAACCGCCCGATTTGTGGTCGAAGGGCGCAGTATGCTGCCGAATTTCCAGGGCGACGAATATCTGATTGTCAGCCGCTTCGATTACATCATTGGCGACCCGCAGCGTGGAGATATTGTTGTTTTTCACTATCCGCAGAACCCGGAACGGGATTTTATTAAACGGGTGGTGGGGCTGCCCGGCGAAACCATTCAAATGATTAACGGGCTGGTCATTGTCAACGGTACTCCTATTGATGAACCCTATGTGCTGGATTTATGCACCAGCACCCACTGTAAGGATCAGGAGTGGAAACTGGGGGAGGATGAATATTTTGTGCTGGGGGATAACCGCAACGCCAGTCAGGACAGTACCCGTTTTGGCCCGATTCACCGTTCGCATATTGTGGGGCGGGCATGGATTCAATACTGGCCGCCGTCGCGCTGGCAGATTATTCAGCATCACAAGTATGGGCCGCCGCCCCCACTTCCTACCCCTACCCCGACCAATACCCCCATACCGCCCTTACTGGACAGCATGGGCGGCTAATCAACAAAAGAGATTTTCAGACTCAGGCCGCCCAACCTTAACGTATCCCCCTGACACAAAACGTAGGCATGGCCGGACGGCAGTTTTTCCCCGTTAATATATGTGCCGTTTAATGTGCCTAAATCCTCCACTATCAGGATGGCGGGCATCCGAATAAGGCGTACATGGCGGCGCGATACGCCCAGCGTAGCCGCCCCCAACGGCGCAAGGTCAACCCGTGTGACATTGGGTTCAGGACCACCCCGCCCCAGCACAAGATAATTATCTTTCTCAAAATGAATATCAAGATGTTTATCAGTCTGTTCAGCATAAAAGTGCAGATGTGCATTTTTAGGAAAATAGGCGCGGCGGGCAGGCGCTTCTTTGGGGGTATCCTGTGATTCCTCCGATACAAGCAGGGTTTGCTCCGCCGATTTGACATTTCGCAGGTTAAAACCACATTTTTTACAATGAATGGTGAGGGCAGAACCTAATGTGCCACAGTTGGGGCAAATTACCTGGTCGCTCATAAGTTACTTTCTCAAGTAATACGGTTTAATTATACCAGATTTTTGCCTGCATAAAAAAGACGTATACTCTACTGCCCGTATACGTCTGCTATAGGAGGAAAACAAATGAGGTTAGTCTAGCCAGTCCTGTAAACCGTGTTCTTTTTGCATCTCCCGCAGCTTTCGCAGCGCTTCATGCTGAAGCTGGCGAATCCGTTCACGGCTGTAACCCATTACCTTGCCAATCTGTGCCATGCTGTGCGACACCCCATCTTCAAATCCATAATGCAGGCTGATGATACGCGCTTCCCGTGAAGGCAGGGAGTCCATCAAATAGGCAATGGCTTCCATCAGCAGATTGTTAGCAGTAATATCTTCGGGTTGAGCGCTGTCAAAATTTTCCAGCAGTTCGGCATAGGGACGCTCGTTTTCTTCCCCGACGAGTTCATCAATCCGCACTGGATCCTGTACCACCGCCAGCGTTTGCTCAATCTGGTCAATGCTCAGTTCCATTTCGTCGGAAATTTCTTCAACGGATGGTTCACGTCCCAGACTCTGGGAAAGTTTATCCGAAACCCGCCGAATCCGGCCCCAGCGCTGCCCCTGGTTGATAGGCAGGCGAATGGTGCGTCCCAGATTGCCTGCCGCGCGGGTAATACTCTGGCGAATCCACCAGGTTGCATAGGTGCTGAGCCGGACATTTCTTCCGGGGTCAAAACGGTCAACCGCTTTCAGCAGGCCAAGATTGCCTTCCTGAATCAGGTCGGCTAACGGCAGGCCGCGCCCCTGATAGGTTTTGGCGATGGACACGACCAGACGGGTATTCGCCAGGATGAGTTCTTTTCGGGCTTCTTCGCCCATCTCAATGACCGCCTGTAAATCTTCCCATTCCTGAGGTTGATGACCGCCTTTTTCCAGATGCTGCTGCGCTTGCTGCCCCAGATGAACCAGTCGCGCGAGATTTTGTTCTTGTTCAGGAGACAGGAGTTCGGAGATGGGACGAATATCCCGGAAATAGATTTGTAGCAAGTCCGAACTTGAGTCGTGCATGTGGTTCCTGGCTAACATTCCGATACTCCTCCTGTTTTCTCTACCACTTTAAACGACCATACGATGAGTTTAGATTGTTCAAATAGTGCTGAATTTCACAATTAATGGAACTCAAGCCCTATTTTGTCTAATCATACCATAGACAACTCTTAAAAAAAAGTTGGACAAACTATTTTTATCAAATTCTAATATTGGGGGAAGGTTATTCTACTATTAGGATAAAATTTTATTGGCGAAATGTGCATGAACATCTTATGAGAAAAAAAGCCCACTTGGAGGTGGGCAGAGGGGTTAAAAAAAGTTGCGGTGGATGCGTTCTTCGCTCCAGATATTGGCGGTCATACTGTAGCCCGCTTTTTCCCAGAAGCCGGCACGATCTTCGGCAGTAAATTCCAGGCTGCGAAGCCACTTGCCCCCCTTCCAGAGATAGCGGTCTGAGGGAGATTTTTTGCCGGGGATTGCTCCCATCAAGCCCCGCAGGGGATAGCCATGTTCAGGTTCAAGAGGCTCACCCGCATACCGATAAGCCAGCAGGAAGTTTTCCGCCAGCATGACCTCAACGGGTAGATTCACAGTAAAGCCAAATTCACAATGCTGAATGCAGTATTTGGCTTCCGGTTTGAGTTTGATGATGCCCTGGTCAAGTAAATCCTGAAGATGCACCCCTTCCCACAGGGTATCAAATTTGCTCCATCGGGTGACACAATGCAGGTCATAGATCAGGATGCGGGTCGGAAGCTGCGTAAAGGCTTCCCAGGTGAAGGATTTTTCTTCTTCCACCAGCCCCCAGAATCGCAGCGTCCAGTCATTCAAATTTTCGTAAATTGGGACGGGGCCGTAATGCAGCACCGGAAATTTCAGGGTCAGCGACTGACCGGGGGGCAGCCGATCCTGTTCTTTGACCGCTTTTTCCAGCTTTCGGCGCTCCTCAAACTCCTTAAACATGCTACGCTCCTCATAACCTAACAGGGGGCTTGATGCCCCCTGTCCTTACTTCCAACTTAAGTAGAGTATATCACTTTAGACTGCTTGCTTTTCAGGAATCAGGTCAAGGTTGTGGCCGACGATTTCAAAACCTACCAGCGCCCGTTCCAGCATCTCGCGGGTATGGGAGGCGGTGACACTGGTACGCAGCAGGCTTTGTTTGGGCGGTACGCCGGGCGGCACAACCGGATTGGTGTAAACACCATTTTCAATTAATGCCCGCCACGCAATCCCTGTTCGATATTCATCTCCAATAATCACAGGAATCACTGGAGTTTGAGAATTGCCCACGTTATAGCCAAGCGCTTTTAAACCATTCCGCAGGAAATTGGCATTTTCCCAGAGTTGTTCAATGCGCTCCGTATCCGTTTCCATGATGTCCAGCGCGGCCAGGGCTGCGGCAGCATTGGAAGGTGGAATACTGGCCGAAAAAATAATCGAACGGGCGTGATGCTGAATGTAGTGAATTACCCGCGCATCCCCCGCCACGAATCCCCCCAGCGAGGCGAATGATTTGGAAAATGTTCCGGTAATTAAATCCACCTGATCGGTGATGCCAAAATGTGCCGCCGTGCCGCGTCCGTTACCCATCACGCCGATGCTATGGGCGTCATCGACCATCAAACGCGCACCGTGTTTTTTACATACCTGTGCAATACCCGGCAGGGGTGCAATTTCCCCACTCATGCTGTATACCCCATCGACCACCACCAGTTTTCCCGACTCTTCGGGCAGCGATTCCAGCACGCGGTCAAGGCTTTCAAGGTCATTGTGAACAAACCGTTTCATTTCCCCAAAGGAGAGAAACGCCCCATCCACAATGCAGGCGTGCGCCTCTTTATCCACAATCACATAATCGCCTTTTTGCACAATCGCGCTAATTGCCCCTAGATTGGTTTGATAACCGGTAGGGAACACTAAAGCAGCTTCTTTGCCCACAAATTTCGCCAGGCGGCGGTCAAGTTCCAGATGAAGTTGAAGTGTGCCATTTAAATAACGGCTGCCCGTGCAGCTTGTTCCATATTTTTCAATCGCATCCTGGGCGGCTTTTTTCACATAGGGGTCGCTGGTCAAACCAAGATAATTATTTGACCCCAACATGACAACTTCGTGGCCTTCAAAATAGGCGATATTCCCTTCCGAACGTTCTAACGCCTGGAAATAGGGATACAGTCCCAGTTCCATCGCCTCTTTTGCCCGTGTAAATCCTGATACCTTATCGAATAAGTCCATTCCATATTGTCCTTACATTACAACCATCGCCCCGCCAGAATTTTAACAGACAGATTCCAGTGTGGCGAGTAGTTTGTGTTAACTGGATAAATGCGCCGCGTATAATAACCCGATGATCGTTTTGGCGTCACGAATTTCCTGCCGCGTGATCATGGCTAATGCCTGCTGCATAGATATAGAAATCACTTCTATTTCTTCGTCATCATCTTTATTTAACAAACTGGGGCGCAAATCTCGTGCCAGAAAAACATGAATATATTCAGTTGACCCCCCTGGCGCAACGTAAAATCCGGTGAGGGGGATAAGCGTGCCAGGAAAATACCCCGCTTCTTCCTGTAATTCCCGTTCGGCACATAAACGCGGATCTTCGTCCTGTTCCAGTGTTCCCGCCGGAATTTCGTACAAATAATCACCAACAGACAGCCGATACTGGCGAATCAGAATCACCTGCCCATCTTCCATCAGGGGAACGATGGCTACTGCGCCGGGATGCTCCATGACCATTTTCCGCCGGAGGTCGCCATTGGGCAGGCGTACTTCTTTTTCCACAATGGTGGTGTGATCTCCGGTGTAGAGGGTTTTACTGCTTAATACTTCAAGCGCCAAAAGGTGTTTCCTTTCAAGAAGAAAGGTGGCTCAGGCCACCTTTCTACATTTGTTCTGCGGAAAGTCCTAGTTCCCAAATGGGGTAAAGGTGGGCGTGAAAATTTGCTGCGGCACAACAGCCTGAGTCGGCTGCACAACCGTTGTCTGCTGCGGCACGGCGGTAATCTGCGTTGGCGGGCCGGGAACGGTAATCTGCTGGCCTTCCCGAATGACGTTCATGTTGATAATCTGTGGATTCGCGTTCAGCAGTTCGCGCATGGTAATCCCAAACCGCACCGAAATACGATAAATGTTGTCCCCTGCCACGACGGTATAGGTGAATGGCCCAAAGCGGTTATCTGTTGGCTGTGGAGTGGTCGAAACCTGTCCGCCCTGTCCGCCGGGAATAGCGGTTGCAATGGGAGTTGCGGTAGGAGAAACCCGCCCGCATCCCGGAATAATAATCGGATACCCCGCCCGAATCAGGTTGGGGTTGGTGATGCTGTTATAATTGGCAATCTGGTCGGTGGTCAAATTGTAACGACGGGCGATTTCGCTCAGCGTTTCGCCAATCTGCACCAGATATTCGCAGTCCGTCGTCGCTACAGTGGGCTGAACCTGTACCGTAGCACCGGGGGTCAGCACCTGAGGCGAAGCTACTACTGCACCCCCCGCCTGCTGGGTTTGAAGTGCAAAAATCGCGTTTGCCGTTGCTGTTGCATTTTGAATAACGGCAGTGGCAGTCATCTGATTCACGGTCAGTCCCGGCTGCGTTGGAAGTTGAGCCACATCTATCGTGGTAGCAGTTGGCAGCGGCCCTCCTGTTCCAAAGGTCGGTGTGGCAGTAGGCTGTTCCACAACCACCAGGGGAATAGTGGTGAAGGTCGGCTGCCCCAACTGTGACCCCGCCGGAATGTTGGTTGAGGTAGCGGTATTCGTCGGCTGAGGAGTCTGTGTGGCTGTCGGCAGCAGGGTATTGGTTGGAATAGGTGTATTGGTCAGAGTCGGCGTGCTGGTGGCCTGAGCCATCGCTATCTGGGTGGCATTAAAAACTTCCTGAGTCGGTTCGCCCAGGGGAATAGCTTCAGTTTCTTCGCCAGCACCGCCCTGCCCACTGCCTATCATGGTTAAAGTAGCCTGCGGGCCAATAGGAACAATTACTGTTGTTTGTGTAGCGGTAGCAGTGACCGCCCGTGTTGCTGTTGCCGAAGGTGGCACAAATTCCGTTGCGGTGACAGTTGGCACAACAACCACTTCAGTTGCTTCCTCTGTTGGGGTGGCCGCCGCTTCCGTCGCTTCTTCTGTGATGATCACTTCTGTCGTTGGACTGACCTGTGGGGTTTCCAGAGTAGGCTGAACCACGCTCCCACTGCTGCTTACCAAGCTGATGGGCTGCGCTGTGGGGGTATCGCTCCCGGCGTTTTTAAAGCACGCGCTCAGAACGAATACCAGTATCAACAAGAGGGTCAACTTCCGCATAATGTACTTCTCCATGAATCTGCTTGCAGTTTACCATCTGTGGTATAGGGCGGCAAGTTATCCTTGCCGTTCGTCGGTTAACAAATACTAACGATGGGCGCGAATTTCCTGCAACGCCCTGTAAACGGCATTTCCATCCGGCAGCCTTTTTTCCGGGTCGCGCTGAAGCATCTCCTTTATCAGGCTGTTCAGCGATTCCGGCACATCCGGCCGAATATGCCGTACATTGGGAATCGGGTCATTTAAAACCGCGTTCAGGATG
>CAZKZS010000116.1:0-13563 GCA_964557285.1 uncultured Anaerolineae bacterium | reverse complement strand
CAGCACCGTTTTGGGGTAGAGCAGCGCGGTACGCTGCGCGGCAAAGGTACAAATCCTCATCTGCTGGTTATGTCCGCGACCCCGATTCCCCGTACCCTGGCACTCACCGCCTACGCAGATTTGGATTTAACGGTGCTGGATGAAATGCCGCCGGGACGCACGCCCATTCAAACCCGTGTGATTACCCCATCGCAGCGCACCAAAGCCTATCTGTTTATCGAAGAAAACGTGCTGATGCCCGGCCAGCAGGCTTATGTGATTTATCCTCTGGTGGAAGCCTCCGAATCGCTGGAAGCGGGGTCAGTAGTGGAAGGATTCGAGGAACTTCAAAAGATTTTTTACAAATTTAAAGTCGGGCTGATGCACGGGCGGCTTCGCCCCGCCGAAAAAGAAGCGGTCATGCAGTCATTTGTCCGCAATGAAATTCAGGTGCTGGTATCTACAACCGTGGTCGAAGTGGGGGTAGATGTTCCCAACGCTACCGCGATTCTCATCGAAAATGCAGACCGATTCGGGCTGGCACAGCTTCATCAGCTTCGCGGGCGTGTGGGGCGCGGCAGCGTCAAATCCTACTGTATGCTGCTAGCGGATGAATTAACGCCCCGCCTTAAAGCTATGGAAGATACCACCGACGGATTTAAACTGGCGGAATTGGACTGGCAGCTTCGCGGGGCAGGCGACCTGTTAGGGCTGCGGCAAAGCGGGCTGGGACAGGAAATTTTGTCTCAGACCATGGACTCGCGTCTGGTGGCGCTTGCTCAGCAGGAAAGCAAAACGATTTATGCCCAGGACCCGGATTTGAATCTTCCAGAACATGCACTTCTTGCGCGGCAGGTCAAACGAGAACAGGACAGCCGCGCCGATGTCAGTTAAAGGACACCCTATGCAAAACGGTCAGTTTAGACGGGCAGTATACCCCGGTTCGTTTAACCCGCTTCATAATGGTCATATCGACATTATGCGGCGAGCCGCCCGTGTTTTTGATGAAATCATTGTTGCTGTGTACGAATATCCTAACAAACCGCAGCTTTTTAATGTAGATGAGCGTATCGCCCTGATTCAGGAGTCGCTTACTCATGAAAGATTAATCAATGTTAAGGTTGCGTCATTTTCAGGATTGGCAGTAAACTATGTGAAATCCGTTGGCGCGTTTGTTATGCTGCGGGGTCTACGGGTTTTTTCGGACTTTGAATTTGAGTTCCGAATGGCGCTGGCAAATCATCGGCTTGCGCCGGATATTGAAGTCATTAGCTTTATTGCCAGCGAAGAAACGATTCATATCAGTTCAAGTACAGTACGCGAAATCGCGTCACTGGGAGGAGATGTCTCCTCCATGGTTCCTGAATATGTCCGGCTGGCTCTGGAACGCCGCTATGCCGAATTACAGTCTCAAGAGTAGGAAAAAAGTGCATGGACATTCAACATCTGATAGATCGTTTAGAAGACCTAATTGACGAAGGCCGTCATTTTCCGATGAGCAAATATACGCTCATTGATGAAGAACGTGCGCTCGGCATCATTGACCAGATGCGTATTTCCGTGCCAGAACAAATCGAAACTGCCACCCGTGTTGTTTCTCAGCGTGACCGGATTGTTGCCCAGGCACATGAGGAAGCGGAACGAATCGTTGAATATGCCAAACAAAAAAGCGCAGAAATGCTAGACCGGGAAGCCATCGTGCTGAAAGCACAGCATCAAGCGCAGCGCATTCTGGAACAGGCACAGATTCAGGCCGACCAGGTGCGGGCAGATGCCGATAGTTACGTGGTGGATGTGCTGCGTGAACTGGAAGGCCAGCTTCTGCGAACCCTGACCGTCGTGCGAAATGGGGTCGCTAAAGTGGTTCAGGATCGGGAAGCACGGGCGGCGCTTGTGCCGCAGCAGGCTATTGCTGCGCCCGCAGAACCCCCTGCCACCATGCCGATTCCACAGCGTCAGGAGGTCATGGTAGACGCTGAGGAACGCTCTTGACTTTAAGGGTCACACTGTTATAATGCGACCACTTAAGTTCGTGCGCTGACCCTGCGCGAGGAGAAATCGAGTCATGGGGCCACTACCCAAGCGAAAATTGTCGCGGCGTCGTAAGCGCAACCGTCGCGCCCATGATGCACTTTCATTAAAGCATCTGGTAAAATGCGATAACTGCAATGCTTACCGACCTGCTCATCAGGTTTGCCCCGCCTGTGGCGAATACAATGGCAGAGTTGTTTTCGAGATTGAAGAAACCACAGCATAACCTATTCATGCAACCTGAACCGTCATAAGCCGCCCTGCTGCGGCTTTTTGATTTATAATAAATTATCTATCACTCCATTATGAAAAGGAAAATAAAATGAAGTGGCAGCAAACTGCATTTTTATTTCCGGGGCAGGGGTCCCAGGCGGTAGGCATGAGCCGTGCGCTGGCGGATACCTATCCGGTAGTAAAAGAAACTTTTGAACAGGCCAATGCTATTTTAGGGTATGACCTGGCGCAGCTTTGTTTTGAAGGGTCAGCGGAACAACTTAACGAAACGATTCATACCCAGCCTGCTTTGTATGTGGCAGGAGCAGCCGCTTTCCGTGCTTTTAACGAAAAAATACCGGCTTCGCCCGCATTTGTGGCGGGTCATAGTCTGGGCGAATTTACGGCCCTGTTCGCTGCTGGGGCGCTCACGTTTGAAGATGGGCTGCGGCTGGTGCATAAACGTGCCAGTCTGATGCGGGACGCGGGTCAAAAATCTCCGGGTGCGGTAGCCGCCCTATTGGGGCTAGATGTGGAAGCGGTGCAGGCGCTTTGTGCCGACGCACAGCAGGCTACCGGAGAAATGGTCGTGCTGGCAAACGATAACTGTCCCGGGCAGGTGGTGATTTCGGGCAGCCATACGGCGCTGGATAAAGCCTTAGCCCTTGCGACTGAACGCGGCGCAAAAAAAGCCGTAAAGCTGGCGGTCAGTGTAGCCGTCCACTCCCCTCTAATGCAAGCGGCGGGAGAAGCTTTTAAAGCGGCGGTTGAACAGACCCCTTTGCAAGTCCCACGTATTCCCATCGTTGCCAATGTTTCCGCCCGACCTATGACCGATATTGAATCGATTCGGCATGAGCTTGCCGTGCAAATTACCTCTCCCGTGCGCTGGACGGAAAGTATCCAGACCATGCTGTCTGCTGGCGTGAATACCTTTGTGGAAATGGGGCCAGGTGGGGTTTTAAAAGGGCTTCTTAAACGTATTGACCGCAGCGCCGCCGGATTTTCTGTCGAAACACCAGAGGACATCGAAAAATTGGCTTCCTGAAGTGCTTTGCATCCAGCAAAAACTACCGTAGAGTCTATACACTAAAACTCGCAGAGGTGGACATGGATGCAAAAGCTGTCCTTGAACTATATGACCGTCAGATGCGTCACGGAATCCTTTATCCTGATACCCAAAGGGAAGAAACCCCGCATGTCGTTCGTCATCTTTCTCTGAGTGGGATGCAGAGTTTTATCCTGTATTCCGCGCTGACCGAAGCCAATGCTGATGAAATTATTCAGAATGAAATTGCTTATTTTGAAAAATTAGGGCATCCGGTAGAGTGGAAAGTCTATGACCATGACCTGCCCGCCGACCTCAAAACCCGCCTCCAGCGATTCGGATTTGAGGTCGGGGAGGCCGAAGCGCTGATGGCGCTGGATGTTGCAAACGCCCCTGCCTTTTTGCTCGCTCCCCCTAAAGTCGATGTCCAGCATATTACAGACCCGTCCCGGGTTGGAGAAATTTTGTCCGTGCAGAGGAAGGTCTGGGCGGGCGAAGATTATTCTGACCTGGAAAAGCAGCTTCAGGAGGATTTACAAAAACGGCCTGAAACGCTCTCTGTTTATGCGGTTTATATAGATGGGATGCCTGTGAGTTCGGCCTGGATGTATTACCACCCTGATACGCAGTTTGCCTCCCTGTGGGGTGGGGCAACGCTGCCTAACTATCGTGGGCGCGGGGTATACAGTTCCCTGCTGGCGGCGCGGGTTCAAGATGCCAAACAGCGTGGCTGCCACTTTTTAACCATCGACGCCAGCCCCATGAGCCGCCCGATTGTCTCCAAACATGGCTTCATGTTTTTAGACAATACCTATCCATGTACGCTGAGCTTTAAACCCGCAAAATAAAGAAAAACGTCGGGATTCAACCCGACGTTACCTGTTTAATCACTGGCTGGAATGGGTTCGGGTTCATACTCCCGAATGGTGACTTTGGTTTCAGCATCGCCACTGCCCCACCGGATACGCGGCACAATTTCATCCTTAATAATCCGATCCCGATACTGCATCACCCGTTTAATCATGCTCTCGACCAGGGTATCCGCCAGATAATGTGGCTTTAAACCCAAATCAATCAACTGGCTGTGTTTGGGATTGTAATAATGATTTTCCAATTCCCAACGGGGGTTTTCGTAATGAGCAATTTGAACGTGCAGACCTAATTTGGCGGCCTGCGCCTGCACCAGTTTGGCGACCTCCATCACGCTAAAGGTTTCGGTCATCTGGTTAAAAACACGCATCCTGCCGCCCTTAGGTGGATTGTTCATCGCCAGTTCCACACAGGCCAGCGTGTCCCGAATGTCCAACATGCCGCGAGTCTGGCTGCCGTTGCCATACACGGTTAAGGGAATTCCCGCCACGGCCTGCACCACAAAACGATTCAGGTAAGTGCCAAAACATTCATCATAATCAAAACGGTTAATCAACCGTTCATCCAGCACCGATTCGGGGGTATCAATGCCATACACCACCCCCTGATTTAAATCCGTAGCCTTTAGCCCCCAGATTTTGCAGGCAAAAATGATATTATCGCTGTCATGCACTTTGGTCAGGTGATAGAAAGACCCCGGCTGCTTGGGAAAAGGCAGGGTATCCTTACGCCCGTTGTGTTCAATTTCAATCCAGCCTTCTTCAATATCAATATTGGGCGTGCCATATTCCCCCATCGTCCCCAGTTTAATCAGGTGGCAGTCCGGCACATAGTCGCGCATGGCAAACAGCACATGCAATGTTCCATTCACGTTATTCTGATGCACCTGTACCGCATGATGCACATCAATCATCGAGTAAGGGGCGCTTGGAATTTCGCCATAGTGGACAATCGCTTCAGGGCGAACCTCTTTAATGATTCGGCTGGTAAATTCCCATTCCTGAAGGTCGCCCACATAGGCAGTGATGGTTTTTCCGGTAATTTCTTTCCAGGTTTCAATCCGTTCTTGCAGACGGCGAATCGGAGTCAGGCTGTCTGTCCCGCGTTCCAGGTGCATCCGCCGCCGTAGAAAATTATCAACAACGGCAACTTCATGCCCCTGCTGAGAAAAACGCATGGCTGTTGCCCAGCCCAAATAACCATCCCCGCCGAGAATCAGTACACGCATACCAGTTATAACTCCTTAACAACGCTGACACATTCTACCGTGTTTCACACGCCAGGTGAACGTTTAGTTGCGTAAGGAATATTGGCTTTCTCCTTTTGCGGCTGCGTAGGGGGTGCTGCTGAAATTTGCAACGGGTTATCTACGGTAGTAGCGGGTCGTATGGGTTCGGTGGTTTCTGATGGCTGCTGTTTTATGGGAACAACAACGCTGATTTTCGTCCCTACCCCCGGTTTGCTGTGTAGATGTAGCTGGGCTTCGATGAGTTCAGCCCGTTCTTTCATGTTGATCATGCCCAGGCTGCCACGTAAATAATAATCAGTGGTCACATCACTGATGTTAAAACCAACGCCATCATCTTCAATTTCCAGAATGATGTAGGAGGTTCCCTGCCGTTTCAGCCGCACCCAGATATGGTCGGACTGGGCATGTTTGCGAGCATTGTTAACCGCTTCCTCAATAATATAAAAGGCCACCCCCTGCGCGTGGCTGTCCATCCATTTTTCGATATTCTGCTCCGCTTCAATGACCACATTCGTATTATGGGTATCGCGCATTTTTTCGGAAAGCTGATGCAGCGCCGCTACTAACCCCTGGGTTTCCAGAATGAGCGGGCGCATAGTAAACAACATATGCCGGATTTCTTTGGTGGTACGGCGGGCAAGTTCTTCTACTTTGCCCAGTTCTTCAATTGCCTGCTGCGGCTGCTGTTCCATACTGCGGCGGATATAATTTACCCGCATAGCAAGCATAGCGACATTCTGAGTCGGGCCGTCATGCAGATCACGGGCAAGTTTTTTCCGCGCGTCTTCTTCTACTTCAACAATGCGTTCCTTTTCCGTGAGCAGTTTTTGATACAAAAAGGCATTTTGCAGGGCAATCGTCGCCTGTTTACCGATGGCCTTGAGCATATCCACCGCTTCATCGGAAAATGCATCGGGTTTTTCGCTGCCAAAAATCATCACCCCGTATTCTTCAAATCCGGCTCGCAGAGGAATCGCTACAATGGACTGGCAGGCTTGCAGTCCGGCATAGTAGCTTAGTTCCGGGTCTTTTTTGGCGTTCGTGTCAAAAACTGGATCGTCCTGCTGAAGTGCCAGCCCCAGAACGCCCTGTTTGCCTGCGGTAGGACGTTTGGCATCATTTGAGGTTAACCCGCGTGAACTGTGGGGGTGAAGCTCACGTTTTTCCCCCCGGAACAAAAACACAACGCTGATAAGGCGCTCATTGGAATTGGGGTCACGCAGGGCAAGTTTGCCGATTTCCTGGGTGGCTTCCAGCACTTTTTGAAAATCCAGCGTTAAACTCAGGGTGGTCGCCAGTTCGTAGAAGGCACGCTCCCGTTCCCGCGAACCGCGCAGTTTCCAGGCATACGTTTCGCGTTCGCTGCGTGTAAGGGTACGCTTGCGACTAGATTGGACAAACAAACCCATACTCACCGTCCCAACTGCCAGAAGCAGCAGTCCGGCGGTAGAAGTTGAAGTCAGTACCCCCCCCACCAGCAGCCCACCGATGCCCAGAATCAACAGGATAAGCCACAAAAACCCGTTCCGCATCTTACCACCTTGAATTTTTTATCTATTTTATCTCATATTAACCGATTCGGCGGTGGTACTTTAGGTCTGTCTGTTCGATAGACACAAACGTGTGTAGAATTGCCAACGCTTACGAGGAAGGACAGCCTGATTGAAAATTCTTATCATCAACTATGAATTTCCACCTATAGGGGGAGGTGGCGCCACTGCCTCTTATCAAGTTGCTGAACGTCTTTCTCATGAGCATGAAATTAAAGTTCTGACTGGCACTTATGGCAGTTTACCCCGGTATGAAAAAGTCAATAAGTATGAGGTGTATCGCGTACCCGCTATCCGTCGAAAAGCGGAGCGTACCACGCCGTTTGAAATGATCACGTTTATTCTAAGCGCTTGCTGGTTTGGCTGGCGTTTAGTCCGTCAATGGAAACCCGATGTCATGGCAACTTTTTTTGGGATGCCAAGCGGGGCAGTGGGCTGGTTTATTCATAAAATGACAGGTATCCCTTATACGGTGTCTTTGCTGGGCGGAGATGTTCCGGGTTTTCAGCCCTATGATTTGCGGCTGTACCATGCCCTGAGCAAACCTTTCATCAAAAGAATCTGGCGGGCGGCAGGGGGTGTCAGCGCGAATAGTGTGGGGTTAGCCCAACTTGCCAACCAGACGACGCCTGAACTGGAAATTTTTGTCATTACCAACGGGGTCGATCATGATATGTTTTACCCCCCATCCGAGGAGCCTGATTTACCGATTCGTATTTTGTTTGTTGGCAGATTGGTGCGGCAGAAAGCGCCGGTCGATTTATTAAAAGCCGCGGCCTGCTTACGGCAAAAAACGCAACAGCCTTTTGTGATTGAATTTATTGGCGACGGGCCGCTTTTGGCTGAAATGCAAACTCAGGCACAGGCGTTAGGCTTAACGGGTGTGGTCGAATTTTCGGGGTGGTGTCCCTTTGAACAATTGGCGGATCGCTATCGAGCTTCCCATATTTTTTGCTTACCCTCCTTAGATGAAGGGATGCCCTATGTGGTGGTTCAGGCCATGGCCTGCGGGCTGCCTGTGGTGGGGACGGACATTATGGGGATACAGGAATTGGTTGAGGAGGGAGTGACAGGGCATCTTGTTCCGGCCGGCCAGCCTGACGCACTGGCTGAAGCGCTCGCCCATATCATTAACGACTCTCAGCAGCGCCACCTGATGTCTCAGGCGGGACAGCGTGCAGCCCAGAAATACAACTGGCACGGTTTCATCCAGAATTATCTTCACTTATTTAATCAGGCTGTGCGCGAATGCACTGTTTAGTTTTAGGCGGCACAGGTTTCATCGGCAGCCATCTTGTTCCCAGGCTGGTTGAGATGGGATATGAAGTAAGTGTTTTGAGTCGAAGGCAAGCCCGCCAGCCCTTCGCTCACGTTCGTTATCTTCAGGGGGATTGGAATGATTCTGCTGTTCTCAGCACCGCCCTTGAGGGGGCAGACCTTGTTTATCATTTTATATGGGGCAGTGTCCCGACCACTTCCGTAGAAAACTTCCGGGCAGATTTAAATGAAAATGTGCTGAATTCGATGCGCCTTTTTGAACTGTGCGTGGAAAAACAGGTTCAGCGTGTTATTTTTTGTTCCACGGGAGGCGCAATTTATGGACCGGCAGACTATCTTCCTATTCCAGAAGATCATCCCCTGCGTCCAATTGCGCCCTATGGCGTTTCCAAACTCATTGTAGAACACTATTTGCGGTTGTTTAACCTCAAATACGGGCTGCCTTATCTCCTTGTCCGGCCTGCCAATGCCTATGGGATTGGTCAAAATGCAGATGGGGTACAGGGGGCAGTCGCGCGATTTTTGTGGTGTGCTAAAAATCATCATCCGATAACCCTCTATGGGGATGGGTCAATTATTCGGGATTACATTCTGGTGGATGAGGTGGCAGAGGCTTTTGCCAGATTAGCAGCTTATTCGGGAACTCAAACTACTTTTAATGTAGGTACGGGGCAGGGAACATCCTTACATGAGTTGATAGAAATGGTTGAACATCGGGTTGGCACAAAACTTTTGATTCAGCAGCAGCCCCTACGCTGGTTTGATGCGCCCGCCAACATTTTAGATGTTAGCCGACTTCATCAGGAAACTGGCTGGAAACCCCATGTCGATTTAAAAACAGGGCTGGAACAAATCATTTTTTAGGAAGTCCATTCGTATTGACATCCCTTTTAACGCTATTTATCATCTGACCGACATCAGGATTAACATCTGCTATGGATTATCAAAAATACTATGATCAAAAATGGCGCGGCGCCTGGGGAGATATGCAGGTTTACGGCCCTATGTCACGTCATATTCGTTATCAAATTATGAAGCGGGTACGTCCACTCAGTTTTCAAACTGTCCTGGATGCTGGCTGTGGCAATGGCATCTTTCTTCATGACCTCCGCCAGGTGTATGGCGATAAAATTCGTCTGGTGGGGTGTGATGTTTCAGAACAGGCCATTCAACAGGCACGGGAATGGGTAGACGCCGAATTCCATGTATTGAATTTGCAGGAAGCCAGCCTCCCTCAGGAATTTGATCTGGTGATTTGTTCTGAAACCCTTGAACATATCGAAAATGACGCAGCCGCAGCCGCCAACCTGTATAAAATGTCACGTTACCTGGTTGTGAGCGTGCCGGGCAACCAGATGAAACAGGAAGACCAACACGCAGGCCACTATCGCCGTTATACCCGCCAGAGTCTGCGTCACCTGCTGGAAAATGCCGGCTTTGAAGTGCTGTCTGTAGATGAATGGGGCTTTCCCTTCTTTTCGCCTTTTTACCGCAGGCTTATGGATTTAGTTCCGTATGGGCAGCGCACTGGAAACAAAATTAACTTTCGTCAGCGCCTGGTGGGAGAAGTGCTGCATGGGCTGTTTTTCCTGAATCGGGTGAATAAGGGCGATGAACTTTTTGCGGTAGCCCGCCGAAAGGACGCCTAATGCCACAGGTTGCCTCTACAGCAGATGAGGGATACCGTATCATCCTGCAAGACATCACCGACTATTTGCAGGGGGTGCGCCGGAAACAGGGCTTTGAACAGGCTATGAAACAGGCCGCCGATGAATATGTTTCTCCCGAACGGGCGCGTTATCAATTGGAAACCATGCTTTTGGGGCTTCCCTGGACACAGGCAGATTTTGCGGGGAAGTCCATCCTTGATATTGGGGCGAACGCGGGAACGATTATTTCCTGCCTAATAGAAGATTTTGGGGCCAATGCCTACGGGATTGAACCGCAGTGGTCAAGCTGTATCGCGGCTAGAAAATACTGGCAGCCGCTTCAGGAACAGACGCGGTTGGTACGGGCGGTAGGTGAAAAAATGCCCTTTGCAGATGCCTCTTTTGATCTCATTACCTCTTTTAATGTGATGGAGCATGTCCAGAACCCGTTACAGGTGATGCAGGAAGGCTGGCGGCTGCTTAAACCGGGTGGCTACTGGTTCAGCACTTTTCCAAATTTTGGCTCGTTGTGGGAAGGCCATTATGCTATTCCGTGGATTCCCTATATGAACATTCCTATGGGTCGCCTTTACGTGAAACTCTGGGGACGGGACCCTAATTTTGTGGATGATTTGCAACTGCTCAACGTTTCATGGGTCAAACGGATGATAAAAAAGCTCCCTAACGCACAGGTCGTTAGCTGGGGAGATACACTGTTTCTGAAGCGCCTTACGGAAATGGAATTTACCGAATTGAGTGGGATGGAAGGGCTTGGAACAGTTGTCAACGGGCTGCGAAAAATCGGCGTGGCAAAACTGGCCGCCCGTATCGGCAATGCGCTGAATTTATTTACACCAATTTCGCTGGTTTTACAAAAAAATGCGGAGGGGGTGTAAGTGGGCGCGAAGGGACTCGAACCCCTGACCTCACGAATGTGAGCCGTGCGCTCTAACCAGCTGAGCTACGCGCCCTTACCAAACAAAATTGTATCATCCTCTCCCAGGCGTGACAAGCCTGGATTTAGCTGCCGGGGGGAGGACTGTCAAAAAAGAGTTTCCACCACAGATGCCATGTCGGGGGTTCAGTTGGAGTTGCCAGAGGGATAAGGGTTACGGCAGGGGTAGGAGTCGGGGTCTGGGCGTTGGCGGGCTGCACAGGAATCACCAGGATTTCACCCTCCCGAATCATTTTTCCCTCCCGATGCGCCCATTCTATGACGGCAGTATCACTGGACGCATAATCGCGTTCGACGATCAGATTGGCCTGTTCAGTAGAAAGCACCTGAATGGTTGCTTCAATGCGGGAACGGACCTCTTCAATCTGCTGCCCCCGCCGAATACGGGCGCTAAAGTTAATAGTCAGCAGCAGGCCAATTGAGAGAATCGAGGCAAAAACAATCTGGATGCCAGAAATCTGTTGTTTGCGGGTGCGTTCGGGTCGTTCTTCCATAAGCCTAACAAAAAAGACCTGCTGTTCACAGGTCTTCGTGTGCCGAAGGTGGGAGTCGAACCCACACTCCGATGAAGGAACTACGCCCTGAACGTAGCGCGTCTGCCATTTCCGCCACTTCGGCTAACTGATGAGCATTTTAGCCAATTTAAGGGAGATGTCAAGGGCAAGTTGTCACTTTTAGGTTATCATTGGGTTTTCACTAAGAAAGGTGCAATATGGCGACTGCTCCCCCCAAAATAAACCCCGTTTTACACTGGTCAGGTCGCGCCTTTTTATGGCTGCTTGGCTGGCGGGTGGTGGGGGACGCACGTCAGTATCCCAAATGTGTGATTATTGCCGCGCCGCACACCTCTAATTGGGATTTTATTTACGGACTTGCGGTGGCTTATTCCCTCAATATCAAATTTAACTTCATTGCAAAGGACAGTCTGTTTCGCTGGCCGATGGGTATGGTGTTCCGCAAAATGGGCGGGATTCCGGTCAACCGCCGGGAACGCAAAAACGTGGTGCATCAAATGGCAGATATTTTTAAGCAGCGTGACGGCCTGATTCTGGCGATTGCACCCGAAGGTACACGCCGTAGGGTGGATTATTGGAAAACCGGATTTTACTACATCGCGCTGGAAGCCCAGGTGCCGATTTTACTTGGCTTTTTTGATTACGAGCGTAAGGTGGGCGGCGTTGGCCCCTACCTTTTCCCGTCAGGCGACATTGAGGCCGATATGCAGCGCATCCACGATTTTTACAAGGATAAAAAAGGCAAAAATCCCGAAGGCTTTGGTGCAATTCAAATCCGCCCCGCCAGTCATTAAAGGCAATATGACAAACCGCATTGGCCTTAGTGAGTTTTTCCAATTGTCAATTTTAATCCAGGTTGTTATCCTCTCTCTGGAATGAGAAATTTACGCAGCGTACAACAATGGTTGCAACCGGGGCTGCGTGTTAAGCGCTGGCTGCTCCTCATGGCTTTTGGCTTACTCATTCTGGGTATTGGTTTTGCCCAGGGGTATGTGATTCTTTTTGCCAATAAGGATATTCCCCCTATTCTCTACTATGCCACCCTGGAATTTTTGCCTCCATACTGGCGTGTATTTGTGGCGGCAACAGTAGGCGCATGTGCCATGATTATCGCGGTTTATGAACTCAATACCACGATTGTGCAGCCGGTGGTCGTTTCGCAGCGCCGCAGCACTTCATGGATTGATATTGTTCGGCAGCATAACCGCCTGCAAAAAGGGCTGCGTGTGGTAGCCATTGGCGGCGGAACAGGGCTGCCAAGTGTACTGCGTGGCATGAAACACATCACCAACAATATTACTGCTGTTGTCACCATGGCGGATGATGGGGGAAGTTCCGGACGGCTGCGACGGGAAATGGGCGTGCCGCCGCCGGGAGATTTACGTAGTAATATGGCGGCGCTGGCTGATGATGAGGACATGATGACCCGCCTGTTTCAATACCGCTTTGCCGATGGTGGGCTTGGGGGACACAGCTTTGGCAATTTGTTCCTGACTGCCCTTTCCGAAATTACAGGCGACATGAATACGGCGGTTGCTGTGGCGGGGCGGGTGCTGGCGATTACCGGACGGGTTATTCCCAGCACGCTTCATCATGTCACACTGGGGGCGTATGTCCGGCTTTCGGATGGTAAACTGATTCAGGTCATGGGCGAATCAAATATTCCGGAAGCGGGCGGCAGGATTGAGCGTGTTTTTCTTGACCCAGAAAACGTGCAGGCGCTTCCTGAAGCACGGCAGGCCATCTTAAACGCGAATCTCATCGTTATTGGGCCGGGGAGTTTATATACCAGCATTTTGCCTAATCTGCTGGTGCAGGGCATTGTGCCTGCCCTGAAAGCCGCATCAGCGACCATCGTCTACATTTGCAATATCGCGCAGCAGCCCGGCGAAACCGATGAGTATACCGTTGCTGAGCATGTGGAAGCGCTGGAAAAGCATATCGGTAAAGGTGTTCTTGATGTGGTGATGGCAAATAACGTTTTTCCTGAACGAAAAAATGAAGCGACCCGTTATGTGATGCTGCCGCCAGAAAAGCATCCCATCTGGGAACGGTATCGGTTTATCCTGGCCGATTTAACGGAATCGGAACACCCCTGGCGGCATGATACGGCCAAATTGACCACACAACTCTTAAAAGTGAGCGATTCTTTCGACACCGAAAAACACGCTAAAATTAGAAGGCCGAACGGCCTCATAGACAGAAAGGAAATTCTGTAATGGCAAT
>CAZKZS010000115.1:0-13673 GCA_964557285.1 uncultured Anaerolineae bacterium | reverse complement strand
ATCTTAGGCGGATTGCTGATGTTAATCAATCCTGCTCAACAAAAGCCCAACATTTCGAGTAGAATCCAGCCCATTATTTTCAAGGGGAACTTATTCATGACCTCTCTCAACCCTGCCGCACCGCCCCATTTAAAACGGCTGGTGCGGTCTTTACTGACCGTCATGGCTGGCTTTATGCTAACCAAAGGCGTGAGTCTGCTCCAAACCATCATTATCGCTGACCGATTCGGCGCAGGCAGCGAATACGATACTTTTGTGCAGGGCAGCACCCTGCCGGATTATATTGTGCGGCTCATTGGCGGGGGGGCGCTTGGGGTAGCGTTTATTCCCGTGTTCAGCGCCCTGCTCAACAGAGAGGAAAACGGCCGCGCCTGGGTGCTTGCCAGCCAGGTTTTTAACACACTTATGCTGGTGGCCGTCAGCCTGAGCCTGTTTATCATGCTAACCGCGCCCCTGCTGGTGGAAACCATTATCGCGCCAGGGATGAACGCCGCCGACCAGCAGCAGACCGCCGAAATCATGCGAATTTTAAGCGTAACCACCATCATTTTTAGCTTAAGTGGGTTAATTTCCGGCGTGTTGCACGGCCACAACCATTTTCTGCTGCCCGTGCTTGCGCCAGTGTTTCAGGATGTCGGGCTGTTGTTTGGGGTGATTTTTTTCCTTGACCCGTTCGGGATTCATGGGCTGGCATGGGGGATGCTGCTGGGGGCGGTGCTGCACTTCGGGATTCAAGTGCCAGGGCTGTTTTTGTTCAAATTTCGGTGGTATCCCCAGTTGGGATGGAAAGACCCGCAGCTTCGGCATGTGCTTGCCCTGATGCTGCCACGTATGCTGATAGGGGTCGCCTTTTTAATCAATCTGATCGTCATCAACAATATTAATTCGCGGCTGGGCGAAGGGGCGGCCAGCGCGTTCTCATGGGGCATCCGGTTTATGGACATCCCCCAGGCGCTGATCGGCACAGCGACGGGCATTGTCATCTTTCCGACGCTTTCCGCCCTCAGCGCGTTAGGCAAGGTGGAAGAACGACGTGCGGCTTTTTCTGGTGCGCTGCGGTTTATCCTGTTTGCGACGATTCCCTCAACGGCAGGCTTAATTCTGGTGGCCTATCCTGCGCTGCGGCTGCTGTTTAATGAGGGGGATTCAGCGATTATCTTTACCGCTATTCAAATCCTGAGTCTGGCAATTATCGTACAAAGCCTGCATGAAATCCTGACCCGTGCTTTTTACGCACAGCAGGATACCCTGCGCCCGTTGATTTTTTCAGCAGTGGCTACCGTCATCACCATTGTGTTTGTGATAGTTCTCTACCAGATTTATCGGGCGGCTGAACCCCCGTTATGGAGTCCGCTGGCGGTGGGCGGTCCGGCGTTTGGCTATGTGTTAACTTTTCTGGTGGAAGTTTTTCTGCTGGCGCGAACCCTACAAAAACGATGGGGGGACATCACGCTGCCAGACCTCATCCAGACTGCTTTAAAAACCCTGCTGGCAACGGCAGTGATGGTGATAGCGGTGCTGCTGGCCGATGTGCTGTTGGATTCCGCCGGATTTGGCACGTATACCCCCCGCACTATTGTTATTCAGCTTGTGGTTAAGGTCAGCGTGGGAATGGCCGCCTTTTTAACCGCCGCCTGGCTGACTCAGATTCAGGAACTGCGGGAAGCGCGTGCCATCTGGCGTCTGAGGCTGGCAAAGGAAAGCGTTTAATGTCCAAATTTTTATCCCTGTCTGTTTTACTTTTTCTGCTGGTCGCATTGGGCAAGGCCGCCAGCGCTCAGATTCCGCCGACGATTGTTTTTTTCACGGCCGATACCCCGCCCACCCTCACCGTAGCGGATGCGGAACTGGGACAGATTGAGATTACCCTGCGCTGGAAAACTGTTAACGCGGGCAGCGATATGCAGGCCAGACTCGAAGTGCTGAGTTTAAACACCTGGCTTTCCCTCACAAAACCGGATGGCGTACCGTTTTTGCCAACGGACAGCTTTCCGACCCTGTATCAGCACCCGTTCAATTTTGCGCCGCCGACTTACCGCCTTTCGATTGTGGACGCGGCAGGCAATCTTATTACCCAGCAGTTTTTAACCGTGCCTTATACCTTTGACCCCAACAGCCCGCCGCCGCAAATTGTCGCGTTTTCCAGTGACCGACAGACGCTTGAAATCGGCGAAATTCAATCCGGTCAGGCACGGCTGAATGTGTCGTGGGAAATCGCGGGGCGCTGGCCGCACAGCAATCTGGTGTTCCAGCAAATTCTGGATGATGGCAGCCGCGTGTCGATTGAACTGCCCCGCGAAAATTTATGGATTCCGTCAAAGGGGCAGGGGATTGTCGCGCCCGTGACACCGGGGTTAAGCAGCCTGATTCAGGTGCAGTTACAGGTCGTTGATGTACGGGACGACACGGTGCTGGATGAGGCAGCAATCCTGCTGAATATCACCAGCGCCAATAATCCGAACACCGCCGCGCTGTCCACCCCGCCGCCTACGGATGCCCCCGCACCGGAACGTCAGAGCCAGACTTCTTCCACCGACCAGCAAATTATCTCCGAAAGGCCGGAATACACTATCGAAGGAACGATTCCGACGGTGTATCGGTTTGCGTTTGTGCCTGAACCTGCCGTTCAGGGGGAACCCATTGAGATTATCTGGCGGGTGGATGGTGCGACCAGTGTGGCGTTTGATATGGTGCTGCCGGACGGCACACGCCAGAACATCATGCAGGCCGTACCGGACGCTGAAGGACGCTTTCCCGTCACCCTGCCCGTCGGTACGTATTACCGCCTGAAATTTATCATGCAGGTCACAAATCCGGCTGGCGATGTGCTGGACATGGAAAAGTTCATCACCCTGAAATGTGAGCATCCCTATGTTTTTGAGCAAAAACTGCCCGCCATGATGTGTCCTGACGGGGCGGAACAATTTGTGCAAGGGACGTTTCAGGAGTTTGAGGGTGGCTATCTGCTGCGACGGGCGGACACAGACAGCATTTACGTGTTGTATCGCGGCGGACGTGGTTTTGATATTTTTCCGGACACCTATCAGCAGGGAGAAACCGTTGCCGTCAGCGAAACCCCACCTCCCAATTATCTCGTACCACAAGGACGGCTGGCAAAACTCTGGCTGGAAAATGCCGATGTACGTCAGCAGCTTGGATGGGCAATCGGGCAGGAAAGTATCTATGTGATGACGCTGCAAAGTGAGCAGGTGAACAACGGCCAATTGACCACCTATTTGCTCTGGCCGGACAACCGCCTGATTTTTATGCGGTTTATCCAGAACGGCTCTGAATGGGTGGGCAAGGGATGGGGATATGTGGGCAGGTAGCTTATTCTCTATCCAGCCGATAGACTGTCCATTTGACTAAAAGGTGCATCAGGCTTAGCGGGGCAGCAACATAGGATAAAAAAATCGACCCCGCTACTGCCCCAAAGAGGCCAGCATGTTCCGCAGCAGATAGGGCGCGGTGGGTGCTGATTTCTCCTAATCCAATAGCGGGCAGCCATTCCCAGAACAGCGCCACCCCGACCATTTCAATCAGCGAAGGCAGAATCGGGCGTGCGTCCTCCCGATACAACAGATAAACCACGACCCATCCTGTAACCCCCAGAATCAGCCGTGTAACCAGCACCCCGATAAAACTCACAGCGATAGCAACACCGGGGCGGTTCACGTAGCTGCTGACCAGGCTGCTGACCGATACAACCAGACCCACCTCCAGAAGCGGAACGCTAATCCAGATGAGCAGCACAGGCAGCCCTACCAGAAAAAAGGTCAGGCCGGACAAACGTTGTAAACACGGTTCAGCAGTACAGTAGGAGCTATAAGCGGAAGTTTCGACTACCAGCAAAACATAAAAAACCGTTGCGATGCCCCACTGTGCCAGAATCAGCGCCTTCACCAGAGGCCAGATTTGCCAGCCAATAGCGGTAAATTGTGTATGCAGCCATCGGGCTTTGGACATGGGAATCAGGCGGATTAAATCCCAGTCTCCGGTCTGACGGCGGGCGCTGATGGCCGTCGCTAAACGGGAAGCCGCCGCCCAGATAAGCCGCCAGCGTGCAGCGATACTGTACAGCCAGAATAAAAACAGGGGGGCAGCACACACCCCCAGGCAGGGGATTCCCACCAGCGCCGTTCCCAGCACCATCAACGCCCCCATGCCGACCACCATATTGGTCATACAATGGGACTCCCCCAGCGAAGTCCCATGTTTAATTTCGTAGGTTGTCAGAACGTCAAAGGTCCTGTGGAAGGGAGCAATCAGTGCCTTTAAAACGGAGAACCCGTTGTAGTTCATAACCGGCTCTGGATGACACCTCGCTGACCGTTCACCCGCCAGTTTTTATCAATCGCATCTAACCGCGCATATGCCCCCACCGGAAAACCCGCCGTTGGGTCGCTTTTGAGCGTTCGCAGTGTGACCAGGGGCGCGGGGAAATAACTGACAACTTCCTCAAATGCAATCCCTTCCGGCCAGATAGTATCCCCTATCATGCGGCGGTGATTGGCATCCCCTTTAAAAATCACCAGCGCGGCCTGCTCAAAGGTTTTCTGTAACCGAAACGGCATTTCCCATAAAAAGCGCGGGCTGTTCCAGAATAAATCCGGTGCAAGGGACAAGCGGCCTGTCTCAAACGCACGACGTAAGCGCCGACCGAAAGCCGCAAATGGAGGTTTTTCGTCCAGGCGACGCAAAAAATCCCAGACATCGGCCACAATCACATCGCTGACAAACACGGGATGCTGTTTGACATGCAGCACCACGCGATAGGTTTTGAGCAGTTCATCTATCAGGGCGGCATCCATCGCAAATTCTGTCCCGTAGTTATCGGCCACCAGATGAATGACGCCCCTGCCCTGATGAAGATGATTCAGGATTTTTTCCGTATCATCCACCAGCAAATCGTCCGCGTCGGCATGAGCGCCGCGCCCCACCGCAATTTCATAACTCAGGTCAATGCGGTTGCCCCACAGCGCCAGATGCAGCCGCCGTTCTACATCGGCTTCCAGCGCCTGCCCCAGCAGTTCCCAGAGGGAATCGCTGTTCATTTCGAGTGCTTTTTTAGGCGCAAAGGGGTCACGTAACGTTTCCCACCAGCGCACCGCCTCAATAATCTGCCGATAAAAGCGATTTTCCGCATAAAACCAGACCGTATTTAACCAGGTATCATTCTGGTAGGGTGCAGATGCCGACAGCCATTCGTCATAGTCTGGCGCGGGCAGCTTCAACCGCCCAATCGGTGCGTCATGGATGAGGTCATCCCGCAGCTTTTTAAGGGCGTCCTGAATCTGCGGGGGATAATCCGGGTTGAGCAGGAGAATTTCATCCACAATCGCCGGCGCACGGCGGCGCATGGTGTCGTTGCCAAACCAGTTACTTTCATCCGTGCGAACCGGAGGAGGTGGAATTTGCATGACCGATGTCCTTTTCACTAACGTTCGCGCATTTGCAGCCGCCGCACCGTCCGCGCCGCCAGCGACTGAATAATCAGTAGGGGCGTGGCGATATAGGTCGTTAGCCCCGCGCACATAATCGTCAGGTACACCAGCATATGATCGGTAGTTGAGAGTTCCCCTACCAGTGCCGATGCTCCAACAGCCGGAAACCATTCTACAAAAAAAGAGGCCAGGGGAATAAAAATGCAGGAGGACAGCAAAAATCCAAAAAAACTGTCCCCCTCAAGGTCCCCCAGACTGTTATCCGGGCTAAAGGTAAAGAAAAAAACCAGAAAAAATAAACCCGCATACATCAATACTGCCATGATCAGGGTGCGGATAAAAAAAGTTCCCAGAAAGTTATATAACATTGCCATCGCCGGATGTTTGCTCAGGGTACTGACGTAAAAACTCAGCGCCGCCAGCACCGCTACCGTCATCAGGGGTTCTAAAACAAGCGCCAGCAGCATTGGGGAAGCCAGCAGCGTATAGGCCAGAGGATGGAAATAATATTCATCATCAGGATAAGTTTCATCCTGGCGGTTGTCATGCAGCCCGTACAAAACCGCACCGGAAAATATCACCACCAGCACGGTCTGGATAAGGATTAAATTTCGTACCAGCGGCCACACCTGCCAGCCCATGCCAATCAGTTGGGAACGCAGCCAGCGTGCTTTTGGCATGGGGGTGATGGCAATGAGTTCCCAGTCGCCGCGCTGCCGCCGTTCCGTGACCACCTGCGCCGCCCGCGAAAACACCGCCAGCATCAGCCGCCAGTGACCGTATATCGTCCCCAGACTCAGCACGCCCGCCAGAATCAACAGCATTTCTCCCAGCAGTTCATTGAATTTTTGCGGTTCAACGCTCTGATAATTCAGGACGATAGTGAGGTAGAGAATTTCGATGAGCAGCGTCAGGTAGGCCAGCACGACCAGCATCCAGGGGCGGTTGCCTGTACGCTGGCTGCGCCGGATTTGATACACCACCAGAGGGTCATCCAGTGTCTGCCCCACTGGAATCACTGCCCGCACAAACGACCAGGGATTCAGGGGGCTGGGGTAATATTCGGTAACAGACCGACGTTTAAGAGAGGGTTTGGCTTCAACCATGCAAATTTATCCTGTGCCACAACAGTGATTTATTATGGCACAGGATACCCTATTCGTAGAAGCACCTGAGTGGTTATTTGGTACGGGAAGCGCGGGGCATAATCATACTGATGACTTCATAGTTCAGCGTGTTCAGAAAATCGGCAGCATCTTCTACCGTGATTTTTTCCTCCCCCTGCTCCCCAATCAGCACCACTTCATCCCCCACCCGCACATCATCAATATCCGTCACATCAACGGCACAGAAATAACTTTCTACGTTGCCCACTACCGGAGCGCGTTTACCTTTCACCAGCACATACGTCCACGCTAACGGCCCCACCCGAAACCCACTGGCATAACCGACGGGCAGCACGGCCATCGTGCGGGTCGTATCTGAGGCTACCAGCCCCATCAGATTAGTAGAAACCCGTTTAAGTTGCACAATCGTGGTTTTCCATGTCAGCGCCGTTTTAAAATCCGGCGGCAGGGTATAACGTCCCGGATGCAAGCCATACAGGGCTGCCCCACAGCGCACCATATTAAAGCGTGCTTCCGGTATATGCAGCGCTGGCCCGGATGCCGCCGCATGGACATACTGAAACTGCGCGTTGATGGTTTTGAGCATGTTGATGGTTTCATCAAATTCATTCAACTGACGGATAGCGTCCTGTCGGTCAATGTTCGATGAAATATGGGTGTAAATGCCTTCCAGATGAATCCGATCAAGTTTATGCAGCCCCCGGATAAACTGCGGCACTTCCTCCCGCATCAGCCCCATGCCGTTTCTGCTGACATCAATCCGCACATGCGCCTTGATAGTGCGATCCAGTTCAGCCGCCGCCTGGTTAAAGGCTCTAGCGGTGTTCAGGTCGTAAATAGAAAGTGTTAAATCGTGCCGCACCACCTGACGCGCTGCATAAGGCACGGTATAGCCTAAAATTAAAATAGGTTTGGTGATGCCCGCCCGCCGGAGTTGCAGCGCTTCATCCATTGAAGTCACACCCAGATAATCCGCGCCGTTTAATCCGGCGGTAGTGCTGACCGGAATCGCGCCGTGTCCGTAAGCATCGGTTTTTACCACCGCCATTAAGGTACACTGCACCCCAATAATTTCTTTCATCCGTTTAACATTGTGGGCAACCGCCGCCGTATCAACATGCACCCAGGTCGGGCTGATGGGGCGGATAGTCCAATCTGAATCCAGCGAGTTATCCTGTCGGGGCAAAAGTACCGCATCTTCAGGCCGATGTAGCAGCGCAGCAACGACCCGTTCCATCCGTGCCGAACGGTTGCCTTTGACCAGGACTAAATCTTTTGGCCCCAGCCGATTCCGAATGGCGGTAGCGGCATCCTGCGCCGAAAAAGTGATGTGGGTGCTGGTAATCGGGAATCCTTTGTCCAGTGCTGCCCGCACCGCGTTGGCCGCGTCATCCCCTTCGGAAACAATTTCGGTAGCAACCTCCGCCAGACTCGCCCCGACTTCGAGATAACTCTGCGGGCGGCGTTCAGTGGGGTCGGCAATATCCCCTATCACCACAAAAATTTTCCCGCGTGGGCTGACGAATCCCATTTGAGTTTCTTTGATGGATGGCTGCGGGCGAAGGGCTTTTAGCCATTCCAGCACCAGCAGCATATCGTTGGGCGTGGCATCGTAGGTATCATCAATCAACTGGCAGCGATTCACCCCCATCAGAGGACGCATTCGCCCCGGCAGGGGGTCTAACTGAGTCAGCACATTGAGGCTGTTTTCAAGCGGCACTTCAAACGACAGCCCCACTGAAATCGCGGACAGCACCGCATACAGGTTATGCGCCCCCAGCAGCCGCACCCATTTGGCGATAAAACGCTGGTTGCCGTAGCGTAAATCAAAACCCGTTTTATCCAGCGCCTGAATGATGTTATAGGCGGTCAGGTCCGCCCCAAAAGAAGTCCCCTGTTTGTCTACGCTGATAGTCAGCTTTGGTACCTGGCATTGAATTTCCCGCACCAGCGCATCATCATGATTCAGCACCGCCAGCCCGTCCTGCGGCAGATTTTCAATCAGGATACGTTCTTCGGAAATGCTGGTTTTGCTGGCTTTGGCAGGGTTGATATTGGTCACAACGCCTACCATCGGCGGGGCTGCTGTAATCATTTCTGCCATTTCGCCCGCCTGGGTACTTTCGTATTCCAGAATGGCGATTTCATGCTGCTGGGTAAGCTGCCCTAAGGCCAACGGCAGGGCAAACCGCCCCGGAATATTCACCCGTCCGGTATACACCTGATACCGAATCCGCATCACCTGACTGATGGCTTCCTTCGTGGTGGATTTGCCATAGCTGCCCGTGACCGCCACAACTGTCGTGCCAAATTTTGTCAGCACATAGTTTGTCCAGCGCATCATGGCGGCTTCAACATCGTGCATAATAATGACGGTGATCCCATGAGTGTCAAAAGTGGGGGGATGTTTACACATGAGTCCGGTTGCCCCTGCTTTGATGGCATCTTCCATAAAGTGATGTCCATCCCCGCGTTCCGTTTTGAGCGCCACAAACAAATCACCGGATTTCACCTGACGCGATTCAAAGCAAAAGCCGTTAAAAATCTGGGCAACAGGTTCACCAAAAAGCTGTCCGTCCGCCGCATCCAGAATGTCATATAAATTAATCATAACGCTCACTTGTTATAAGGCCATAACCTCAGTTTATCAGGATTTGTATTTTCAGCGCGAATCAAGGGCTTAACGGTTTCCCAACCTTCCCTCAGATGTAATAGAATAGAAACCAGATGCAAAAACCCTGTGGAATATGCTACATTATTAAACAAAAAATCAGTGAGGAGCGCGTAAGATGCCTACAATTTTGTTTGCAGAAGATAGTCCGGTGCAGGCAAAACTGGCGATTCATCATCTCAGTGAAGCCGGTTATGAAGTGATTCACCATGTATCGGCGGAAGATGCTCTGCAAGCGCTGGAAGATGGTCTGAAACCCGATTTGATTCTTTCCGATGTGGTGATGGGTGAAATGAATGGGTATGACTTCTGCCGCAAAGCCAAATCAGACATCCGGTGGAAGGAAATTCCGTTTATGATGCTGACCGGACAGGAAGCTCTGGAGGACCAGTGGGAAGGCACAGATGCGGGCGCTGATGATTATGTGGTTAAGCCTTTTAACGGGCCGGATATGCTGCAACGGATTCGGCTGCTGCTGGCAGGCAAAGGCCCCAGCCTGGATGACGATTACATTTCCTCCGGGCGGTACATGGAAAAACCCGAAATCGAATAACATTCTCCATAAAAAAACCCCTCATCCAGGGTGAGGGGTTAGGGCTAAAACTGTGATCTGCTTAACGTGTCCGCCGCAGCACTGCCATTTGTACCAGCGACAGTATCAGCGCGGCGTCTGCTGTCACCGCCAGCGCCCATCGTGCGTCCGTTTCCAGATTGCCCCAGGCGAGCGCTAAACCAACAGCGATTATTACCGCGCTGTCCAAATTCAGCAGCGCAACTATCCAGGCGGTGCGGCGGCTGACCGCTCCGCGTGCAAGATAAAAAAGAAAAGCAGCATAGGCAAACGCCAGCAGCCCACCTCCGATAACAAGACTGCTGCTGACACCGAACCAGTCTGCTACCGTGTCTGCCTCCACCAGCAGCAGCGCACCAAGCGTAATTTCTAGCAGCGCATCCACCTGCAAAAGTCGCTGGATAAGGGTAGTGGGTTTGGAAGATAAAACTGTCGCCATGATAGGTTCTCCTTTTTTCGATTTGTCCCCATCATAGGCCGGACATACCTGCCAAATCTACGAAAAAGACTGCCAATCACTGCCAAAAAAGGCATAGAATTCGGGATTCGTGTACACCCTATCCCAGCAAAAATGATTTTCATCCGGGAAAATGGTCAACCGGACGTTCCCACCGCAGGCTTGCAGTTTTTCTGCCATCCGATAGGAATTTTTCACCGAAACCATTTCATCCTTTTCGCCATGAAACACCCACACAGGAATATTTTTTAAGGCGCACAGTTTCTTTTCATAGTCCGGGAAAATAGGCCCACAAATCGGCACGACGGCTGCAAATTTTTCGGGATGAAACGCCGCCAGACACCATGCTCCCTGCCCACCCATGCTGAGTCCGGTTAAATACACGCGATTTTTGTCCACCGGATAGGTTGCCAGAATATGCTCAAGCAGCGTGTTGAGTTTTTCTATCAGGTCAATCCAGCGAGTATCGGCAGGACACTGCGGCGAAATTACGATAAAGGGAAAGTTTTTTTCTTGGTCAAGCCACTTCGCCAGCCCGTATTTTTTGACCAGTTCGGGGTCGTCGCCGCGTTCCCCACTGCCATGCAAAAACAAAATCACAGGCCAGTAATATTTTTCGGATACCTTTTCTGGAGTATACACCCAGTAGGTAAGATTAAAATCCTGATGCACTTCATGAGCCATTGTTACAAACGTTCCTTTAAATCCTGTGCGATCAACTGCGCGGCCATTTTTTGCCAGTTGTGGAGTGTGCGTTCCGGCACTTGTGATTGAAACCAGTCCAACACCCTCTTAAAAGAAGGGTCTACTCCATTGATACGGCGGCTGTAGGGTTTTAAACCTGCGACATACGGAAAATATACCGCGTTGTAATACCGCCATTCGTCCGTGATTCCAAACGACTCTTTGCCGCGTGGTTTTAACCGTTCAATGCTTTCGGTGAGCAGCAATTTGAGTTCAGCCGCGCGTTCTAAAGTATCCGGCGGAGTGCCACGTTGGGTTAGCCGTTCCTCAATAACCGGAAGTTGGGTTAAGGGGTTGGTTGCCAGACGGGGTAAATTTCCCAGATTACTCAATGCACGGCGGGTCAGGCGGACAAATTCTTCCTCATCCAGGTCCGCAAAATTGACGGATTCTTTCACACGCGGCAGGGCGCGGGCGGTGGTGCGAAGTTCTTCGCGTGCCTGCTGAAGCTCAGGCGCAAACGCGGCACGGTCAAACAGGCTTTGCAGAGTATCAAAAAACACGACCACAAAAATGGCCGCCGTGATAATGGTAAAAAGCAGGGTATACAGGGAAGCGGAGGTTTCCTCACTCAGCAGAATCACCAGCGCGACCTGTCCCCCAAACAGCAGCGCACTAAAAAAAGCGGCGTCAAACGAGCGCAGCATATCCAGCCAGAGTCTTTCCCCCTGCTGCGAAGCATCCCAGAAGGCAATCGCTACCCCAAAAGCGATTAAATCTATGCTGATGGCCGTCAGCACTACACCGGACGGCACAATATCCAGCGCCAGCAGCAGCGCCCCCACACCTAGCGCTAGAAACAACGTTGCCAGCCCGACAATTTGAAACGGGCGATTCTGGCTGCGAATCACCCCTAAAAAAGAGACAACAAGCGGCAAAATCACAGCAGCCAGGAAAAAAAGATAGCCCCACTGCGGGCTTTCGTTTTGATAATCAAAAACAAGAGGCGTTGCAGCAGTGATTCCGTATAAAATGGCAATTGCGACCAGAAAAAGTTGACGGTTGAACTGAAAAACCGGCATCAGTTCCAGCGTTGCCAGAAACCAGAAAGCACTTAACCACAGGGGAAGCGGCCAACTCAATCGGATGAGCAGGGTGTCGTTTTTGGCAGGATATTGCAGGACATCAGCAGCCAGCATCAGCCCGTAAACCAGCAGGCCGAGTCCAGCGTAACGCAGCAGAGACGTTTGCACATCGCGCTGAATAAGATACAGCCCCAGCCACACCACGTAACCAAAAATCAGGATTTCGAGAACCATCATGGGCTGCTAAAAAATTCTGCCGCCCACGCAAATCGGATGCCAGCGCGTTCTGCCGCTTCTCTATCGGTATCCAGGTCGCCGACGAATAAAATTTGTGTTGGGTCGTCGAATTTGGCACGGCGGGCAAGCGTCAACAGCATCCCGGGATTGGGCTTGCGGTGTAGACTTTCGCGGGCATATTTTTTCACTGTACCGTTGGGATGATAGGGGCAAAATATCGCGTAATTCGCCCCAATCAGTTCGGCCACATGCTGCATCACGGTCTGCATCTGCTTATAGGTCACGTAGCCAAACGCCACCCCACCCTGATTGCTGGCAACCGCCAGGATATGTCCTTCAGCTTTCAACTGCTGGCATTTTTCCAGCACCCCCGGTAGCAGGCTGTGTTCTTCGATAGTGTTGGCTGGCCGCCCCTCAATACTTGCCACCAGCGTACTGTCTTTGTCAAAAATAATGAGCATCACTTATCTCTATCTGATGGATTGTGTCGCGGAGTAATTCTTTCAAGAATGGCTTGGGGATTGTGGGCAAACGCTTGAAGAAATGCTTGAGCGTCTTCCAAATGAGTAAAAGCCGCGTGAATAGTATTCCCCGTATTAATTTGCAGGGTAATTTCAAACTTCTGAATCATAGGAACAGGGGGTAGAGGCGCGAGAAGTTCATCAATGGCAAATTTTACTAAATCTGCGCCTGTTACCTGTGGTATCTTTTCAAATTGCAGCCAGCTTTGAGCAATTGTTTTAAGAGTTCCATCCGATTGCAGATACAGAATCAGGTTAAGGAGGTCTTCGGGACGCTCATAGCTTTCACGCATAGCTGCGGCATCTAGTTGAAAGGTATTATCACCAAGAAACTGGTCTAGCGAGGGCTGAAGGGTACTATAGACTTGTTCATCTGTTGCCACCAGCGCCATTTTGATACCCCCTTCAGACAACAGCATTAATCCAACCCCTTCCGTCCAGTATCCAGCTAAAACTGCGACTGCCCCTCGAATAGTTGGATGCTTTTTGCGAACTTCACGAAGTTGTAAAATCCATGCCCCTTTATCATTATGGTGTCGGGAATCCTTTAACCACTTGGTTTCTAATAAGGCTACAGGTTCGATGGTGTCCTTTAAAACAATAACGTTATCCATTTGGCGAGGAAGCCCACCCAGCATTTCAAGTCGGATAATCTTTTTGCCTTCTTCTGGACGAAGAAGCTCATAATCAGCATGTTTTTCTGCAAGATGATTTTTAACTAATTCGATGACAATATCTTCAAAGGCTTCCCCAATAATCTGACCAAATTTGCTGGCAGGGCTTTTAACGATTGCCATTGTTTTCACTTTTTAAGAATGACAATTCCTTCTCGCAGGGGTACGTTGTGGCGCTGGGGGTTATGTTTCCATTTCTCTC
>CAZKZS010000114.1:0-13690 GCA_964557285.1 uncultured Anaerolineae bacterium | reverse complement strand
TGGGTATTCTGGGGGTTTATCCGGCTGGCAAAAAATCCTTCCTCCGGCAAAGTCGCTACTGCCGCCCTGATGGTGGCCGCCCTTATCCTGACGCATCATCCAACCGCGTTTTATGTGCTACCTTTTGCGGGAGGATATACGCTGCTGGCCGGAGCGCTGGCAGGGCAAAACACGCCGGATCGTGTGCGGCGAATCGGGCTGTGTATCACCGCCTATGGCCTGGGCATCCTGATAGGGACGATTTACTGGCTGCCTTCACTGACGGAAGTGCAATATACACAACTGGATAACTCCATCAGCACGGCTTTTGATGTGCGGAATCACTTCAAAAGTTTATCTGAAATTCTCGGCCCCACCCCCATGCTTGACCGCACCGCCTATAACCCGTACCGCCCGCTCAATATTGGGGTGGTGCAGGTCATTTTAGCGGCGGTGGGATTTTTAACTGCACTGTGGCCGAAAAATCGGCTTACACGCTGGCAGCGCGGGCATGTGCTGGCGGCAAGTTTTGGACTCATCGGCTGTATTTTTCTCATGACGGATGTCTCGTTGTGGGTCTGGGAAAATGTCCCGTTTGCGGAACGGCTGTCGTTTCCCTGGCGGCTGCTGGGCATGACCGCGTTTTTGATTGTGCCACCAGCAGCCATCTGGGTAGAGGTGATTTCGGCCAAATGGAAACAGGCAGTTGCAATCACAGCGATGGTGCTGCTCGTGGTGTCGCTTTTGCCCGCCGCGTATCGGATTGGCGGGTATTTCCCTCCGTTTGAGGGTCGGGTTACGGCGGCGGACGCGCAACGGTATGAAGCGATTGGGGTGCTGGGCATGACGGGCGAAAATGAATACCTGCCGCGCTGGACGGATTTTCAGAATCGTCCAGCAGCACAGCCGGATTATGCTCTGTACGAAAATTTGGATTGGTTTTTTCAGGTCTGGGATGACTCGATTCCCTCAGATGCCACTGTCAGGCAGCGTGAAAAATCCAACCATCGGACCGGAGAATCCTTTGACATCAAAGCAGATTCCGCCTTTGCCCTGCAAATCCGACAGATGTATTTCCCTGGCTGGAAGGCTACGCTGGATGGGAAAAATATTCGGGTGTATCCACAGGGCAAGCAGGGGCTGGCTACGGTTGATATTCCTGCTGGAAGGCATCGGCTGGACATCTGGTATGCTGGCACACAAAATCAGCACATCAGCGTATGGATAACAATCATAGGGCTGGTGATTTGCGCGGGGTTATATGGGGTAGGGGCATGGATGCCCGATTCCCGCCCTTTTTCGGGCAGGAATCGCTCTCTGCGTTCGCTCGTCCCTGCCCCTACTTTTTCCTCGATAGGACATCATCGCCTTTCGGTTGCCATTATTTTGCTATCGCTGCTGTTTCTGATTTTTAATCAGGCGTATCTGATTCCACATACACGCTGGTTTCGTCCTGAACGCCCCTTAACAACGCCTGACAGTATGGAAACGCCCGTTGGAGTCCAGTTTTTTCAGCCAGCCATCGGCTACCGTCTTGAATTGATTGGGTACACCCTCAAGCAGGATGAAATTGATGATGAGGTGCAGGTCAGCCTATACTGGCGAGCCTTGCAGCCGATGGATGGCACTCCGCGCCTGAATTTATCTCTGACCAGCCGCGACCAGACTCAGGTGTATGGGCTGCTTTCAACCTATAATCTTGGGTTTGCTGTCGAAAACTGGCCGACTGATAAATACATCATTCATCAGGTGCGGCTGGAACTCGCTCCCGATGTGCCGCCGACCATTGGCGTGCTGCGGCTGAAAATTTTCGATGACTCAGCCATCTGGCGCACCAGTCGGGAAACAGAGGATATTGTTTTGCAGGAGATTCGCATCACAGGCGCAGGATGGGACCAAATTCCAGCCGCCGCCCAGACCGTCAATATCCAGTTTGAGGACAGCCTGACTTTAAAAGCCGTTCAGATAACACCACAGACGGAATCACTTACCCTTTACTGGGAAGTACGCGGCGACCCCTCCCGTGATTACACCCTGTTTTTGCACTTCCAGCAGCAGGGGGAAACCCTCACACAGGCCGACCAGCCGCCTCTGGGAATCAATTACCGCACCTCAGAATGGCGCAAAGGTGAAAAACTCATTTCCTATTTGACCCTGCCCGCCGATGCTGATTCACTGCTGCTGGGGCTATTTGACTCAGAAACTATGCAGCGTTTGCCCATTTCTGAAGCGGACATACAGGTCGAGCAGGATGGTGTGGTGCTGAGTCTGGAGAATTAAAATTCACTACCCTAAAATAACGTAAAAACCACGAAGGAGAGTAGAGGTGAGCAAAACCATCGTTGTGCTTCAGGGGGATGAAACCGGACAGGAACTCCTTGAAGAAGCCCTGCGGGTGATTGATCCGGCGGTAACACGCTGTGATGTAACCTTTGAAAATTTTGATCTGTCGCTGGAAAACCGCCGAAAAACCAAAAATCAGGTGGTTTTTGATGCTGCCGAACGGCTCAAACAGACCGGACTCGGCATCAAGGCTGCGACCATTACCCCTCCTGATGCTGATGACGTGGGCAGCCCCAACGCCCTGCTGCGCGAAGCCATTGGCGGGCAGGTAATTTTACGCACCGGACGGCGTATTCCTGGCGTGCGTCCGTTTGCGGGAGTCTACGCGCCCATTGCGGTAGTGAGGATGGCCGTGGATGGGGAATATAACGCGAAGGAGTGGCGGGAAGGCGAAGGGCTGGATGAAATGGCCTACAGCACCCGCCCGCTTTCCCGACGGGTCTGCCGTGCTGTCGCGGAATTTACCTTCCGCTATGCCCGCCGCACCGGAGCAACCGTTTTTGGCGGCCCGAAATACACCGTCAGCCCGATTTATGAAGGCATGTTCAAAGAAGAACTGGATTTAGCAGCCCAGCGTTACCCCGATGTGCGTTACAACCCGCAGTTGATTGATGCGACCTACGCGCTGCTGCTGGAAGCCTCCGGCGAATCACTGGTCATTCCGATGCTAAACCGTGACGGGGACACGATGAGCGATCTGGTCATGAAAATGTTCGGCACGATTGCAGGCGCGGAATCGATTATTTTTGCGCTGGACAGTGACTTTAACGTAGCGGTAGCACTGACAGAAGCCCCGCATGGTACAGCCCCTACCTTGATGGGCAAAAATATTGCCAATCCGATGGCGATGATTCTGGCGGGGGCGGCGCTGCTGCGTTACGTTCGGACCGACAACGCGACTCGTGCCAGCCGTGCCATTTATGAGTCGGTTATGGAAACCGTGTATGATGGCATCAAAACTCCTGATCTGGGGGGGCAGGCAACAACTAGCGATTTTACGGACGAAGTGATTCGGCGGGTGAAAAGTAAACTCGAAGTCTGGGACGCGCTTGGCGACCAGTCGCCTGTTCATACCTCTGGCACATCTTTTTAATTTTGTCCTGAGGCCAAATTTTAATACACTGGAAAAATATCCCTGCCCCGCAAGGGGTAGGGGCTAAAAAACAGCAGCAGGCGCAGTATGACCAAAATTTTTCTGAGCTATCGGCGCGAAGATTTAACGTTTGCAGAGTTCATCCGGCAAAAACTCCTGGAATGGGGTTATCAGGTCTGGATGGATATTTACGATATTCCGAAGGGCGCGTACTGGCCGGATGCCATTGATGAAGCGCTCAAGGGGACGGATATTGTCGTCGGGGTCATGTCGCCAGATGCTGTGTCGTCACGAAATGTCAAAAATGAATGGGACTGGGCGCTGGTCAATGAAAAGCCGCTGCTGCTGTTGCTGCTGCGGGATACCCAGATTCCTATGAATTATATCAGCATCAACTACATTGATTTTCGTAAAGACCGGGCTACCGGACTCCAATATTTGAAGGAAGCCCTGCTGAGCGCCTTCACAGGCGCATTTCAACTAACGCCGGAAGAAATTGCCAAATTTCCTAAACCAGATGAATCCAGAAAAATGCCAGAGCCACCCCCTTCCCAAAAAGAAACGGTACGGCGTAATACGCCCCTGCCCAAATCCGCCCCTCAAACCAAACGGAATACCGGCCTGCTTTTGTTTTTAGGCATTTCGGTGATTGGTGTTTTTGGGCTGGTGATGGCCTTTATTGTGATTGCCCTGCTCGTGGACGCAGCAGGCGGCGGGTCAGATGAGAAAATGATTAATAATGCTGAAAGTTTCATTTCGGCGGTGGGGTCAGGAAATGTCACTGGCGCATGGAATTATGTATGTCCCGACCAGCGTTCTTTTTTGCCCAATTCGTTCTGGAACTTCTGGGTGTCAAATGGTGCTTCGCTGCTCACCAATCCTTCCTGTGAAAAAACAGGCAGCAATTCCCTCACCTGTACCTACGTGGTCACGTACCTCAACGGACTTTCTCAGCAGCACGCAGATACCTTCATTATGGAAGGCGATTACGTGTGTGATATTCAGTGATTCAATAGGACCAATTTTTTGACAAACAGGAACTTTTGTTCTATAATAATGAATATGCATCAAGTTCGGTAGACGTTTGTTTCGGTAAAGTTCGTACCTCTCGTTAACAGATTTTATCGTCCGTTTTAGAGCAAATAAAATACGACTAAAGTAGGATGAAAGTCGTCCTGCTCAGTGTCATGATTCATGTTAGAGCATGGGGAACTCGGTGATGACCACAGTGAACCAGAACAAACAAAAAGTGACAGTCGAATTAACGGCGGCGGAACTCGGCCAAATTGACGCTCTGGTGAAAAAAGGGCTGTATCAGAGCCGCGAGGATTTTATCCAGCAGGCTCTTGACAAGGCAGCAGTAGACGACTCACCGATGGACTGGGGCGGCGCACCGGTTTATCTCTCTCTACGGATGCACTAATCCCTCTGATTTTAAGTGCGGCGTGGCAGGTGGTTTGTCTGCCACGCTTTTTGTTGATGGCTGCCGCTACTTTTTGTTTTTTTCCATCATCTCGCGGGCAGCTTCGCCAATTTTGCCGTCTTTTAAATCAAACAAAATTTCGCGCAGTTTTTTGACTCCGCCCAACCCCTGAAACGAAATTTCAGCGCTGTCTGAGCCTGCGGATTGAATCCGAATATCCCCATACCCTAAAATCGCGCCCATTGGCGGCGTCGTGATAGAAATATCGGTCACATTTTCCATACTGATGGCCGTTTCGCTACCCCCCAACAAATTTCCCTTACGCTGCATAATCCGGTGGGTCGTCACGGTAATCTGATTTTTGCGCCACAGCAGCAGCCAGTACAGACCCAGGGTTACGATAGTACGCCACCAGAATCCTCCCGTGAAGGTGCTGCGCCGCCAATTGCCAATAAACTTTTCTTCGCCTGTATATTCGCCCATGAGTTACTCCTAGTTTTCACAAAATATCATAACACCCCCTACGAAAACCTGCCCGCCGCGTTATGCGCCGCCCGGGTGGTTTCTGGCAGCCGATATTTGGTCGTGCAGCGCATGACTACTTCAATCGCTGTTTCAAGCGTTGCCAGATGCCCTACTGAAATATAAACGGGTTTGACGCCGGTCTTGGTGCGCAGTACCACGCCCACCACTTCGCCGCGATAGCGCACGGGAGCATAAGCACCTTTTTCCAGCGCAGGCTCGTTATACTGCCCTACCAGATGGGTTTTTCCGCAGCCGATGGTTGGTTTTTGCAGCCACAGCCCCATATGGCTGGCGATTCCGAGTCGGCGTGGGTGCATAATACCCATCCCGTCGAAAATATAAACATCCGGCAGGTGCTGTAATTTTTGATGCGCTTCCAGAATGACCGCCCCTTCGCGGAAGCTCAACAAACCAGGAATGTACGGAAACGGCGTGGGAATCTGTGCGGTTTCAACTTCGACCTCTTTCAGGTCGGGGAAGGACAAAACCGCAATAGCAGCGTGGCTGATTTCATTTTTGACGCTGACATCCACACCCGCCACATACTGAATTTTGGATAAATCCAACGGTGTGGTGGTATTCACCTGTACGGCAAGCTGTTTTTGCAGTTCGATAGCAGCATTGGGGGTTAAGTTCCAGGGATGGGGAATCATAATTTGCCTTTCCTGTGGACTCTCATTTTTTTAATTATCACGCAGCCCTCGGTTATAATGAAGGTAGCATCTCAAAAGGACAATAGCTATGAACAACGGAAAACACGCGCGGGATGCTGTGATTTTAAGCACAGCCCGCACCCCTCAGGGGAAGTTTCTAGGAAGTCTGGAGTCCTTTACGGCAGTTGAATTGGGACGAACCGCCGTAAAAGCAGCTGTAGAACGTGCCGGAATCAATCCGGCAGAAGTCGATGAACTCATTTTAGGAAATGTGGTTCAGGCAGGCGTGGGACAAGCCCCTGCGCGGCAGGTCTGGGTCGGCCTCAACTATCCCTCCAACGTGGGCGGCGTGACGATTAACAAAGTGTGTGGCAGCGGTTTAAAAGCCGCCATGATTGCTGCCAGCGCGATTAAAGCTGATGATGGTGATTTATACGTGGCGGGCGGCATGGAAAGTATGTCAAACGCGCCCTTCCTCGATATGCAGCGCCGCAAGGGGTCAAAATACGGCCACGCTCAGATTCTGGATGCGCTGCAAAATGATGGGCTGTGGTGTCATCTCTGTGATTGGTCAATGGGCGAAGCCGCCGAATTTATTGCCGACCAATTAGAGGTTAACCGCGAAGCCATGGATCAATTTGCCTATCAGAGCCATCAGCGAGCGCAAAAAGCCACAGAGGATGGCTGTTTTCAGGCGGAAATAGTACCGATTGAAATTCAGGGTAAACGCGGCGACGTTACCGTGATTAATCGGGATGAAACCATTCGACCGGATACCTCCATAGAAGCGCTGGCAAAACTGAAACCGGCCTTTCGCAAAGAAGGCCGTGTGACCGCAGGCAATGCGCCAGGAATGAACGACGGCGCGGCATCGGTGATCGTTGCCAGCCGGAACTATGCCGAAACCCATGGGCATCAGCCTGTTGCCCGCATTGTGGCATATGGGCAGGCAGCAGTCGATTCGGCGTGGCTATTTTACGCGCCCGTGAAAGCGATTCCAGTTGCGCTGGAAAAGGCGGGCTGGACGATGGAAGATGTTGACCTGTTTGAAATTAATGAAGCCTTTGCTGCTCAGGTGCTGGCCGACGTGGAAGGACTCAAACGCGACGGATACAGCCTGCCGATGGAAAAATTGAATATCTACGGCGGCGCGATTGCGCTGGGGCATCCAATTGGGGCAAGCGGCACGCGGGTTTTGGTCACGCTCATTAATGCGCTGCGGCAAAATAACCTGAAACGGGGCATTGCTTCGCTGTGCCTGGGGGGTTCAGAAGCGGTTGCAATGGCGGTAGAACTGGAATGAAACTGATTCTCCTGTGGGTTCTGCTGTTCGCCACCGCCCCGCTTCGCGCTCAGGAAAGCCTTTTGCTTTTCACCAACAGCATCGACCCCGAAACGGGCAGCATCCGTTTTGTGTGGGTCGATGTCAGTACAGGCAAACAAACTACGCTGGCGACGTTTACCAGCAGTAGTAACTGCCTGCCTACCCAACTGGGAAATACGTTTCTTTATGAGCCACAAACGCCTACCGGAAAAGCGGAAGTGTATCAGGTGGATTTATCCAGTGGGGATATTTTGCCGTTTGAAACGGCGGTGGAACAGCAGTATCACTGTCCGGTTGCCAACCCCACAGGGAGTCAGATTGCCTGGCTGCAATCTGGTGAAGAAGCTCAGAGTATTGTTCTCACCGATGTGATTGGCGCGAGTCCGGTTGTTCTGTCCACCCACGCCTCAGTTGATGAAATGCTGTGGTCGCCAGATGGGACGATTTTGACCTATATTGCGGTGGGGGATGATCCGACTTTTCGCCAGATGTACGCTTATGAAACTGATTTGACCGAATTTTGGGCGCGGGATGCCGGACTGGTGATTGATGCCCAATGGACACCGGACAGCCAGACTCTGCTGGTGGCCTATTATACTCAGGATGAAGCGGTTCTTGGTTCGCTTTCGCGGGAATGTGTCATCAATGGCGGCTGTTCCCCTACCCCCATTGCTACTTTTCCGGCGGAAGCGGGGCTGATTCTGGAAAATGCCTTTTCGCCCGATGGCAGTCAGGTGATTGTTATTGAAGAAACGAATACAGGGATGGGTGTTTTCCAGTCGGAACTCTACGTTGTGGATTTAAATACAGGCAGCACCCGCCCACTGGTGGATATGCCCGGCCTCATTAAAACCAGCGCGGTCTGGGTTGGGGATACGATTTATTTCATCGGGTCGGTTTTTGATGAAACCACGTTTAGTATGGCGGACAGCGCCATTTACGCAGTATCATCACAGGGCGGTATTCCGAATATTGCCTATCAAGCCGATGATTATCTTCCAACACAGATTTTCTGGGAAGGATGACATGAAACGCCTGTTTTTGCTTGTGTTGATTAGCCTGCTGCTGGTGGCCTGTAATAACGATGATGAGGAAACCAGCCAGCCTATCCAGAACACCGCCCAGCCGACTGCCACCATGACCGCCGTTGGTCCGACCCATACACCGATTAAGGTTTCAACCCTGCCGCCAGAAGCAACGCTGGCGGTTCAGGTGATTACCAGCGCACCGACTCGTACCCCGCCGCCTTCCATTACGCCGCGTCCTTCCGCCACCTCCAACCTGATGATTCCCGTCACTCCCGCCAGTGAAACCCCCGCGCCCACCTCCCAGGGGCCCGCTTTTACCATTGCCTATGAAGATTTTGCGGAACAGTTAAATATTCAGGCATTGCCCCAGTTTGGGGATGCGGTTGTGCCGGGAACTTACGATGTTTTTTTTGAGGACGGCAGTGTGTACCTCACCTTTCGGATTGTCTCTGCCGACACGGGCGAAGAAGCTGGTATTCGGGCAGGGCTGCTTTTTACCCATGAAGAAGGCCGGATGATGGTCTATCTGGTAAATCCTGTTTACGCCCAGGACACTACTGAAGCCTATGTGAACCGCGTGCTGGATGCGGTGAACGATATTGTGCAGGAAGCCCTGGATGCTGCCATTGTGCAAGGAGTCGGTGGGCAGTTTGAAGAAGGCTTTGTTGTGCTGACCTTCACCCCTACCGAGGATGGATTGGTCGTTGAAACGCTGGCTGATTAAAGGGATAGTCTTTCTGCTGGTGCTGCTGCTCATGGCGTGCCAGCAGGAGGACACCCCGCTACCGACTACCGCCCCTCGTATTCCGACCATGACCCCCACCCCCAGACCGACCAGCACGCCGAGTCTGATGCCCATCATCGGAACACTTCCCCCCACGTCGGATGTGAATCAGCCAACATGGACAGCAACGCTCACTTCTACCCGACCTGCATCGGCTACCCCCCGCCCAAGCCATACCCCTACCCGCACGCCAACACCCGCCGCTTTGAGCAGCAACGCAGAGTCGCTGCCGGACGGCACGGTGCGGCTGAATCTGCTGGCTGCCGATTTAACACAGGCTAACGACCTGGACATCGAATTTGCCATTGAGCCGGACGTGATGACCCTCACTTTTGAGATTGCGAACGCCTTTTTGGGACAGGCCACTCAGATTCAGGCGCTGGTCGATGCTGATTTAGATGAAACTCAAAATCAATTGACCCTGACTCTGCGCGATTTTTCCGCCCGGGGCCCACAAGTAACCCGCCAGCAGGTACAGGATAAAATCGCCGAAACTGCCACTTTTTTAAATGCTTATCTTCGGTCAGAATTTACGGATGCTATTCAACAGGAAACTGACGCTAAAATTCTGAATGTGTCGCTGAAAGCAAATTTTTTAGTCGTAGACATGGTTACACAATGAGCGAAATTCAAGTGCCGCAGGGAAGCCGATGGATGCGCCCGTTAAGTTTGCTTGTCCTGCATCTGTTAAGCGATTACAACATCATTGGGGAAGAAAATATCCCAACGCCGCCTTACATCCTGACCGCGAACCACAGCAGCCATTTTGATGGCTTCGTGGGGGGAACGCTGTCCCGTCAGGATATTCCCGCCTTTGCTGCCAAAAAATATCAGGGAACTTTTATCGGCTTTCTGATTAAGACCTTTGCCGCACCCGTCTGGATTGAGCAGGCGTCGCCAGATAGACAGGCGATTAAAATCGCGCTGCATACTTTGAAAGCAGGCAAACCGTTTGCTATCGCACCAGAAGGCCACCGCAGCCGGGACGGGCTTCTGCGGGAAGCCTACGAAGGGGCAGCCTATCTCATCGACAAAGCGAAAGTGCCTATTTTGCCTGTTGGTATCGTGAACACGCACCTGATTCTGAAAAAAATTCGCCCGCATGTGGAAGTGCGAGTCGGCAAACCGTACCGCCTGCCCGAAACGACTCGCGCTACCAGAGAACAGCTTAAAGAATTCACTGACCGGATTATGTGTGCGCTGGCTGCCCTGCTGCCGGAAGAACAGCACGGGTTTTATGCCGGACATCCTTATATTCAGGAGATGGCTGCCCTTGTCCGCTAATTTTGACGCAGTAGTGGCCGCCCTGCTGGAACAGGACTCCACTGGATGGGAAATTACACCGGTGCATGAGGGAGAAAAAAATACCGTTTACAAAGCAACTGCCCCAAATCAGCCCCCTGTTGCTGTCAAACGATATGCGGAACGTGCCAGCGCAGAACGTGAATTTGGGGTGCTGCAAGGGCTGCGCGAATTTGGCATCAATCTAGCGCCCGAACCGCTTGCCCTTTATGCAGACCAGCAGCTTGTGGTGATGGGTTGGATTGACGGAACAACCATGAGTCAGCCGCCCGCACCCCATGATGAGGAACGCTGGCATCGGGTGATGGCCGCCACAGGTGCATCGGGTGAAATGCCTTATGCCCCCTATCAAAAACTGATCCCTTCTCAGGGGAAAGGCTGTTTTCGGCCTGCCGATAGAATGAATGAAATTGACCGCCTGCTGCAAGCGCTCGATTCGCGGCATCCACTGAATGAACGGCTCATCCATCTGATGCAGCGCGTTCGGGAAAACGTCGTGCCGGAGTGGAATTTTCCGGTCAAAATTGGTCTGTGCCGCCGCGACCCCGACCCGCGCAACCTTATCTGGGACGGACATCACTTATTGGCCCTTGATTGGGAGGATGCCGACTGGGGGGATATGGCTGCCGAAATTGGCCTGTGGAACGCACATCCGGCGTATGAAAATGTGCCATCGTCACACTGGGTCTGGGTACGGTGGGAATTTGGGCGGCTGACTCATGATCCTCAGCTTGTGCCGCGTGCGACAGTGTATGCGCGGTTGGGGCAGGTCTGGTGGGCAGTTTATTTGACGGTTCAGCTTGCTGGCCGTGAAACAGAACTCCCTCAGCAGGTGGAACTGCGTGACCGCTATCTGAAGCGGGCGGAAAAACTTTTCTGACTTTTTGCTGACGCTGCGCCTGCTGCCCCATTCAGCACGATAAAATAAGCGGCAAAAATTAGGATTGCTCCATGAAGAAACTGTTTTTTCTGCTCCCGTTTTTGCTCCTGCTCATGCCCGACCTCAGCACCGCGCAAACGGGCGATACGGCCTTAGCCTATGTGATGAATGACTCGGTGTGGCTGGCGGACGCGGAAGGCACACCGCTTTTGAATACGGGCCCACAAATTCAACCCAAGCAGGGGGCTTATTTATTCTGGTCGCCGGATGGAAAGTTGCTTTATACCGCGACTCGTGAAGGGCTGTTTGTCACCAGCGCGGAGGGCGGCGCGGCCAACCGTCTGCCCGGTGAATTTGGGCTGACCGTCACTATTGCGCGGCAGGGCGGCATTATTTATAACCTTGATGTGGAAAATCCTCAGGAAATTGCCGAAAACGTGGTTGGATTTCCCCTGCGGGAAACCAATATGAATAATATGCAGGGCGGACGCGGGCGTATGATGGTGACGCTGGGAGAATATCAAACCGGTACGGCAGAAGCCTATGTCAGCCATGCCGCCGCTAAATATATTCGAGATGGTGGGCTGCCGGGGGCAGGGCGTCCGCATTTGTGGTCAACTTACGGTGGGTCGCTGTTTTATAGCTGCTGTTTTCCCAATGCGGGGTTGGGTGTGCTGGATGTGGCAGGCGGCGAAGGCACAATTTACGATGCCAACTTTATCCCCGGCCCGGCTGCCCTGAACAGCACCGCGTCACGTCTGGTTGGCCCCACCACTGACGGCCTGATTCGCACAATTGACCTGGTAAGCGCAGGTACACGCGATTATATTCTGGATATTCCCTTCAGCCCGTTTGATATTGAGCGTATGGTATGGAGCAGTGACGACAGCGCCATCTATTTCGTGACTCGTGGGATTCCGGCTGACCCGCTTGAACTGCTGCCCACCATCACTTATCCAGCCGATACCCGCAGCGCGTATGCCCAACTGTGGAAACTGAATCTGATTACCGGACGGATTGATGAAATTGCCCGCTTTGGCGACATTTATGGGGTTTCTTCGATGGCTGCCACCCGCGATTATATTTTTGTGGTGGTAGTGGAGCGAAATCAGGCGCTGGTACAGGCATTGAATACCGGACAGCTTCCGGCAAATATCGCGGCCACTGACCCCGCGCTGGAGAACTATATTCCCAGAACCCTGCTCTGGCGGGTGGATGTTGAAACCGGAGAAATGTTTGCGCTGGGCGAAAATGTGTGGGGGGTTACGGCACGTCCGGGGTAATCAGGGCTGCCACACACTCACAGGTACGTCGCTGTAATAAAGCTGTCTTTCCCGTTCATCTCGAATGAACAGGATATGATTGCTTTCATCGTAGAGCATGTAATGCGGTGAATTCATCGCGGTGATATATGCTTCATGTGACCCATAACGGCGGCTGCCTTCTCCAATACGTCCTGTGCCGTCAAACACTGGATAGGTGACATACACCATAAATTCGCCTTCAACTTCCACTGTTTCCTGTTCGGATGCCTGATAATAGGGCAGGGAAATTTCCGTGCCTTCTCCTGAACTCGTATAAATGCGTGGCCTGTATCCCGGTGCAGTAATTGTCACTTTCATCATCCATTCACCCCGGTGCTGCACCTGTAAAGCATAGGCCGTTTTGGGTTCGGATAATGTTGCTGTGGGGGGAATAAAGGGGGTTTCTGTGACCTCAGAGTCAAAGGCCAGCGAAATTTGACTGAGCAAAAGTCCGCCAAAAATCACCAGCAGCGCCGCCGCAATTCCGGTTACAATGATGACTCCCCAGTTGGGTTTTGGAGTCTGGGGATGAGGAAAATCAAGCTGGGTCATATCTGATGTCACTGGAAACTGAAGTTAAAATTTACATTCCCGATTTAAATCATATCCAACAGCAGTTGCAAGCCCTGGGTGCGTCGCTCACCCAACCCCGCCTTTTTGAACGGAATTGGCGTTATGATACCCCCGGCCAGATGCTTGCCCAGCAGGGGGGATTACTCCGTCTGCGGCAGGACAGCCGGACGCGTATTACTTACAAAGGCGCAGCTCCGCAAATTTCCGACCAGACCCGTACCCTGCTCGAACTGGAAACCGAAGTCGGCGATTTTGATGTCATGGATTCCATTTTCCGCAAATTGGGGCTGGAAGTCCAGTTGATTTATGAAAAATTCAGAACGGCCTATGCGTATGCTGATACTGAAATTGTGCTGGACGAAATGCCCTTCGGAAATTTTATTGAGGTTGAAGGGTCGCCGGAAGCCATCGAAAATGCCCTGTACCAGCTCAACTTACAGGGCCATAACCGTATTCTGGCGTCCTATGTAGAAATCTTC
>CAZKZS010000113.1:0-13747 GCA_964557285.1 uncultured Anaerolineae bacterium | reverse complement strand
GACTCGACGACCCCAGACTGGCTAGCAGGGCGGCGTCTGCCTGGTCGCCCGCCGCTACCGCAATTAAACGGATGCCGTCACCTTTAATCCGATTCGCGGCGGCCTGAGCTGCTGCTGGATCGCTCAGCCCATCCGATAGCAGCAAAATTGCCCGTTCGGGTGCGTTGCTGCCCAGAATTTCGCGGTAGCCATAAATCAGCCCCTGGTCAATGGCCGTGCCGCCGCCTGCCCCGACTCCAAAAATCGCATCCAGCGCTGCCTGATAATCGGAAGTGAGGGGTAACAGCAGTTGAGCGCCGCTATCAAACACCACCACGCCGACTCGTGCGGTTTCCGGGTTGAGTTGGGCGATAAAATTGGAGGCTGCACCTTTGGCGGCAGCAATACCCGACCCCTGCATACTGCCGGACTTATCCAGCACCAGCACCACATCCAACGGGCGCACACTGGCATCCACACAGGCACTGGCATCACCTGTAAAATTCACATTTACCAGCATTTCTTCGCCCACAGCACGCGGGGTTTCGGTAGAAACCAGCCCTAACTGTCCGGTAGCGGGCGGCACACCCAGCGCCCCATATACAATCTGATTGAGCAAATCGGGCAGGTTGCCTAAATCATCAATCGGCTGCGGGTCGGTGGGCTGGCCGTTGGCCTGCAAGCCGCTAAGGGGAACTTCAGTGAAAAATTCCGGCTCTACTGTCACCGATTTGCCCGCCGATGTGACCGTAATCTCCCCTTCCAGACCGGAAATAATTAAACTGCCATCCGGTACGGCTGTCAGAAAACCCGCGCTGGAAAAATCAAGCTGGACACCGTTAATTAACACACGGGCGCGTTCCCCGTTGGGGGAGTGAATCATTAATCCATCAGGAGCATCGGCGCAAGTGCCGCTGGAAGCACTGTTCAGGGTAAAAGCCTGCATGGGCTGGACGTATAAATCGCGCAGGTCGTTTTCATCAGCCACATTGAGGGCGGTGGGATCGCAGGCCAGTGTCACGTCAGCCGCGTTTACCCATCCGATTGCCCGGTTGCGCTCGATTCGCAGCCATGCGCCGTCCTCACTGCGTCCGTTGGCAATAGCTTCTTCACCGCCAGGAAATACACTTAACAGCGCACGGTCCTCACCCGGTCCGGCGTACAGATTCACGGCTGCACCCGGATTTTGCACCGCACAGGTTGGCACTTCGGCCGCATTGGGGTCAACGGCACTCTGTACCTCTGTATCGCCAAACAGCACAAACGTTAGGTTTGTTTCCCCTGACTCTGGCAAATCGGCCAGCACCTTCATCAGCGCAATACCCCACGTTCCGGTTGTGGGGTCAACAGGTTCTGTGACCATCGCCTGTAAGTCCACAAGCTGAACGGTATCCCCCGCCGTTTCAAAGGTCACGGTGCTGGCATCCGGTTGAAAGGTGGCTGCCACCAGTGTATTGCCATAACAGGCTTCATTGCGCCCCATGTCGCTGCACGACGCGCCTACGGTTTGCACGGCAGCCTGTACCAGCGCTTCACATGCTGCGCCGCCGTCATCCTGGGCTATGGTAACTCGATGTTCTATCCGAATAAGTAGGAGTCCCATCAAAAACAGGAACAATACCCATTTAAGCCGCGACAATGCTCGTTCCTTTCTATCATTTAATAACAATCTTACTTTTAATTATTTGCTTATTAATCAAAAAAAACAAGTCACTTTTATCAAAATAAATTTTATTTAGTGTCCATTTTAACCATTTATGTGGAAAAGTTGGTGATTTCAAACAATTCACTCAGGAAGGATAAAAAAGCGCGGGTGACGGGGGTAAACGGCTGAGATTTGTTCCAGATGAGCTTTAAATGACGTTCTAGCGGCACATCTTCGACCACCACCGCGTTCACCAGACCAAGTTCCAGTTCACGCTGCACATCGTAGCGGGGCAGAATCGTAATGCCCATACCCGCAATCACCGCCTGTTTGATGGCGGCGGGGCTGTCGAGTTCGGCGGCTATACGCGGGGCAACCTGATGCTCATGCAAAATGCCATCCAGCCAGCGCCTTGTGTATGTGCCTGCCGGACGCATCACCATCGGCTGGCCGTGCAGTTCCCGCAGTACAATAGACTGCCGCAGATAACAGGGGTGCTGCTGCCCTACCACCACGACCTGCTGTACCGTTTGTAAGACCTGCTGCCCAATTGACGGCATATCTTCTAATTCACCTTCAATGAGGCCAATATCAAGCTGCTGCTGGCGCACGCGTTGAGCGATCCCACTGGTGGTATCCGTGACCAGTGAGAGGGCAAGGCGGGGGTAGCGGCTGCGAAACGTTTGCATCCAGGCAGGCAAAACCGATGTGCCAATGCCGGGCGTCGCCCCGATACGAATCTGACCGCCGCTTAACTGGGAAACATCCGTCACTGCCGCTTCTGCTTCTGCCAGCAGGTGTAAAATGCGGCGGGTGTAGCCCTGCAAAATGACTCCGGCGGGTGTGAGTTGAACGCCTCTGCGCCCGCGTTTAAACAGCGCTGTCCCAAGAGAGGATTCCAGGTCTTTGATGTGCTGACTCACTGCCGACTGGGTTAAATATAAATTTTCAGCCGCCGCGCTAAAACTGCCCGCTTCGGTCACCGCATAAAAAATTTCCAGTTTACGAAAGTCAATCATGCTATAAGTATAACTTATAGCTCAGCATAAGCAACTGCGTCTGCCTGCCTCTGCCTGGCCGTGCCATACTTTTAACAGGTGATAAGCACTTTGAAATTGAAATGAAGGAGGGACACGGCAGTGCCGTGTCTCTACGGATGCAATGTGGAGAAGGTAAGGGCGCTCGTCACCCCCCTCTGGTGAGAGGTAAACAAGGAATGAGGTGGTGCAGATGAATATCATCAAGCGGTTGTTTGGGGGAAATGGGATTTCTCCGGCGGAAGTGGATTTAAAAAACGTCTATGTACTCGATGTCCGTCAACCGGAAGAATTTCAGGCGGGGCATATCGAAGGCGCAAAGCTGATTCCATTGAATCAACTACCGAAAAAACTGGATAGCCTGCCACGCGATAAAGAAATTTTGTGTGTATGCCGTTCGGGGTCGCGCAGTGGGGCGGCAGTACGGCAGTTAACCAGCGCCGGATTCAAAGCCGTGAATCTGAACGGCGGTGTGATGGCCTGGCAGCGTGCGGGACTCCCCCTCAAAAAGGGCAAAAAATGATTGCCGCCGATTTGCTGCTCGGCTTCGGAATCGGTCTGCTGCTGGGGTTGCTCGGCGGCGGCGGCTCAATTTTGACCGTTCCCGCGCTGGTGTACATTGTAGGGCAGACCCCGCAGGCGGCAGTCACTACGTCGCTGGCGATTGTTGGTGCAAATAGTGTGATGGGTGCGTATTTTCACGGGCAGCAGGGTACACTGAACGGGCGGGTCGCGCTGCTGTTTGGCGGGGCGGGTATCGGCGTGGCGTATCTGGCGGCGGGACTTTCCCAGCATTTTGCGCCCTCCCTGCTAATGACCATTTTTGCCGGACTCATGCTGGTGATAGGATTATTGATGATGGCAGCCCCCCAGCCGACACAGACTCACACCAGCGAGCCGCATCTTGCGGGGATTCTGGTAAGCGGGGCAGGCGTGGGGCTGCTCACAGGAATTTTAGGAGTCGGCGGCGGCTTTCTGATTGTTCCCGCGCTGGTGATGCTGGTTGGGCTGCCGATGCAGCAGGCGGTAGGTACGTCGCTGGTGGTAATTGCCATGAATAGCCTGGCCGGATTTTTAGGCCATCTCAGTGGCATGTCGATTGATTTGAATGTACTGCTCCTGTTTTTGATGGCGGGGCTGGCAGGGACATTTACCGGAACAAAACTGACTCATCGCCTGCCTTCAACACAGCTTAAACGCGGTTTTGCGATTTTTGTCATCGGGCTGGCAATTTTTTTACTGGTTGATCATTTGCCCAATTTACTGTAAAAGGAGTGGAAAGCATGTATATTCAGCAGTATTTTATCGACGGCCTGGGCTGTGCCTCGTATCTGGTAGGCTGCGAAGCGCACGGCCTGGCGGCGGTAGTTGACCCTGACCGCGACGTACAAAAGTATCTTGATACCGCCAGCGAACGTGGCTTAAAAATCACCCATATCATTGAAACGCACCTGCACGCCGACCATGTTTCCGGCAATACCGAACTGGCTGCCCGCACAGGCGCGGATATTTACGTGCATGAAAACGGAAATGCCGAATTTCCGCATCAGAAATTAAAAGGCGGCGAAGTGATTGAGTTGGGCAACGTGCATTTGCATGTGCGTTTTACCCCCGGTCACACACCGGACAGCATCACCCTGCTGGTGGCAGATACCACCCGCGCCGATGAACCCTGGATGGCCCTCACGGGTGATACCCTGTTTGTCGGTGATATTGGCCGCCCGGATCTGGTCGGGCTGGAAGCTGCGAAGGGACTGGCCGAAAATATGTATGACACCCTGCATCAGGAATTTTTGCCCCTGCACGACGGCCTGATGATTTATCCCGGTCATGGGGCGGGGTCGCTGTGTGGCAAATCCATCGGGTCGGTGCGTTCATCTTCTCTAGGGTATGAAAAACGCCATAACCACGCGCTGACGCTGCATGATAAAGACGAATTTATCCAGCACGCGACCAGCAGCCTACCGGAACAGCCCGCCAACCACGCTCGCATTAAAAAGATGAATCGGCGCGGGCCAAAAGTGCTTGGTGAAGTGCGACCGCAGCCGCTTTCTATTCAGGCGGCCATTCCCCATTTTCAGCGCGGGGCTGCCCTGCTGGATACCCGTTCCAAAGCGGCCTACATTGCCAAACATATTCCCGGGTCCGTGCATCTGGAAGCGGACGACCAACTGAGCAATCGCGTCGGATTTGTGCTGCCCGCCGATGCCCCTGTAATTTTGCTGCTGGAAACACCGGACGATTACCGTCGTGTGGTCTACAGTCTGGCGCGGGTGGGCTATGAGCATATCATCGGGTATCTGGCGGACAGCCTGGATACGTGGGAAGCATTAGGACTACCCACTACAAGCGGCGACGTGAAGGACATTGAACCTGTGGAGTTAAACGACCTGATGCTCACGGACGATAACCTGCAAATTGTGGATGTGCGCGAACCCTGGGAATTTACGCAGGGGCATATCCCAAACGCACAGCTTATCCCGTTGGGGCAGTTAATGAGTCGGATTGATGAATTGAATCCTGAAGTCCCCGTTGCCGTGATTTGCGCCAGTGGCAGCCGCAGCCAATCCGCCGCCGCCCTGTTTGGCAAACGTGGATTTAAGACGGTGTACAACGTGCGCGGCGGCACATATAACTGGATGCAAAGTGGTTTACCCTTAGAAAGGGAAGCGGTGAGGTAAATCCAATGGAAAAAACAGCTTTAGGAATGACGATTATTCTGCACACGGATTTTGAATCGGCTGAAAAGCAGGTTGTAGAGGCGCTCAAAGCCAGCGGGTTTGGAGTGCTGACCGAAATTGACGTGAAAGCGACGCTCAAACAAAAACTTGACGTGGACTTTCGCCCGTATAAGATTCTGGGGGCGTGCAATCCACCTTTGGCACACCGCGCCCTGACCGCCGCGCCGGAAGTTGGTTTGCTGCTGCCCTGCAATGTCACCCTTTCGGAAAATGCACCCGGGGAAATCCTGGTGTCGCTGGTTGATCCCCTGATGATGCTGGGGGTGATGGAGGATGAATCCCTTAAACCGATTGCCGAAGAAGCGCAGCAAAAGTTAGTAAGCGTGATTCAACTTTTGGAGGGCAAATAACCTATGCCTCTGTACGAATTTTCGTGTGCCGACTGCGGCGATTCCTTTGAAAAACGGGTGCGCCTGTCGGAGTCACTGGAGAATATTTCCTGTCCACACTGCGGGAGCGTAAAAACAGAGAAAAAACTCTCTCAGTTTGCCGTTAAAGGCAGTACCCCATCGACCCGCAGCGCTTCGGCCTGCTCAACGGGCGGTACTTGAGGACTTCGATTTAATAACTGACCGTGTTGTCAGGTAATTCTTTATCGGATGGATATATGAGCAAAAGACAGCATAAACAGGCAAAATCAACCAAGAATGCCGTTCGCCTGCTGTGGGTGGGAGGCATTATCGCTATTCTTATCGTGGCGGCGGCGATTCTGCTGCTGAATCAGGATGAAGAAATAGAAGAAACCACTACCGCCGCGCTTCCAGCAGAAGTTTCCGTTGCGGACGCCGCCCAGATGCGCGATAGCGGCGCGTTCGTGCTGGATGTGCGTGAACAGGATGAATGGGACGCGGTACATATCCCTGGCGCACATCTGATTCCGCTTGGGGAACTGCCTGACCGCCTGAACGAACTGCCCAAAGATCAGGAAATTGTAGTAGTGTGTCGTTCGGGAAACCGCAGCGCCACCGGACGCGATATCCTGCAAGATGCGGGTTTTTCGCAAGTCACCAGCATGGCAGGCGGTATGAACGAATGGCAGGCCGCCGGTCTGCCAACGGAGTAGGGTGTCCGTAGGGACACGGCAGTGCCGTGTCCCTGCCTTTGAACCATATAATCTCACTTTTTGACCACAGGAATCCAGATTTCGCTGTGGTAGTCCGGCAGGCTGGTATCCTTGCTCTCGTTCCAGAGGATTTCCGGCCCTTCGCTGACTTCATATCCTGACATCGGAAACCATTCGGCGTAGATTCGTCCCCAGACATTTTGCAGCGCATCCGGGAATTTGCCTCTTGCCGTAAAGACTGCCCAGGTAGAGGCGGGGACGGCCAGCACGTCCCACTTTTTGGCATGGGATTCACGGGTTGCTACACCGATAAAGTGGTCAAGCTGTGAACCTTCTGCCCGTCCCTCCGTAAAATTCACAGAAGCACTTAAAAGTCCGGTGGGTTCGACATTCGACATCTGCTTCAATTCCCGAATATCCTCTGCCGTAAGGCTTTGCCACATTTCCGCAATTTCAGGGTTCACCCCTTCATAAATCAGCAATACCCTTTTTTTGAGGCCAACGATATAAAAAGCGGGTTTGTCTACGATGCGATACTCCATTTCATTTCCTCCCTGTATACTTAACTGGAATGTCATCGGCGGAACCGCTTTGAGAACAACCCCCTCCATCCGGGCTTCCGATGGTGTTAACCCATGGAAGCCCTGAAAGGCTCTGGCAAACGCATCCGGCGAGTCGTAGCCATATTTCACAGCAAGGTCAATCACTTTGATGCTGCTGTGCCGCAGTTCGACGGCGGCCAGTGACAGGCGTCTGCGACGGATGTATTCACTCAGTGACATACCGCTTAAAAAAGAAAACATCCGACGAAAATGATATTCTGAGCAGCCCGCAAGCTGCGCTGCGCGCTGAAAATCAATCTCGTCTGCCAGATTGGACTCAATGTAACGCATTGCCAGGTTGAGTTGTGTTAACGGTTCCATATGCCGCACATCCTAGCAAAGCTAAAAGAGGAACATCCGACAAATTGTATACGGATTTTGCAGGCCACCTTTCCCTTAAGTGATGAATGACTGCTAAAAGTAATACGATAGGAACTTCAGCCACTTCCCTAATTTTCAGAAAATGAGAACATAGTGGTGACATTCCATCATGAATAGTACATCTTTACAGCCCGCCTACCTGCCCTTCCCTGAGAGGCTCACCCTCGAAACCAATCCCTACGTTTGTAATGTGAAGTGTACTATCTGTGAAAAACACTCAATTTATAATGACGAGTCTGAACCTTCCCTCCCGATCATGCCTTTAAAACTCCTTACGAAAGTGCTTGAAGAAGCGGGTCAGCACAACACCCGGGAAATTGTGCCATCCACAATGGGAGAACCCCTGCTTTACAAATTTTTTCCGCAGATGCTTGATTTATGCGAACACTATCATTTTAAACTTAATATCACCACCAACGGCACCTTCCCAATTTATGGGGCGGCTCAATGGGCATCCCTGCTGATCCCCCGTTGCCAGGATATTAAAATATCCCTGTTAGGGGGGACAGAAACCACGTATGAAACCACCATGATAGGGGCTTCCTGGCAGGCAGCCCTTTCAAATATCAATATTTTTACCAGCCAGCGCAACCAGATCTATCGGGAAACTGGACACTATTGCAGCATCACCTTAAAGCTGACTTTTATGAAAGATTTGATTCCGTATCTTTCTGAGATCGTCCGTTTTGCAGCCGCACAGGATGTTGACCGTTTGCGCGGACATTTTTTGCTGGTGCTTTTTCCGCAGCTTCAATCTCAGGACATTTATACCGACCCGACCTTAATGGATGCCTGGAACAGGGCTGTTTCTGAGGCGATAGAAACAGCAAAGCGCTGCCTTCGACCCCATGGACAGCCTGTAAAACTGAGTAACTTTGATGTTATCCAGAACCAAAAGGGAACTTCCCGGAAAACCCTCTGCCCCTACGTAGGCCGGGAAATGGTTATTAAGGCGAATGGGGATGTTGTGCCATGCTGTGTACCGGACAAACAACGGCGTCACCTGGGCATTGTGGGTAATGCTTACACATCGTCCCTGAGTGAAATATGGCACAGTGAACAGTATCAGGAGGTGAGGAGGAATATTAACCATCATCCGGTGTGCAAGCACTGTCAGTTAAGAATACTTGATGAGGTAAAATGTTAAATTTATTCAAAATAAAGCAGTCGAAAGGAAAAACACGATATTTTTTTCATACAGAAGATGATCATCCTGTCGTGTCTACCAGCAGTTCCCTTCATTCCCAAAAATGGAAAATCGGTGTAAGTGTCAGTTGTGGCTGCAAAGCCGATTGTATTTTTTGTTATGCCAGAAATTTCCCTGATTATTATGCGTTGTCTGAATCGGAAATTTTGGAACAGGTTGATACGATTGTTCAGCATGAAGCGCTGACGAATCAAATCATCCATGTTGAATATAACCAGATGGGAGATTGTTTTTTTAATCTCGACACCTGTGTACGCTCTATGCAGGCTATCTTAAGCAAATATCCCGTAGCCTCTTTTGTGATCCATACTTCCTGCCCGGAACCTCCCCCTCAAACGTCCCATCTGTGGGCGTTGGATGCGCTAAAAACCCTTATTACACATCAAAAAAATATTTTTTTGCGCGTTTCCTGTGTTTCAACAAACGAAGTACACCGAAAAAAACTTCATCCAAATACTGAAATGTTGAGTTTGTCCCATATTATGAAACTCATTCACGCGCTCTATGCAGACCAGCCCTATAAGGTGGTGTTATCCTTCCTGCCACTTCAGGGAATTGAAATAGACGTTGAAAAGTTAAGGCAGATGATTTCGCCGGAACTCGTTTCAGTCAGATTTGTGCCAATCAGGATACTTCCGCATATGGCACAGTTGGGATTCCAGAGGCTGTCCGATATGCAGATGCAACATTTAAAAACCGAATTTTCAAACTATGGTTATGAGGTGGTGTAGCCAGATGTATGTTCTTGGAATATCCTGTTTTTATCATGATGCTTCAGCCTGTCTGGTGCAAGATGGAAAAATTATCGCGGCTGCCTCAGAGGAGCGCTTCTCACGCAGGAAACACGATGCCTCATTCCCGTTTCGGGCAATAGATTTCTGTCTTGAGAGCGCCCACATTTCGATGGAGTCTGTTCAGGCGGTTTGTTTTTATGAAAAACCGCTTTTAAAAATTGAACGTATTTTACAGATGGGCAAAACCTATGCGGACATCAGCACTGAGCAGCTAGAGGGGCAGGTGTCAAATGTTATGCGAGATATGGTCCTCCTGAAAGAAACCCTTCAAGAACGGTATCAATACGATCGGGACATCTCGTATGTTCATCATCATCTGTCACATGCAGCGTCGGCCTTTTTTACTTCCCCTTTTTCCGAAGCGGCAATTTTGACCGTAGACGGTGTAGGAGAATGGGCAACCACGGCCCAGTTTAGCGCCACAGGAAACCGCCTCCTCCCGCTTCAGGAAATCCATTACCCCCATTCTCTCGGTCTGTTTTATAGTACCATCACCGCTTATCTGGGTTTTGAAGTCAATGAGGATGAGTACAAGGTCATGGGGCTGGCTGGTTACGGGCAGCCACGATTTTACGACGCATTAAAAGAACTGATTTACCTTTATCCAGATGGCAGCTTTGCGCTTAATCTGGATTATTTTACATTCATGTATGACAAAACCTGCATGTATTCCGAAAAACTCATCGACCTGTTAGGCCCTCCCCGTCTGCCAGCGAGCAGCCTTGAACAGTGTCATGCAGATGTGGCTGCTTCCCTGCAAAAAGTGGTTGAGGAAGCCGTTTTAGCCCTGGCAACTTCGCTCTGGGCTACCTCAGGCCAGATGGAGAACCTGTGTATGAGCGGCGGAGTGGGGCTGAACAGCCTGATGAATCAGGCCGTGAAAACCCGTGCGCCCTTCAAAAATATCTGGATACCTCCTGCGCCGGGGGATGCCGGAGGTGCGGTTGGCGCTGCCCTCTTTTATTATTATACGTTTCATGATTTTCAGGGAACGGCCTATTCCCCCTATTCTGGTCCAGAGTATACGGATGAGGCCATAGAAAAGCTCCTGACCCACCACCGTGCCTGTTTTCATCGTATGGACGATATACCGACAGAAGCCGCCAAAATCATTTTTAATAACCTCATTCTGGCGGTATTTCAAGGGAAAATGGAATTTGGCCCCCGGGCGCTTGGCAATAGGAGTATTCTGGCGAATCCCTGTAATCCAGCGATGAAAGAATGGCTGAATAAAAAGGTAAAATTTCGGGAGGACTTTCGTCCATTTGCACCTGCGATTCTGGAAGAAAAAAAGGAAGCCTATTTTGAATTGGATTTCCACAGCCCGTATATGCTGTTTATTACGCCTGTCAAACAGGGTGGGGTGATTCCGGCAGTAACGCATGTCGATCATACAGCCCGTGTGCAAACGGTGCGAAAGGATGAAAACCCCCTTTTTTATCAGATTATTGAAGCGTTTGGAAAGCTGAGTGGTGTTCCTGTGGTGCTGAATACCTCCTTTAACGTCAAAGGGGAGCCGATTGTTTGTTCGCCCGAAGATGCGTACCAGTGTTTTATGAGGACCAATATAGATTACTGTATCATGGGGAACTTTTTGGTGGGAAAATAGGCTATGAAAGAAACCCATTTAACCCTTCAAGAATATCTTAGCATAATTGAAAAAGACCCTGCGATTCCGTCCTGGCTGGTTCAGGCGATTCGTTACCTGGTGGAACATCAACAGGTATTGCTTGAGCCAGAAAATCAGCCTACCCCGTACCCCACCAGTCACATTTATCCTCATTAATATGAAAAGCGGCAGAATCAGAAATTATTACGCTGCTGCCTCAAAACCGACGGGTGTGTATCGAATTATTTGCATCGGAGATTCCTATGCCTATGGGTCAGGGGTACATATTCACGAAACCCTGCCTTTTCTGCTGGAAGAAATCTTAAATAAAAAAGTTCTGGAACTGGATATTGAGGTTCTCAACGGGGGATACGGGGGGTTTTCAATTTATGATACGTGGCAGTATTTCCTGAGCAGCTTGAGTCACTATGAACATGATTTTCTTATTCTGCTGCTTTCCAGCAACGATGCAGAATTAGAAAAACCGGCAGGGAATTACAATGAACGGCGGCAGGCGGGCTGGTCAGAAAGCAGCCGGAACTATTTTTCCCTGATGCTTCAGGAGATAGCCGCTTTTCTTGACCAGCGCCGGAAGCAATTTCTGATTGCGTTTTATGATACCGCGCCGGACAGCCTGCCAGAGATTGAGCATATCCGCACTTTCCTGAGTGAAACCACGGCTCACTATCACCTCCCCTACCTTGATTTATCTCCACTTTTTGCCAGCCACTACAATGCACGGTTTAACCTTTCAATGCGTGTTTCCGAAATGGATGGACATCCCTCCCCTCTGGCACATACTTTTGCAGCGATGTTTTTGGCGGATACCCTGGTACGTGATTTTTTGACCCAATCCGGCCAGCGTCTTTCCGAATATGAACGGGTACAGGACATCTTGAGTCATGCCAGAGAAGCGATTCGCCTGGGTTATCAGCCCTCCGGTGTGTTTGAACGACTTTTTTCTGTGTTACAGGCAAAACATGCTTCCCCCCGGCAGCGCCTTGCAGGTGACTTCCTGCCTGAAACAGAATTTAGTCCCCTGCTGGCCGACCTGCATCAGGAAAATACGCTTTATGCTGCCACCCTTATGCTGGAAGGGTATATCGCCTACCTGACAGAAAATCACATCCTATGGGCGGCTTTTTCCCATTTAGCTCATGCAAAATTAAATCAAGCCTTCAAGCATTTTTTTATTTATCGGGCAAATCTCCAAAACCCTGACCTGAATTTTTATCCTGCTCTGATTCAGGATTATAACCTGGAACGGCATGAGTTGAGCCGAATTGAACATGCGTTAAAGCAGATTCTGGCTCAATTTCAGCAGAGTTTTTCCGTAATTGCTGCCCTGCAAGCGGGAAATACACCCCTGGTCATGCACAATCTGAATCTTACAGACCCCCAAAATAGGCTTTTTTCACTCTGGTCCGATATTCATGCCTTCTGTGTGACCTTTGAAAGGCTGGTAGCTGCGGTTCAGCAGGCGGCAGACGGGTCATCAGAACAGTCAAAAAAACTGTTCAAACTCATTTTGGCGGAACTGGTAGAAATCATGGAAGCGGTGCAGAACATTGATCGCTCCCTGTATCTACAGGGGTTTTGCCATACTATGAACGAAGTGGTTACGGATAATTACATGACTATCGAGATTGAAGGAAAGTTTTCTGCTGCCCACGCCAATTTTCTGCTGGTGGAAGCTCGTATTGATATTCCCCCTTATTTGCCCATCATTGAAGCGCACATGAGCTTTCAGGATGACAAAGTACACGTCTATAGGTCGCGCTTTCCTTTGTTTTCAAAGGCCGAACTTTATATTCAGGCTTCTCAGGTTTCAAAACAGGAGTGGACGGAGGGATATGGGATTCGGGCAGTCCACATTTTGAATGGGTCGTTGCAGAAACAAACTGTTACCCTGGAGGAATCGCAACCTGTCATCAAGATTTCCTTATATCCGGCATTTTTGATTCACCATGGGACCTGATACACTTTGCTTAATCAGCATCATTCATAAAAGATACTTTGTCCTATGAATGTTTTTCCTCAAACGGTCATTATTGAACCCACCAATATATGTAACTTACGCTGCCCTCTCTGCTCCACCTTCACGGCGATGAAACGCCCACGCGGGTTTATGGAATTTGCCCTGTTCCAGCAGATTATTTCGGAATTTATCCATCTCAATATCCGCCCTGAAATTGCCCTAAATATGTGCGGAGAACCCCTTTTACACCTGGAGATAGCAAGTTTTGTCGAGTTTGCTGCACAGCACGGCTTCAAAACTTTTATCAGCACCAATGTGACCCGATTAACGGCGGAGCTTGGCGAAAGGCTTATCAGGGGTGGGTTGGATGCAATTTCCCTATGCCTGGATGGTTTTTCCGCCCGTTCGCATGAAGCCTACCGCGTGGGAAGCTCATTTGAGCAGTTAAAGCAAAACTGCGAAACGTTTATCTCTGCAAGACAACGACTCCAGAAAACAACTCCAATGATCACTATCCAAACCTTACTCACGTCCCTGAGTGAGCCTGAAATGGATGCTATTCAAAGGTGGGCGCGTGAAACGGGGGCGGATTTTGTCCACTTTAAAACCTTAAGCCTGGGAACACATACATCAGCCGCACAGAAGGCAAAGTATGCCTTTCTCCTGCCTGCTCAGCCTGAATTACTCCGGCAACAACCTCCCGCCCATACG
>CAZKZS010000112.1:0-13757 GCA_964557285.1 uncultured Anaerolineae bacterium | reverse complement strand
CTGCAAAAAATCAGGGAACTTGACCCTGAAATCAGCAAACTGCTGTAAAGGAAAAGTCATGCCATATTCAATTGCGTGGTATCTTGAACCACATATTATATCCATCCAGTATGAGGGTGATATTACATTAGAGGAGTTTATGGAGGCTGAAACTGCGCTAGCTAATTTCGCCAAAGAAACTTCTAAGGTTTACACACTGGTTGATATGTCTCGCCTGGGAAAAGTCCCCTTAAATATTGCGGGTCTCTCAAAGGCATTTGGGAATACTCAACAGTCTAACCGGACGGTGTTCATGTTTGGTCACAACATGATTATGGATGTGATCGGCAAATCCGTTGTCAAACTGGCAAATCTTAATGTCCATTTTGTGAAAAATCAGGATGCAGCCCTGCAAAAAATCAGGGAACTTGACCCCGAACTCAGCCAGTTGTTGTAGAAGAATTTCCCCTGTAAGAATTTGAAGATATACTCATTTCATAACTACAGGGAGAATTATCATGTACGGAACAGTGGCCCGGATGCGAATCAAGCCGGGGTACGAACAGCAGTTTGAGGAAGTCAGCCGCGAGGTCGGCATGGGTACGGCGCCCGGTCAGCTTGCCGTATACGTGTATCAGATGGATCGGGACAGCCGAGAATTTTATCTGGCCGTGATTTTTGAAAGCCGGGAAGCCTATCATGCCAACGCCAACAGCCCGGAACAGCACGCCCGCTTCATGAAACATATGCAGGTCATGGACGGCGAACCCGAATGGAATGATGGGGAAATCATCTACGCCCGCGACTGAATCGCCGCCTCATAAACTTGAAACGTTTCATCCAACTGCCGCCCGAAAGTGTAATGCTGCTGCATATGCTGGCGGGCGGCCGTTCCCATCTTTGCCCGCAGGGAATCCTCTTGCAGCAGGCCAATTAAGCGGCTGGCAAACTGTGCTGTATCAAAGGGGTTGACGATATAGCCTGTTTCCCCTTCTCTGACCACCTCCGGCGAACCGCCGTAGCAGCTCGCCACTAGCGCCCGCCCCGCCGCCATTGCTTCAAAAACCGTCGTCGGCACAGGGTCAAGATAAATCGAAGGTACAGCCACCACATCGGCCAGATGGTAGGCCGCAATTAATTCCTCTCCGCTTAACCAGCCCCCTTCGCAAATATGCGACTCCTGCACATGGGATAAACCCTGCAATTGGCGGCGGTCAAATGGCACAGCGGACAGCGCCAGCAGCACTACATTCGGTATTTGCAGCACCACCTGATTCAACGCCCGCAGCATTTGCAGGCTGCCTTTGCCTTCGGTCAGCCGCCCACCGAAAAAAATTACTTTTTTACCCGCCAGCCCCAGCCGATTCCGCAATTTTTCAACGATTTCCGGTGATGCAATATATTTTTCGGGGTCGAATCCGTGATAAATCACCCGGAAGGGCGGCAGGCCATTGGCTTCCAGCGCCTGCTGATGTGCCTGACTGATAGCAATCCGTTCATCGGTATATTTCCATAAAATCCGCCGAATCAAAATATTGCGGAAGGGGTTATAGCGAAACCGATTCTCTTTCAGGTTATGGGCAAAAGGCAGCTTATACTCCTCCCCTCTCCAATACGTTGGAGAGGGGGTGAGGTTTATAAAATAATCCACCTTGCCGTAAGCAAAGGCCATCAAATCGTGGGCGGAAAATACCACCGGAAACCCCCTCCGGTACGCGAGTCGGATGCTGGCATAAGAAAGGTGGGTGTGGATGTTATGCACGTTCACGACCTCCGGCTGAATTTTTGCCAGCAGGTCACGTAGAGGTTGCAGCACGGGCGGGTTATAGACGGACAGCCACGCCCGCCAGCGCTCAGGATATGCGGAATGAAGATAATGAATCGGAATCCCGTCGCGGATTTCATGATAACCTAGCTGCGGGGTCGAAGAAATGATATGGACTTCATGACCACGCTGTAAAAATCCCTGGGCCAGCCGCCAGGGAATCTTACCGCCGCCGCCAATTTCATAGGGGGGAATAAAATCCGCTAAAAAGAGAATCCGCATACAGGCGTTACTCGCTAAGCGCTTTGCGTCCGGCCTCTTTGAGGGCTTCCATCATCTGACGGTACGGATTTGCGCCGTAACTTATCCTTGCAACCCCCAACGCTGCCAATTCCTGAGAGGAAGGCACATTTGCCAGCATGAGAATATTCACCGGAAGGGGCGAACGTTCACACAGGATTTGGATGCTGCGGGCATCCGTCAGGCCGGGGGCAAAAAAGCCATTTGCGCCAGCTTCTGCATAGGCGGCGGCACGTTGAACAGCTTCTTCCAAATGACCATCATCATAGGCTCTATTTTTAAGAAAAATATCCGTGCGGGCGTTGATGAACAGGGGAATGTCGGCCGCCTGACGAATAGCGCGAATACGGGCGGCCTGCTCATCAATGGAATACAACCCCTCCCCACCAATGATTTGGTCCTCAAAGTTGATGCCTACCGCGCCGGCTGCGATGACCTGCCGAATATTGGCTTGCAGTTGGTCGGGGGTTCGTCCGTAGCCGCTTTCCATATCCAGCGTAACAGGCAGATTGACGCTGGCGGTAATTTCCTTCAGGTTGCTAATGACAGTTTCAAAAGGCAGTTTTTCCCCATCCCCGTAGCCGTGCGCGGCAGCCACCGCCCAACTGCCCGTCGCAATGGCTTTAGCGCCAATTTCCTGTATCACTTTTGCCGTTCCAGCGTCCCAGATGTTAAACAGAATCAGGGGGCTGCCCTTCACATGAAGCTGCGTAAATAACTGCGCGTATTCGGTCTGCGTGGTCATCTGTTCTTCCTTTTGATGTTCACTGTAGCGGATTCAGCAGCGCCCGCCTAGAGCCAGGAAACCCTGTATAATAAAAAGTGGAGGTCTGCATGACAAGTTTTACTGAAATTGGCCTGAGTCTGGACGAATTTCTTCAGCGTTACCACGAAGCGCCTTTTGAACTGGTCGATGGAGAATATATTTTTATGAGTCCGAATATTCCGCGCAGCAGTCGAATTAGCGGAAGGCTTTTCCGGTTACTTTCAGATCATGTAGATGCTCAAAAATTAGGGGAAGTATTTATTGAAACGCCGTTTGTGCTGAAGGCCAGCAAACAATGGGTGAAAGGGGCGCGAGTGCCGGATGTAATGTTTATTCGGACGGAGCGTTTAAAAGCGCTGGCCGACTTGGACGCCGATTGGGAAACCAGTCCCCTGCCGCTTGTGCCGGATTTAGCCGTTGAAGTGATGTCGCCCACAGACCGATTCGCCGCCTTGAATCAGAAGGCGCGGCGCTACCTGACTGATGGGGTGCAGCAGGTGTGGGTGATTGACCCCGAACGCCGCGCTGTTTTTGTCTATGTTTCGGATAGCATTATTCCTCTATCAGAGGAAGATAAACTCTCTGCTGAAGGTGTGATTGCCGGCTTTGAATTGGATATCCTCAAACTATTTGAATAGCTTGATTGTTAGTCCCTATTCGGCCGTAGGGGCAGGAACAAGCGACCAACGGGCGCGATGCCTGCCCATTTTATCATCCCCATTTTAACCCAACTTATGGCAGGCATGGGCGGGTATCGGTGCTAGCGCACCTTGTCCCCGCCCCTACGCACGGATGTGGGAATTGTGGAGGGGCAGGAACAAGCGACCAACGGACGCGATGCCTGTCCGAAAAAGGGCGGGTATCGTCCCCGCCCCTACCCGTCACCTGCCCGGCGTTGTGAGTATTATTCCCCCAGTCTGGCAAAAATCTCATGAATATTCCCGTCCGGGTCGGCAAAAAAGGCGGTACGCTGTCCCCAGGGCATGTCGCCGGGCGGCTGAATCGGAGTCGCGCCTTTTTGTATCAGTTCCTTATAGAAGCTGTCGACATCGGCAGGGGAATCACACGGGAAAGCCAGTTCTACCACCTGTCCGGCGGCGGGCTGACGAAAACGCTCGTTGTGCGTGGTATCGTACAGAATGGAACGGGCGCAGATGGCAAACCGCACCCCTTCATTTTCAAATTCAACATACGGACCGGCTTCATCGGGCGCGGTAAACCCCAGCACATCCCGATAAAACGCGACCATTTTAGGCACATCGTCAGTCAAAATCGTAATTAAGTCAATCCGTGCTTTCATGCTGAAAAACCCTCAAAATTTTATTGCGCTGTCCACGCGCCATCCACCAGCAGCACCGTTCCCGTGACCATCACGGCGGCAGGCGACGCCAGGTAAATCACCGCCCCCGCTACATCGGTAATAGTCCCAACTTTGCCAATGGGCAGCCGATTTAAAACTCCATGCAGATAGTCGGGATTGTCCAGGCGTTCAGCCGTGCCAGGGGTATAAATAAACGTCGGCGCAACCGCGTTCACTGTAACCCCCTGCGCCGACCATTCCAGCGCTAGCACCCGGGTTAACTGATTAACGCCGCCTTTGCTGGCACAGTACACGGCATGGTCACGGATGCCCACCACACTCGCCTGCGAACTCATATTGATGATGCGTCCGTAGTGCTGCGCCAGCATGAGTTTTCCCGCCGCCTGACAGCAGAAAAACAGCCCCTTCAAATTGACAGCCATCATCTCATCCCAATCGGCTTCCGTCACCTCTACCGCCGCGTGGTTAAATCCGAGTCCGGCGTTGTTCACTAGAATATCGAGTCGGCCAAAATGGGCGTGAATTTTTTCAAAGGCAGCCTTGATCTGGCTCACCTCCCGCACATCCAACGGTACGGGCAGGGCATCGCCGCCTTCGTTACGGATTTCGGCGCATAACTGTTCCAGCGAGTCGGTATCCCGCGCAGCAGCCGCGACCTTCGCGCCCGCATGTGCCAGCGCCTTCGCCAGCCCGTAACCAATGCCTTTACTCGCACCCGTCACAACGGCCACCTGATCATTAAGGTCAAAACGTGGGTAATCCATTCAAATATCCTCTATAAATATGGCTGAACAGCACCAGCAAAACCACACCCAGCATCATCATGCTCCCGCCATGCCAGGGTTTTTCCAGAACCCGCGCCACAGATGGAAAATTATCAGCGTTCCACGTATACGTTAATCGCCGCATCTCCTGCCCATCCGTCCGTATGGAATAAATATCCCACGATTCGGCACGGAAGGCATGGGATGAGCCAAAAAAGAGGCGCTTTGCTTCCGGCGACCAGTGTAAATAAGCCTCATCCAGCGCCGTCGTGGTGATACGGGTAACATGGCTGCCGTCGGGCTGCATCTGATAAATATCCACGTCGTTGTAACGGTCAGCCACAAAAAAGATGCCTTCAGGCGTCCAAGCTGGAAACATATCCATGCCTGGAGAATGGGTCAAACGCTGCGGGTCGCTGCCATCGGCGTGCATGGTATAAATTTCCACGTTGCCACCATCCCGCCGTGAGGAAAATACCAGATGCTGACTGTCTGGCGACCAGGCCGCCGACCAATCTTCGCCTCTGCTGTCGGTCAGCCGTTCGACCCCACTCCCATCCGGCCGCATCCGATACAATTCAAGGTCGCCTGTCCGGTCAGAGGCAAACACAATCCACTGGCCGTCCGGCGACCAGACCGCCCCCCAATCCTGCCCCGGCGACTCGGTTAACCGCTTCAGCCTCCGGCCATCAAACCGCATCTGGTACACCTCAAGGTCGCCGTCGCGGTTGGAGGTAAAAACAATTTCCGGCGCGTGTGGCGACCAGTTGGGGGCAAAATCGTTGGCGGTCGTAAAGGTCAGGCGGCGCGGCTGGCTGCCATCTGGCCGCATGATATAAATTTCATGGTTGCCCTGCCCGTCACGCTGCGAAGTCAGCGCCATCCAGGGGGGCCGCGGCGCCGGCAGCCGTGCCAGGCTGAGCAGCCCACTGGTCAGCAAAAAAACAAATCCGTACACGGCCATAAAACGCATGTTTAGAGGCTGATTTTCCCTTCGGCCAGCGCCCGTTTAAAATGGGCAATCGTCGCGGCTACTCCTTCTCGCAGGGGGGTATCGGGAATCGCCCCGAACAACGCTTGTAGGGGGGTATCATCCAGCCCATCCGGGAATGGCAGGGGTTTGGGGTCAAAAGTGATTTGGGCCGCAGGTTCAACCGCCTGAATCGCCTCAACCACCTGTTCCATGTGGGCAACGTCGCCTTTCATGTTAAATACGGCTGCCCCTTCAAACGGCACATGCACGGCCTGAATGAAAATTTTGGCAACATCATCGGCATAATGGAAGCCGTTGAATCCGCCGTAGGGGATAAAAAACGGCTGGCCTGCCGCCGCCGCGAGCATGGCTTTGGTCGGGCTGGAGGTCATACCCTGGTCACGTCCGGGGCCATAAAGCGTATATGGGCGAAACCCGATGCTGCTGATTCCGTCATCCTGCCAGTACACGCGGGCGTTGCCTTCATTCGCCTGTTTATACACGCCGTAATGGGTGCGCGGGTTATGCGGTGCGTCGTTCTCTACCAGCCCATCCGGGTAGTGATCTTTGGGGCCAAAGACGGCGGTGCTGCTGGCATACACGACTCGTTTGAGGCCAGTCCGTTTTGCCGCCTCAAACATATTCACATGCCCAACCACATTCACGAGCGCCCCTTTGACCGGATCGGCCTTGCAGAACGGCACTTGTAACGCGGCCAGGTGAATAATATGCTGAATTGCATACTCCTGAAGCGTTTTTTCAATCATGTCCAGACGGGTGACATCCCCGCCGGAGACAAACTGAATTTTAGCGATGTCCGCCTCGTTCATAATCAGGCGGAGGCGCTGAATGTCTGTTCCCAGGTCGTACACAATGACGGTTTCATCCTGCTGGATGAGATTCCGCACGACCCACGCGCCGATACATCCCAGCGCCCCCGTTACCATATAAGCTGCCATTTTTTTACTCCCGATACAGAGCCTGAAAGGTATCCTTCAACGTGGGATACAGGCTGCGGTAAATTTCATACTCCTGCTCATAGACGGCTGCATTGTCTGAAGGATGGGTGTCGCTTTCGGCGGTGATGACCTGAGTCGCGGTTTGCACATCCGGCCAGAAACCCGCGCCCACCCCCGCCAGCAGCGCCGCGCCATAGGATGCGCCTTCGATGGCAGCTACCTGTTTTAACGGCACATTCAAAATATCCGTCATGATCTGCCGCCAGAGGGGACTTTTTGCCCCACCGCCGCTTACCCGCACTTCTTTGATGGTCAGGCCGCTGTTTTTAATCAGTTCAAAACTGTCGCGCAGCCCAAATGCGACACCTTCCAGCACGGCACGGGTCAGATGGCCGCGTGTATGGCGGGTGGTGAGGCCGATAAATGCGCCACGTGCCAGAGGGTCGGGGTGTGGGGTGCGTTCGCCTGTCAGATAGGGTAAAAACTGCAAGCCTTCACTGCCGGGCGGAATGGCGTCGGCCTCTTTAACCAGCGTATCAAAATCTGTGCCGGCGGCCAGTGTATCCCGATACCACTGTAAACTGCCCGCCGCCGACAGCATGACTCCCATAAAATGCCACTGTTCCGGCACGGCATGACAAAACGCATGGAGGCGGCCTTCGGGTTCGTAGCTGTAGCGGCTCAGGGGCGCGAACACCACGCCAGACGTACCCACCGTCAGCGCGACAATGCCCGCTTTGACCGCCCCCACTCCTACCGCCTGGGCTGCCTGGTCGCCGCCGCCGCCCACCACAGGCGTTCCGGCTTTGAGTCCGGTCAGGCGGGCTGCTTCTTCTGATACCACCCCCGTAACATCTGTACCTTCGCAGGCGGTGGGCATCCATGCGCGGGGAATTTCCAGCGCGGAAAGCACTTCTTCCGACCACTGCCGTTTTGCCACATTGAGTAGCAGCATCCCCGCCCCGTCTGCCACATCTGCCGCATAATCCCCCGTGAGTTTGAAGCGGATATAATCTTTGGGCAGCAGAATATGAGCGATTTTGGCGTAAATGTCCGGTTCGTGCCGCCGCACCCAGATAATTTTGGGGGCGGTAAATCCGGTCAGGGCGCGGTTGCCCGTCAGTTCAATCAGCCGCTTTTCGCCTACTGTTTCCGTAATATATTCACATTCGGCCCGGGTGCGCTGGTCGTTCCACAAAATGGCCGGACGCAGGACACGGCCCTCTGCATCCAGACACACCAGCCCGTGCATCTGTCCGGTTAAGCCAATCGCGGTTATCTGGTCGGCAGGCACTTTTTTTAGCACCTCCCGAATCGAAGCCGTCATGCCTTTCCACCAATCGGCGGGATTCTGTTCGCTCCACAGGGGTTTGGGCGTGCTGATGGGCTGGGGGGAGGTGTGGCTGGCCGCCACCTTCCCCCTTTCATCAATCAGCAGGGCTTTTGCGCCTGTGGTACTGATGTCTAGCCCCAGGAGGTACATTTACCGCACCCCAAGCAGCAGTTCGACGGTTAGCTGGTCTAAGCGTTCGTAGGGCAGCCCTCGTGCGCCAAGCGCCTCACGGTCAAATTTCTCTTTTTTCAGGGCGCGGGCTTTTTGTTTGCTGAATCCACCTGTTAAATATTCGGTGTATGTACCGTCATCAGCATTAATTTCCGCCAGCAGCGCCTGAATTTCCTGATCCTGATTAAAGCGGGCAGCTTTTTCCTTCAGGATTAAATAGGTTCGCATACAGCCTTTGGCAAATTCTTTCACGCCGTTGAGGTCGTCGGTGCGGTAGGCGTGGGCGTCAAAATGGCGGCTGCCCTCGTAGCCTACATCTTCCAAAAATTTCACCAGGAAAAACGCCTGTTTGAGCATGTCCGCGCCAAAGCGGAAATCCTGGTCGTAACGCCCGAATTTCTGGTCGTTCAGGTCAATATGGAACAGCTTGCCCGCTTCCCATGCCTGTGCAACGGCGTGCAAAAAGTTCAGTCCGGCCATATGTTCATGGGCAACTTCGGGATTCACCCCGACCATTTCCGGGTAGTCCAGCGTCGCAATAAACCCCAGCATGGCGCCGGTAGTGGGTAAATAAATATCAGAGCGTGGTTCGTTGGGTTTGGCTTCCAGCGCAAATTTTAAATCATATTTTTGGGAACGGGCGTAGTCGCATAAAAAGTTAATGGCGTCGCGGAAACGTTTGGTCGCTGTCACCGGATCTTTGGTTGCGTCGGATTCTGTGCCTTCGCGCCCGCCCCAAAAAACATATACCTTCGCGCCCAGTTCCACGCCCAAATCCATCGACAGCATGGTTTTTTGCAGCGCATATGCCCGCACTTTGGGGTCGTTGGAAGTAAATGCACCATCTTTAAACGCCGCATCGGTAAAAAGGTTGGTGGTTGCCATCGGCACTTTGAGTCCGGTGGCTTCCAGCGCGGCTTTAAATTCGGCCACAATTTTATTTCGCCGCACACTGGAAGCATCAATCGGCACAAGGTCATTGTCATGGAAATTGACCCCATACGCGCCCACGTCGGCCAGCAAATGCACCAGTTCCGCCGGAGAAAGGCTGGAACGGACCGGCATCCCAAACGGGTCGCGTCCGATGTTGCCGACTGTCCACAATCCAAAGGTAAATTTATGCTCTGGTTTTGGCTGATACTCTGCCATGAAAGTTTGCTCCTAAATTTATTACCCGCCTATTTTAGGCACTGGCGCATGTGAATTCAAAAAGTGGGAGCATGGTTACAGGTTATTAGTTGATAGTAGTCAGGAGATGAAAAGCGGAAATTATTTTTTAGCGATTAGATACATGTAAACAAAATAGGACAGATACTCCTACTGCTGAACTTTAGCCCAGTGGAGTCGTCCACCGCTAAGAACCTGATTGTTTGCGGGTTTTTTCAATGAGTTCTGACAGGGTGATGTCCGCATGTGCTGACACAAACTGTTCATTCTGATGCATTTGTTTATCTATTTCCTCTTTGTGGTCAAAGTAGTAAGAGAGGGCAGCATACACCTTTGCATAGTTAAGAACTTCAAAATTTTCGATAATCCAACCGATAGACGATTTCCCATACAGGTGCATGTAGGCAATCTCCCCTACAGTTATCCGTGTCCCCTGAACACGCGCTACCTTTTCGCCATATTCTTCGGCAACTTCAATGTAATTGATGGGAGCAACAACAGCCGTCATCTTACATTACCTGATCCATATAATATGATTATAAACCTTGATTGTTAGTCCCTATTCAGTGGTCGATAGTGTACCGTAGGGGCAGGAACAAGCGACCAACGGGAGTGATGCCTGCCCCCTACGGAAAGGGCGGGTATCGGGCGTACCGCCCTTGTCCCCGCCCCTACCTTCCGCTTCCCGTCTGCCCTTGAACCAGGGCAAGGAGATGAGGCGGGTTCTCTTGGCCTTATTTGCACGACTAGCAATCAAAGTGATTATAAATATCTTCCTCTAAAGTACCAGCCTTATTCTCAATAAGCAGCCAGTAGTCGTAAAGTTCCTTTACCATTCTTCCAATGCCATAGTCTCCCTAGAGATTGTACTGCATTAAAGCGGTTCATGAAATTCATGCAAATTTCATATTATCTGGGATATTAATTAGATATGATAGAAGGCATCCAAAACTGAGAAGATATGAAAAGCGTATGCGACCCTATGAATGTGACCCAAACACAGAACTGGTAGGCCAATCCGCCTTAGCCCTAACCCAGAACATTAACTATCAAAATATTCAGGCGATCATTGAACGCCATAACATGACCCATATTGACCCGCAAAAATGGTATCCCCTGCAAAACCTGCTGGACATCCTGAAGGAGATTGCGGACGAAAGTAACTCTACCTTTAATTTTGTCAGCATCGGCATGGCGGCGGTAGAGGTCGGGCATATCCCCCCCGAAATTGCACAACTATCGCTGGAGGAATTTTTGCACCAGTACGATAAAATTTACAAAATGCGACATCGGCACGGGGATGCGGGTTCGATCACAACGGAAAAAGTAGCACCGAATCATCTTCGGGTAACACTTGAAATTCCCTACCCGGATGATGTGTTTTACGGAGTCATATATGCCTATGCCCGTCGTTTTCTGCCCACCGGCACGCGAGTGGTGGTTAAATATGATGAGACTCAGCCCCGCATGGCCGAAGGCGGCCCGTCCACTATCTTGCATGTGATGTGGGGATAGTCCCCTAACGTACTGCTGAGGGGCGGACCGTAGGGGCAGGCATCGCTCACTGCGTTCGCTTGTTCCTGCCCGAAAAAGGGCGGGTATCGGGCGTACCGCCCTTGTCCCCGCCCCTACATGCATCTTCCTGTCCGCTCCTTAACGCCCATGGGGAGAGTAGGGACGGGGGTCAAAATTATGCACACAAAAGGAGGTGCTTTCTGGTACTTCCCTCCCACTTTTTACTGCATTTTTATGACTCTTGGGTATGATAGGAGTTGTATCTAGTGGCTAAGGAAAAATCCTATCATGACATCTTTACATCGTCTTTTGTTTTCTATTGTTGTGGTTCTGCTGCTCCTGCCAGTGGGGATGCTGACCGCCCAGACACCTATTCCGACCGATTGGATTACCTATAGCGGCGAAACAGCCAGCGTCCAGACCCCGCCAAGCTGGACAGATTATCTAACGCTGGAAGCAGGCGGCCCCGAACTGGATGCCCTTGCCCGTCGCTACCCTGACTTGTCCGCGCTGCTGGCCGATTATCAATTGCCCTACGAATTTACGGCGGTGGATGTGCTGCTGTATGACCTGAAATTTGGGACGGCTATGAGCGCGGCGGCGGTTGAAAACCCCGCTACCGATGTGTTTGCCGAAATTACAGGTAATGCACTGGCCGCAGGTCAATCCCTGGTGGATACGGTCGTGCTGGAAAATGGCGGCATGAAACTGGTATTTGAATCGGAAACGGGGACACTCAACACCCAGGCGCATTACATTCTGGAACAGGACAGTGCTACCTACGTGCTGACCTTCACCACCAGCACCGACAATTTTGCCTCCAATGAAGCCAACTTTGACCTGATTGCCAGTTCCTTTACCGCCAGTGGCGTTCCGGTTGCCAATACCACGCCTTCAGGTTCAGAAGTAGATACCAGTGATTGGACCGCCTACGAAACGGAACACATTGCCCTTAGCGCTCCTCCCGGCTGGGTCGATGTGAACAATGAAGAAGCACTTCAGGCGGCTATTGACACCATCACCGAACAAAATCCTGATTTTGCCGCGACTGCCCAGTTGATTCAGCAGCAGCTTGCCAGTGGTGCGATTAACCTGTTCCTGCTCGAACCCCTGACGGGCAACAACATCAATGTCATTGTGATTGAAATTGGCATGGATTTGCCGCCCGCGACCTTCCTCAGCGAAATTGAAAACCAATACGCGCTGATGACAGGCATCACCGTTGTGGGCAACGAAATGAAACAGTATCCGGCGGGTGAAGCGCTGGTCGTTGAACTGCTGAATGAAATGATGCCGGGTGAGGCTCAGGTGCAGTATCAGTATGTCTTTTCGGCCAATAACAAAGCCTACATCATCACCACCACCGCCTCGGAAACATCCGCCGAAATTTACGCGCCGATTTTTGAGGAAATCATGAACAGCGTCGAACTGCTGCCGTGAAGCTCGACCCTGCCCTTTTGATTTCGCTGTACTGTCAGGGTGTGTTCCCAATGGCACACCCTGACGGGAACATTTATATTTATGATCCCGACCCCCGCGCCATTATCCCCCTGGATGACCGTTTTCATATCCCGCGTTCGCTGCGCCGTACCTTGCACAAAAATTTATTTGAAATTCGGGTGGATACCGCGTTTCGTGGGGTGATGGAAGCCTGTGCCGCCCCCGCGCCAGATCGTCCCACTACATGGATTAATGATGATATTCTGGAAGGCTACTATCAGCTTCATAAAATGGGGTTCGCCCACAGCGTCGAAAGCTGGCAGGAGGGTCATCTGGTTGGCGGGCTGTATGGGGTTGCCATCAGGGGGCTGTTTGCTGGAGAAAGTATGTTTAGCCGGATGAAGGATGCCAGCAAAGTCGCCCTGGTGCATCTGGTGGAACGGCTGCGAAAAGGCAATTTTGTGCTGTTAGATACCCAGTTTATCACGCCCCATCTGGCGCGTTTTGGCGCGTATGAAATCCCTCGTGAAGAATACCAGCAGCGTTTAGTTGAGGCTTTAAAAATAGCCGCTTTCTTTCTCTAACCGATTTTCCCTTATAATAGGTTATACAAATAGAATTAAAAGAGAGGAAGCTACAATGTTAGACAGAGTGAGAGTCACTACAATGATTCCGGTCGTTGATTTGAATCGGGCGGTTGACTTTTACGCGAATGTGCTTGGCCTGGCACTGGAGGAGACAGCAGAACCCGGGGTTGTGTTTTTTCACTGCGGCGGCGGGACTCAAATTGCCCTTTATGAACGCCCTACCCCAACCAAAGCCGACCATACCCTTGCAGCATGGATGGTCAATGACATTGAGGAAGTGGTAGATGACCTGACCGGACAGGGTATCACATTTGAGCAATATAACTTCCCCGGATTACAAACCAACGCGCGTGGCATTGCCGACACAGAGGCGGTACGTTCCGCCTGGTTCAAAGACACGGAAGGCAATATTCTTGCTGTGACTCAGATGAAATAATCTTCCACTTGCGCTAAAATAGTCCCGATGGGAATGATTTTAGCGCCTCTCTACTTCTCCTAAAATATGTCTTACAATCAGTATCTACTTTAGGTGGTAGATTTTTTTTCATCTTTTCCTAAAATATTTGTAGAATTATTTTTTAGGGGTATGGGAATGTGAGTAACAGAAGTGTCACAATCATTCTTCCGGTGATGAATATGGAACGGGCAGTGTACTTTTATGCCAAGATGTTAGGGATGCACCTTCTTCCGTCCGACAATCCCAATATGGCCTTCTTT
>CAZKZS010000111.1:0-13791 GCA_964557285.1 uncultured Anaerolineae bacterium | reverse complement strand
TGAGGCGAATCGAAAGATCTTTTTCCGGCGGGGTATGACTCCACAGCATCAGGTCGCCGCTTTCATAGTCTTTCAGCATGATAGACGCTTCTTCGACTTCAATTAAGTCTTTGGTCGCGCTCATGATACGTCCGGCGACTTCCTGAATTTGCAGGCTGCTAAGCATGTTTAAAAGGCTGTCCCCGAAGCGGTCAATCCATTTGAGTTCGGTGGTTTGCAGTTTCATCTGGGCGAAGTAGGTGGCATTTTCCAGCGCAACCCCCAACTGCTGAGCAATGAGATGCAGCACCTGAAGTTCGTTTTCTGACCACACCCGTGAGCCATAGAGAATCATGTTTCCCAGATGGCCTTCCGCACCCACAACCAGCGCTTCTACCGACGGAGTATCCGGCGTCACGCGGCTAAAATCCCCATAGTGGACGGGCAGACGTAAATCGTTCAGAATCGGGGTATTCAGGCGGAGTTCAACTGCATCCACCCGGAAAAGTGCAATCACTTTTTGCAGGGTGCTTGGCAGCCCATATTTGACCCCTCTGCCGCCGCCCAGAGTGCGCTCAATATTTTGCAAAAAGCTGAAATAGGTTTCTAACAACCCGCTTCCCCTACTCAAATTTCAATCGTTAGCCCTTCGTGGGCCAGAAGCACTTCGACAGGCTGGGTATGACCGTTGCCACTGCGGGAGGCCCGGTAGCGCAAATGATGATCAGCATCATCTACTTTATTCCATAAATGTTGGGCGTGCGAATCGGGGTCATGGTGGGTCAGCACCAGCCGTTTGACTCCGGCACGCCAGGCCAGTTCTGCGCCAATTTTGGGCGTGCTGTGTCCCCAATCTGCTTTATTCGTAATGGCTTCGGTAAAATCGTATTGGGCATCAAAAATCAGGACATCGGCATCTTTAAAAAAGGCTTCATAAGGGGCAGTATGTTCATGTTCCATATTTTGGTATTCGCCGTCCGTTGCATAGACGAATATTTTGTTATTAAAAGTAAAGCGGTAGGCAAAACTGCCGCCGGGATGATGCAGCTCTAAAATTTCAACGGTTACGCCTTCAATTTCATGTTTTTGGCCGGATTCAAGGACGTGATAAGTGCGGACGGCCTGAGGATAATCCAGGTCGACAGGAAAAAAAGGATGCCGCATGACCTGACGCAGCCGCCATTCCAGATCGGGAAAAGGGCTGTGAAAATGCAGGATATTGCCGGAAACATAAGCTGGAGTAAAAAAAGGAAACCCTTCTACATGATCCCAGTGGGTATGACTCATAAAAAGGTGGGCAATTCCTACCCCCCGGCTAAACTCCGTTTGCATTAATTCTTTGCCCAGCATCCGAATCCCCGACCCCATATCCAGAATAAACAGGCGGTTGTTGATACGCAGTTCAACACAGGTCGTATTGCCACTCACAATCGTGTTGAGGGAGGGCGGCAGGCGTTCGATAAAACGATTGAGGGCGGCGGGGTCGCTAAGATTTACCCCCTGACTGCGTTGCAGGGTTTCACGCAGCCGTTCACGAAGTTCGGCGGTTGTCATGGGGGCTGGAATTGACCCTCTTGCACCCCAGATGCGGATTTTCATACGGACTCGACCTTCTTTTCCATTACGCAAGTTACGCGGATTTGTCTTTTTTCGCCAGTTAAATTGTCACTTACAGAGAAAGACTAACCGGATTTTATCTATCCTTATACCATAGCATAACCTGTTCATTTTTGCGTCCGAATCACCTTTGCGACCTTCAGTTCAAGCTGAAAACTTGTGCCAGCGACCTGAGTTGGAGGGGAATTTTGTTCCGGTGTGTAGACCTGTGCTTTTACCAGTGTTGAAAGGTGCAGCGTGACAGTTTGCGGCTGGTCGCTGTAATTCAGAATGTGATACTGGCAGTCGCCAGAAGGTTCGCGCCATATGGTAAATAGGATAGCATGTTCAGCCTCAACATGGGGCTGCCAAGCGCCGATGGCTTCTACAAGGACGCGCCGAAGGGGTTCGGGCGGCAGCGCGTACAGGTGTTCCTGTGCTAGCAGATAACGCGGCAGCCCCAATCCGTCCGCCAGCCGACGAATCAACCGGTTGTGATGATAGGCTCGCCAGCCAACAGCCGCCAGACGGGTAATTCCCTGGCGAAGGGGCTTCCATCGGGGAATCGGGCGGCGCTGACTGTACCCATGCCATAAGCCCTCTAAGGCAATCACTCGCCCGCCCTGGGCCTGAAAAGCCTGCAATTTTTCTTCCAGCCCTTCCACATCGCCGGGGGGGAGAATCAGGGTGCTGATGCCCTGCCAGTCCCCATCCCCCACAATCCGAAAGGGCAGTCCAGCAGCAAAAATAGTTTCACAGGCGGCAAAAAAAACAGGCCAGATACGCTCCCACTGGAAATGGGTTGCCCGGTAGGGATGATAAATTGCCAGTTCGCTGGCGGGCTGGCGCTGGGTCAGCCAATCGGCCTGTTCTGTCAGCCATTGGTTGACCCGTTGAATATCCTGCTGCTGGTTTTTATAGCGTTCATGGATGAGCAGGGTAAACTGCTTCTGATGTAAATATTCCGTCCCTTTGGTGACGACCGCGCAGTTCATGGCTGCCCCTTCAAGCAGCGTGCGGGCAAACGTATTTCCATTCCAGACCTGCTCAAACCCGATGCCTTTTTCATAAGAAACCGTGCTAACCGGAACGCCGTTGCTATGCGCTTTGGCCGCGCCCAATACAATTGCATTGCTGGCGACCCCGCCATGTTTGAGGGGGCGGGGCAGGGCGAAATTTTCGATCATGACCACATCCTGAAAAGCAGCCAGGGCGGGTAGTTCCATGCCCAATTCTACAAACGCATTGCGGTTAATCGCATCCAGATTATTGGCGCTGATTTTAATATCCGTTTTCAACTCACGGGCATAATCTGCCCATTCGCGCATTACACGGGTCATCAGGTTGGCTCGCCAGCGTAAATACTGCCGCGTTTCGGGTGAATCCAGCATAAGCACGGTAGGAATTTCAGCACCGTCATTTTCTTCAGCATAAGCGCGGCGGCTGGTTGCGGAATAAGAGCCAATCACGCCCCAGATGGCCTCCCGCCATTCCACACCCCCGCCGCCCACCCAGGGGTTGTCAAAAAAGATGCCATCTGCGCCCGCTTCTACCACGATTCGGATTTTATCCCGAACTTCGGCCAACCATTCCGGGTGAGTCAGGCAGGTGAAATACCGTCCAGTGTAATAGGGAATTTTGCTGCCAAAAGGGTCAAGTGCATACCAGTTTTTGTGTTTGTATGAGCCTTTATAGACACAATTTGAGGTCTGGATATACCCAAACACGTTGATATTTTTGGCGTGGTAACTTTGCACCGCTGACCGGAAGGACTCCCAATCCTGCTGTTCAATTTCGGGAGGAAACCCCCAGTTGCAGGCCAGATACACCCAGTTGAAGCCCATCGCAGCGATTCGTTCCGCGCCGACATCCGTATGGGCAAGCTGATGAATGGACTCATCTACCTTACGTCCCATAAATTTGAGGCGATTCATGCGGCTGGTGCCGGGGCCTGCCCAGAGGTAAACCGGACGGTGGCTGCTCAATCCCAGTTCCTGATGGTTTCCTACCATGTTCATTTTACTTTCCAAATGTCCTCTCGCCTACTAAAATAGTTGTAAAAATTGGGAGAGCATGGATGCAAACACCCGAAGAAAAAACGCAGATTATGCGTGAAAAACGTGATGCCAAAGTGCGCGGCCACCTCAGCCAGTATGCGCCGGTCTGGCTGGTCAAGGAAGTGGCGATTTTAGACGAAGATGCGCTGCAATTTAATGTGGTTTTTTATCACCCGAATTATCAATGGGTGACTCGCCGCTATCGGTACGATTCCTTCAATGATGTCCTGTACTACAAGGGGCAAACTCCCCTGGATGAAGCCGAAACGCTGGACTTGCAGAATCAAGAGCCGTATATTTCTGCGCCCGCCATTAACACCGTTGAGTCCTACGGCGGCTGAGACCTACAAAAGATTTTCCGTAAGGACACGGCACGCCGTGTCGATTTAAGGCGGGAATCGGTGCTAATGCACCTTGTCCCCGCCCCTACCTACAACCCGTCTTTTCTGTAGGGGCAGGGACAAGCGAACGCAGTGAGTGATGCCTGCCCTTTCCGTAGGGGGCGGGTATCGGGCGTACCGCCCTTGTCCCCGCCCCTCAAACCTTTATGGGGGAGGGGTTTGGGGTGGGGGTGAACAGTATCTTCACGGCTTTACCGACAGGATTTTGGGGCGCGTGCCAAGCATGGCAAACGTTTCCAGCAGTTTATCCGTAATTTTTGACCAGCCGTAATGTTTTGCCAGTTCATGGGCGGCCTCACCCATTCTGGCCTGCTGCGATTCATCCGTCATCAGGGCGATAATCCGTTCGGCCAGGACACCGGGTTCACGCACCGGCACATGATAGCCAGTCACACCGTCCTGCACCAGAAACGCCAATCCGCCGACTTCAGACGCAATGACGGGTGTTCCGCAGGCCATGGCTTCCAGTGCGACCATACCAAAACTTTCATAGTCACTGGGCATGATGAGCGCTCTGGCGGCACGGTAAAAGTCCGGCAGTTTATCCTGACTCTGCGCCCCTAAAAATTTCACCTGTTTTTCCAAATCCAGCATTTCGCGCAGGGCATGTAAACGTCGCATTTCGTCGTCCATCGAATCGCCGCCGATGATACAAATACACAGGTCCTGCAACACATCCGGTCGTGCCTGCCGGATTTCTACCAGCGCGTCAAAAATGGTATCAACTGCTTTCAGGGGTTCGATTCGCCCCACAAACAGCAGCAGTTTGCAGGCTTCATCCATGCCAATATTCCGGCGGGCTTCGGGTGGGCTGCCGGGGACAAAGCGTTTCAGGTCAACCCCCGGCGGCACAATATCAATCCGGCGTCGGTCAGCACGGTAAAGCATCAGTAGCTGGGCATATTCGGCAGGAGTCGCCGCGATAATCCGGTCCACGTGCTTGATAATTTCCATTTCCCCCCGAATCCGAATATCATTGTCCGGGTTACGGCGGTTGTCCGTAATGCGATTTTTCATGTGACCCAGGGTATGAAACATCTGCGCGACAGGCACACCCCATTTTTTCCGCAGTTGAATAGCGACCCAGCCGCTTAACCAGTAGTGGCTGTACAGGGCGTCGTATCGAATACCTTCGCGCCGCACAAAATCTTCCAGCGCCTGTTTAAACTGCCCCAGATGCAAAAAAATCACGTTGGTATCTAAAGGCTGTGCCGGGCCGCAGGGCAGGTAAATCAGACGGTGAAATGGGCTGAGTTCGATGATTTTTCCGGTTTCTTCAGGGGACGATACCCGCGTAAAAATATCAACCCGAATACCGCGCCGTGCCATCTCGCGGGAGACTTCACGCACATAGACGTTCATGCCCCCTGTTTTTTTGCCACCCAAAGCCGCCTCCGGCGACGTATGAATACTCAACATCGCCAGGCGAAGCGGCTCTAACTGAGGTGGGGAAAGGTCGGGCATAGGCGCTTACTTTAGCCGGGCGTTGAGCATCATCACCGGACGATCCTGCCCGCCCAGACGGTATTTATACTCCTCATTTCCGCGCAAAAAGTCAAATTCATCCCGCCCTTTTTCAATGGCATCCCGAATGATATACGTCAGCAGGACAATGCCAGGGCTGACATCGGCGCTAATTTTGGGGTTAATGCCCGAATTGTACAGCAGAATCTTGTTGCCGTAGTCAAAGCTCAGGTAGGAAGCTGCGTCTTCCCCGTTAATTTGCAGCAGGCTGATTTGCAGCCAGCCCTTTTTTGCAATCATCGGAATCATACGCTGGAAAAAATCTGTGTTTTCTGGGTCATCCAGAAAATGGGCTTTATCGGGGCTGCTGGCACGCATCAGGGCGAGAAAACGCTGCTGCGCTTCTTCGGGATGGTTAACCGCATCCAGATATTCCCAGTGAATTTCTACCGTCCCTGCCCGTCGTAGTTTGCGGCGGATTTCATGCCGATTTTTTTTGTCGAGTAAGGTTTGGAGATACTCATCCCAGGTATCAGGCAGGGGAATGTGCGGGCAGACTTCCTGCTGCTCGATATGAACTTCATATCCGGCGGATTCCAGCAGGTGCGGCCACACCTGTAAAATCGGAGAATCCGCCGGAATATTACAGAAATCCAGCGCATCATAGCGGTCTTTTTGCGTGAGCGCATGTTCCGTTAAGGCCCGCAGCACTTCGTATTCACAGCCCGGACGGATGATAAGTTCCAGATAGTCCGTCACCTCCACACAGCCGATGCTGCGTACCAGACGGCCTTTGGGGTGGGGATGAATAAACCAGGGCGCTAACCCGATAAGGGTGTTCTGGCTGTCTCGAACGGTGATAATCCAGAGTTCACCGGGATGATAGGCTGCCCACCAGGTCGACTGCCATTCCCAGGTCATAAACAGGCGGTTGCGTGGGCTGGTTTCCAGCAGGGGATTCCACTCGTCACGCAGCCGGGAGAATGCTTCTTCGGTGTGAAATGCTTCGATTTTTAGGTTCATAGTATGATAGGTCATGGAGGTTTCCAATGTCCAAACCCTTGATTGGATTTTTCGTTATTTTGCTGATTTTAGCAGCCTGTGGAGATGACTCATCAGATATTCAGCCAACACTTACCCGCCCAACGCCAACCACAGTCCCAACCACTTTATCGGTTTGGTACAGTGATTCGCAGATGACCGAAGCGTATACCACTGTGCTAACTGAATTTGAAAAACGTTATCCCCACATTACCCTTCATCTGACGCTGCAAGACCCCGTTACCTTTCCTGACACTTTAAATCAATCGCTGGCGGCGGGCGGCGAACCAGATGTTATTTTTGCATCGGCTTCCCTGCTCGATTTCCTGCTGGCACGCCGAAATTTGCTGCCGCTGGATTCGGAACAGGTCGCGCCGTTGAGCGTATTTGTGCCTGCGGGTGCTGCGGAGATGGGCAGGCGAGATGAGCAAATGTACGGCTTTCCTATTCAGGTGTTTGTACCTGTATTAATTTATGATGCCTCTCAGGATGCTCCTGAAAATTATGAGGCATTTTTTCAATCCGGTCATGAGACCATTATCCGACCCAATTTTTTGACCACCAGCCTATGGCTGCCGATTGCGAACACTGCCGCCCCTCGAACTGCCGACGGCCAGTTGAATATCACACCGGAAGGGTTGGCGGCTTATTTGCAGCGGCTTTCCGATTTAAACGCGCTTCCCAACGTCACCTTCAGCGATGATTTAAGCAATGCTAACGCCGTGTATTATTTATGCAGCACCGCCGATTTACCCCTGCTGCGAGAAAAACTGGGGGATAGGTTACGGCTTGCCCCGCCGCCAGATTTTGTGAATTTACCACAAAACCGACTTTTCATCGGGGAGGCTGTGCTGTTCATGGTCACGCAAAACGCAACCGAAGCAGATGATGAGGCGGCTCTGACCCTGCTGCGCTTTTTACTTGAGCAGCAGGAGCAAATCAGCCAGATAAGCGGATACCTGCCAATGGTATCACGAGAATATGATGTTCAGGGGGCAGTTTTTTACAGTGACAGCCTGTTTTATGAACAGATTGTGCCGGAAATGGATGCCCTGATTCATCAGAATACAGGGCTTGATTGAAAAAATCGGTAATGTTATAATGCCAAACAACAAAGTGCCAACTTAGCTCAATCGGCAGAGCGATCGCTTCGTAAGCGATAGGTTATGGGTTCGACTCCCATAGTTGGCTTATACTAAAGACGCTGAAGGAGAGGAGTAGGTGGCTAATCCCCCGCCCAGAGAGTTTGCGCCGAAGGCTGCAAGCGCAAACCGGATGTGAACCGCCGAAGGTCGCTCCAGAGTCGATATGCTGAACTTTCAGTAAGCATATCCGGGGACGCCCGTTAAGACAGTTGAGCGCCTGTGGATTTCCACAGGAAGCAAGGTGGTACCGCGAATTCCATTCGTCCTTGTCAGGTTTCTGGCAGGGACGTTTTTGTTTAGAAGGGTCGTGATGGACGCAAATACCGATTATTACAATATCCTGGCCGACGATTATCATCTCCTCTACCGGGATTGGGAGTCCACGATGGAGCGCGATGGCCTGATGCTGCGGCGCTGGTTTAAAGATCGTAGCATCGTCACCGTGCTGGATGCATCGTGTGGCACAGGGACACAGGCAGTTGCCCTGGCACAGATTGGCTATCGGGTATTGGCCTCTGACCCCAGCGCAAATATGCTCCAAAAAGCCAAAGCCAACGCCGAACGGTATGGTGTCAGTGACCGGATTCATTTTTTGCAGGCAGGGTTTTTGGATATTGCCCGAATGACGGACGGCGATTTAGACGCGATTGTGACCAAAGGCGATGCCTTCCCACATCTGATTACCGATTGGGAAATTGAAGAAACCTTGAACGGTTTTTACCGTCTGCTGCGTCCGGGAGGGACGGTGCTGATCGGGATGCTGGATTTTGAACCCCTGCTGGAAGAACGTCCGCGTTTTATGCCGGGCAGAGTCCATGATCCAGCAGCCAATGAAGGCGAGCGTATTGTAGTTTTTGAGGTCTGGGATTGGGACGAAGGCCCGCCGCGTATCGTCACCAAAAATAAATTCATTGTGCGCGGCGAAGGGGAAAGTTACACCACCCGAGTGTATCCGGTGAAGTGTCGCCCTCTGACTGCCGAAGAAGTACAGGTCGTTTTGCTGGAAGCCGGATTCGTGGACATCGAGATTATTCACGACAGGTCGGAACTGGTCATGATGGCGACCAAACCCGACCCGACCCGTACCGCCGCTTCTATTGCCAGCCAGCGTTTGAAGGCTATGAAAAGCCAGGAGGAATGAGGATGGAAAAAAATTTCAACTTTCAGGAAGCCGAACGGCGAATTTATGAGTGGTGGGAAAGCAGCGGCTACTTCAAGCCGGAAATTGCCGGACCGGACGCTGAACCGTATGTCATCAGTATGCCGCCGCCCAACGTGACCGGTGCGCTGCATAGTGGGCATGTCATGTTCCTCTCGCTGGAAGATTTGATGATTCGGCACGCCCGTATGCAGGGCAAAGCCGCCCTGTGGGTGCCGGGCAGCGACCACGCGGGCATCGCCACTCAGCTTCAGGTAGAAAAGAAACTGCGGGACGAAGGCACAAGCCGCGAAGCCGTTGGGCGAGAAGAATTCCTGCGCCAGATGTGGGCATGGAAAGAAAAATACGGCGGCAAAATTCAAAATCAGATTCGGCGGGTGGGCGCGTCCTGTGACTGGGACCGGCAGCGATTCACGCTCGACGAAGGGCTGTCCAAAGCCGTGATAGAAGCCTTTGTGACGCTGTATGAGCAGGGGCTAATTTATAAAGGCACACGCCTGATTAACTGGTCGCCGGGCTTAAAAACCGCTGTCAGCGATCTGGAAGTGGAAAGCAGCGAAATTCAAGGCAAGCTGTACTACTTCAAATATCCGGTGGAAGGCGGCGATTTTATTCCGGTAGCGACCACCCGGCCGGAAACCATCCTGGGCGATACGGCGGTGGCTGTGCATCCTGAAGATGAACGCTACCAGCATTTGATTGGCAAAACCGCTTACGTTCCCATGCTGGAACGCCCGATTCCGGTCATTGCCGATGAATACGTGGATAAGGAATTTGGCACAGGGGCGCTGAAGGTTACACCGGGGCATGATTTTAACGATTATGAACTGGGTAAAAAACATAACCTGCCCCTCATCAGCATTTTGAATAAAGATGCAACTATGAACGCCAGCGCCGGCCCCTATGAAGGGCTTGACCGCTTTAAGTGTCGTAAAAAGCTGTGGCAGGATATGGAAGCCCGGGGGCTGACTCTTAAAATCGAAGAACGCCCGATGGTGATTCCTATTACCCAGCGCGGCGGGGAAGTGGTCGAACCGATGATTTCCGAACAGTGGTTTGTACGGATGCAGCCGCTTGCCGAACGTGGCTTAGAAGCGGTGCGGTCAGGGGCGATTAAAATCGTGCCGGAACGCTTCACGAAAGTCTACTATCACTGGCTGGAAAATATTCAGGACTGGTGTATCAGCCGACAATTGTGGTGGGGACACCGGATTCCGGCCTGGTATCACACCGAAACGGGTGAAGTGCGGGTGCTGCGGCAGGGGCCGCCGGATGATAGCGGCCAGTGGGTGCAGGATGAGGATGTGCTGGATACGTGGTTCAGCAGTGGATTATGGCCGTTTAGTACCCTGGGCTGGCCGGAACAAACGCCAGACTTAGCGCGTTACTATCCGACCTCCCTCATGGAAACCGGCCATGACATCCTGTTTTTCTGGGTAGCACGGATGATTATGATGGGACTCTGGTTTACAGACAAAATCCCCTTCCATACGGTGTATTTACATGGGCTGGTGCTGGACGAAACCGGCGAAAAAATGTCCAAAACCAAAGGCAACGTGATGGACCCGCTGGAAATCATTGAAGAATACAGCACGGATGCACTGCGCTTTGCCCTGCTGACGGGCGGCTCACCCGGCAATGACCAGAATCTTGCCGTGAGCAAGGTGGAATACGGGCGTAATTTTGGTAATAAACTCTGGCAGATGGGACGTTTTATCCACAGCAACTTATCGGAGGATACCCTGCTCGGCCAGCCGGATTCTGCCGAACTGGATTTGCCGAGTCGCTGGATTTTGAGTCGCCTTTCCGGACTGGTAGACAGTGTGAATCGCCTGTTTGATGCCTATCAATATGGGGAAGCTGGCCGCCAGATGCTTGAGTTTGCCTGGGAAGAATTGGCGCCGTTTTATCTGGAAATCAGCAAACACGTCCTGTATGGCGATGATGAAGCGGCCAAAACCCGTACCCGTCAGGTGCTGGTGTATACGATGGATACCCTGCTGCGGCTGCTGCATCCCTACATGCCATTTATCACGGAGGAAATCTGGCAGCATCTTCCGCACGAAGGTCAAAGCCTGAGTCTGGCGAAGTGGCCGGAAGCGCTTAACCTGCACGATGCTGACGCGGAAGAAAAAATGAGCCTGATGACGGAACTGGTGGTGCAAATTCGGCAGGCGCGGAACGAATACGATGTGCCACCCGGAAAACGCCTGACCGCCATCACCGCAGCCGGTTCGTATCGGGACACGCTGGAACAGTATGGTTATGTGTTTACCCGCCTGTGTAACATCGAACGGCTGGATTTTGACAGCCCGACGCCTGCTCAGGCGGTGACGCTGGTGGCCGCCGATGTGACCCTTTCGCTGCCGCTAGAAGAATTGGTTGATATAGCTGCCGAACGCGAACGGTTGCAAAAAGAACTGGACAATCTGCTGAAACAGATTCAGACCAGCCAGAGCAAACTGGCAAACGACGGATTTGTGAACGGTGCGCCGCCCGCCGTTGTGCAGCGCGAACGTGACAAACTGGCCGATTTACAGGCGAGTCAGGGCATTGTGGAGGAACGGCTGCGCGTCCTGGCGTAATGCGCTCTTAAGGCCACGCAACACCACATAGTAGGGACACGGCACTGCCGTGTCCCTACTGATGCCTACCCTTTTCGGGCGGGAATCGTCCCCGCCCCTACTTACTGGCAGCCTCATCCTCATCCTCCGCCATCAAACGGGCGAGTTCAGCATCCTCCAACTCGTCCACATAATGATGGATGGCATCACAAAAATAATCCGGTAGGTCGGGATGGAGCTTCTGGAAAACCGCCTTAAACTCCGGCGAGGTGATGTAAAGCTCACCTAATCCGCGCAGCACATCCAGCGTTGGCACGTAAAAATAGGTGAGGTGGTCATGCCAGCGCCGCACAATGGTCTGAACCTCCTCACTTTCAACCGATTTTCCTGATTCTAATGCTGCTGCCATCTCCTGATATACCTGGTTGCCTTCTTCCAGAATGGCCTGCTTTTTTTCCTGAGAGTAGCTTTTCCAGCGTTTGATAGATTCATCCACATATTCCGGCCCATATTCCAGCCGGGCAACCCGTTCGTAGTATCTTTGCTTTTCTTCGCTAAAGGCTTCAAAAAGCTGTTTTTTACTCATGTCTCCTTCTCCTGAGAGATGTTTAATCGTGCCATCAACCGTGCTGACCAGTTTTTCCAGACGGCGGATTTTTTGCTCAAGCACCTCCCGATGCGAACGCAGCGCCGTCAGCAGGTCAAAATCCGGGCTGTCTAGCATGTCTTTAATCTGCATCAGTTCCAGCCCCATCTCCCGATAAAAGAGGATTTGCTGAAGCCGGAGGAGTGCGTCATTATCATAATAGCGATAGCCGTTTGCCCCCACTCTGGATGGACGCAGCAGCGCAATTTCATCATAATAATGCAGAGTCCGCACGCTGATGTCTGCTAAATCAGAAAGTTGTTTCACCGTGTACAAAGTGGGTTAGCCTCCTTACTCCATCTTAAACTATGACGTTCCGTGAGGGTCAAGAATGCAGAGATACACAACCTACATTGAAGTGGATTTAGACACCATTGCGTTTAACATTCGGGCGGTCAAAGAACGAATCGGCACGGCGCAGGTGATGGCCGTCGTCAAAGCCAATGCTTATGGGCATGGGGCGGTGGATGTGGCGAAGGCGGCCTTAGACGCGGGCGCGACGTGGTTAGGCGTGGCGCGGGTCATCGAAGGGGCGCAGCTTCGAGAAGCCGGAATCGCCGCCCCAATTCTGGTAATGACCTACGCGCTGCCGTCTGAAATGCAGGCCGCCGTCGTTTATGATTTGACCCCGACCATCACCGAAGTCGAAACGGCGCAGGCGCTTTCTGGTTTTGCCGACCAGATTCACCGCACCATGAATGTGCATGTCAAGGTTGATACGGGTATGGGGCGGGGGGGTCTGCTGCCACATGAAGTGATCCCGTTTTTGAACCAGATTCGCAAGCTGCCCCGCCTGAATATTCAGGGAGTTTTTACCCATTTTGCCACCGCCGACGACCCCGACCTCACCTACACGCAGTATCAGTTTGAAGTGTTTAAGCAGGTGCTTTCGGATATTGAGGCCGCCGATTTTAATATCCCGATTTATCATGCCGCCAACAGCGCGGCCATCATGTATCACCCGGAAACCCATCTCGATATGGTGCGGGTTGGGGTTGCCATGTACGGCCTGCGTCCGAATGTAGCCGTCAAACCCGCTTTTGAAATTCGCCCCGCGCTGGCCTTAAAAAGTCATGTGGCACGGGTGAAGTGGCTGCCCGCCGGATCGAGTCTGGGCTACGGGCGCACCTTCATCACCCAGCAGGACTCGCTGATTGCGCTTGTCCCTGTTGGTTATGGGGATGGCTATCACCGCCTGATATCCAACCGGGGGGTGGTGCTAATCCAGGGCAAACGAGCGCCTATTGTGGGACGGGTGTCAATGGATCAACTCACAGTGGATGTCACAGAAGTGGGGGAAGTGCGTGTTGGGGAGGAAGTGGTGCTGATTGGCCGGCAGGGAGACACCCGTATCTGGCCGGAACAGGTCGCAAAATGGGCAGAAACCATTAATTATGAGGTCACAACCTCTCTGCTGGCGCGTGTCCCCCGCTTTTACCTTAAAAAATCATAAAAGCCGGAAAATCACCCTTGTGTCCTCCGGCGTTTGCCTGTATTATTCTGAGCGTCAGGTTAAAAACTGACGGCACATTCAAGACGAAGTTTGTACTAACTAGCGCTGGTGGTGTAGTTGGTTAACATACGGCCCTGTCAAGGCCGAGACCGCGGGTTCAAGTCCCGTCCAGCGCGTACAAAAACAAGCCCTCATCACGAGGGCTTGTTTTTTTCAGAGTTTCCGTTTGAAGAAGTCCGCCATCTGACGGTAGGCATCCTGCGCCACTTCGTCATTGCGCAACTGG
>CAZKZS010000110.1:350-14081 GCA_964557285.1 uncultured Anaerolineae bacterium | reverse complement strand
GGCGGTACGCCCGATACCCGCCCTTTCCGTAGGGGGCAGGAACAAGCGAACGCAGTGAGCGATGCCTGCCCACGTAAGCCCCTCTCCGATTTTCGGAGAGGGGTTGGGGTGAGGACGAGCAATCAAGGTTTGATAGATGAGGGAATTTTACTCCCGTTCGGAAAGCCAGCGCTCTGCCGCGATGCCTGCTGCTGCGCCCTGCCCCACTGATGTGGCAACCTGCCGGAAAATGGGGTCCATAATTTCTCCGGCGGCAAACACCCCCGGAATGCTGGTCATCATGTGGTCGTTGACCACAATGTAACCATCTTTCATCTCCAATTGCTCGGTGAACAGCGAGTTGTTAGGGTCATGCCCGATGAAAATGAACACCCCCTCCGTTGGGATAACACTGCGTTCATTGGTTTTCAGGTTATGAAGCTGTACCGCGTTCACGGACCCGTTTCCGTCAATTTTTTCCACGACGGTATCCCATACAAAACTCATTTTGGGGTTGTTAAAGGCACGGTTTTGCAGCGTTGCGCCCGCCCGCAGTTCATCCCGCCGATGAATCACCTTCACCGAACTGGCAAACCGCGTCAGGAAAATTCCTTCTTCAATCGCGCTGTCGCCGCCGCCGACCACCACAATATCCTTGCCCCGGAAGAAAAAGCCGTCACAGGTGCCGCAGTAGCTGACCCCCCGGCCAATAAATGTTTCTTCCCCCGGCACTCCCAGACGCCGCGCAGAAGCCCCTACCGTAATAATCACCGACTCGGCTTCATATTCCTTACCGTTGCCATCTTTGAGGTAAAAAGGCGACCCATTTTTCAGAGTCATGTCCGCCACTTCCGTGTATTCCAGACGGGCGCCAAACCGTTCGGCCTGCTGTTTCATCGCTTCGACCAGTTCCGGGCCGGTAATCCCCTGTACAAACCCCGGATAGTTTTCCACTTCATGAGTCAGCGATACCTGCCCCCCCAGCAAATTGCCGACGAATACAAGGGGTTCTAATTTGGCGCGGGCAGTATAAAGCGCGGCGGTTAACCCCGCCGGCCCCGACCCAAGAATAATGACTTTTTCCTTCTGCATATGTCCCTGCTCTGTTGAATGATTACAAAAATATGGAGTGATTAAGCGGACTGCACCTTACGTAGGAATTTCATAAAAAAATGGCTAAGCATCCTCTTCACTTTCCGCTTTTAACATAGCTACCAGCGCCCGAAATTCCTCATAACAGTCCGGCGAGTTGTTCAGATACTGCTGGACAGCCGGAAACAGCGTGGCAACATCTTCGCCGCGTGCGGCCATTTCCGCAACTTTAATCATTTGCATATCCCAGGCCACCGCGTCAATTTCTTCTTCACGGGTCTGGCAAATACATTTCATGAGTTTTTGGAGACTTTCTTCAACGGTCATTTGCACTTTCCCCGAATACACATTTTCTTCATAGTTTAAGACAGGTTGGCCTATGCCGATTCTTACGACTCAGCGGTCAAATAAGCTCATCACGTAAGCCGTTCCTACCCCCTGTTCCTCCAGATAGGCTTTGAGCTTTTTACGGGCGTCATGCAGCAGCTTATAAAGGGCGTTGCGGTTGGTGCCAAGCTGTTCCGCCACCGTATCCATTGGAATCCCCCGCAGTGTCACCGCTTCCAGCGCCAATCGCTGGCGTTCGGTCAGCACATTTTCAAACCCCTGACTGATGATTCTTATCACATCTTCCTGCTCAGTGGCACGTTCGGGCGAAGTCGGGCGGGGACTGTTGGCCGACAGCCGCACCATAATTTCCCCTTCGGCGGTTAAGTCATCCAGGCTGAAATCCTTGTACCGCGCCCGCCGCAGTTCACTCACCGCCACCCGCGATGCAATTTTCATCGCCCAGGTGGTAAACTGGCTGTCCCCCCGGAAGGTATCTAAATTATCCAGCACCCGTAGCACAGAATCCTGAGCAAAATCTTCCGACATTTGCAGCAGCACTTCCGGCGGCTGTCCCATCAAATCGCTGCGTTCGTGGCTGAGGTAATAATAGATGCCCCGTTGCAGGCGTTTTCGCAGCGCTTCAATGGCTTCTTCTTGAAGTTGTTTGTCAGGGCTGGTTAACTCCGCAAGCCATGCTTCATTGGAGCGTGAGGTCAATTCCTATCCCTTCATCTCTTGACTGGGGTTAAGTCTAACCCAAAACATGGGGCAGACGTAGTGAGTCCGTTCAACAAGCAGCAATTTACATGTTTCCTGTGCCATGTTAAAATTCCGCCCGCTAGATGAGGAGCATGTGAATGGTTTTAGAAGACGCGCTTCAGGTAATTCAGATTATACTTTCCATCGCCTTGATTGGAATCATTGTTTTGCAGGCACGCGGTACGGGTCTGGGCAGTTTGTTTGGCAGCGCCGACGGCGGCATCACCAAAACCCGTCGGGGTCTGGAAAAAACCCTGTTCCAGATTACGATTGGTCTGTCGATTGCTTTTATTGTGAATGCTATTGCTCAACTGCTGATTCAATAGGCCATGACCCGTTTTCAGCGCTGGATAGGGCTGCTGTGCGGTCTGCTGATGCTGCTTCCCGCACAGGTGAGCGCTGTCCAACCGCAGTCTGAATTACGCGAAGCCCTGGTGGGCGAAATCCGCAAACTGAATCCCCTTTTTGCGACCAATAATCCGGTTGACCGCGATATTACCTCTTTAATTTTTGAAGGTCTAACCACCATCAATGAATACGGAGAGGTGATTCCTGACCTGGCGGAAAGCTGGATGATCAGTTCGGACGGGCTGGAATACATTGTAAAACTGCGGCAGGATGTCCTGTGGCAGGATGGGTTGCCTTTTACGGCTGCCGATGTTGCCTACACCTTCCGCACGGTACGCGCTGCCGATTTCCCCGGCGACCCAACCCTCCGCGATTTCTGGCGCACGGTGGAAATTCAGGTACTGGACGACTACACCATCCGGTTTATTCTGGTGCAGCCCCTGGCCTCTTTTCCCGAACATCTGCGTTTAGGCATTGTGCCTGCCCATGCGCTGGAAGGTGCGCCCATTGCGACGCTGGATACCCACCCATTTAATTTATCGCCGATTGGCACGGGTCCCTATCAGCGAGAAGCCCTCTATGCCGATGGGGGGCAAATTCGCGCCATTAGTCTGCGGGTTGCTCCCAACTACCGTCTGCGGCCGGAAGGACAAACGGGCTACGCCATAGACCGCCTTACCTTTATCACCTACCCAACCCCTGAAGAAGCGATTGCCGCGTACCAGCGTGGGGATGTTAACAGCATCGGCGGGCTGCCACCGCACTATGTGGATACGCTGCGAAATACGGGCAATATGAACGTACAAACAGCGGTTGCTCCGGCGGTGGGGGTGCTGATTTATAACTGGCAGGATGATTCGCTGGCTTACTTCCGTGACCAGCGGCTGCGGCTGTCCTTTTTATATGCGATAGACCGTCAAAAAATCATGGCAGGGCTATCGAGTCGGCTGGTGCTGGCGGACAGCCCAATTTTACCCGGCTCATGGGCATTTAACCCGGAAGCCCGCTACCCCGCGCCGGATATGGCCGAAGCGCAGCGCCTGTTACAACTGGTGTCCTTTGAACCGCCGCCCGTGCAGGAAGAACCTTCCGAAGGGCCGCCTCCCGAAGATGCGACTCCAATCCCCCAGGTACAGATTCGACGTGATTTTAAAATTCTGGTGATTGATGACCCCGGGATTGCAGCAGTAGCGTTTGAAGTGGCAACACAGTGGTCACAGCTTGGCTTTAACGTCACTTTAGATATTGTGGATTATGCGACCCTGGTTTCCCGATTGGATGCAGGCCAGTTTGATGTCGCGCTGGTGGAATATAACCTTGCGCCGCAGGCCGACCCCGATCAGTTTTCGCTCTGGCACGAAAGTCAAATCGAAAATGGGCAAAATTATGGCGGCATGAAAATCAACCGCATCAGCTACCTGCTGGCACAGGCACGCCGCGACCACAACGGCCTGCATCGTAAACAGTATTATGATGATTTTCAGCGTACTTTTACCAGCAGCGCTCCGGCGATTGTCCTGTATCATCCCCTGTTTGTATACGTGACCGACCCGCGTTTACAGGGTGTGCAGTTGGATTTTATCAGCGTATCGAGTGACCGCTTCCGTACTATTCAAGACTGGACGTTTTAAGCCCGACACTCTGGAACAGGGCTTTTTTTTCTGGCTGCGATAAAAATTGCCACTCTCCTACCTTGAGTCCGGCCAGCGTGACGGACCCAACTTTGAGCCGTACCAGCCGCAAGGTCGGATGCCCAACTGCTGCCGTCATGCGCCGCACCTGCCGATTTTTGCCTTCCGTCAGGGTCATTTCCAGCCAGGCCGTCGGCACATTTTTCCGAAAGCGAATCAGGGGTAAACGTTCGGGCAAATCAGGGGGATTTTTGCGCAGCTTAACCTGTGCCGGACGGGTTTTATATCCCTGAATTTCTACGCCTTTCCGTAATTTTTCTAACGCAGCCGCATCAGGAATCCGTTCCACCTGCACCAGATAGGTACGCGGGTGGGCGAATCGGGGGTCAGTGAGCCGCAAATTGAGAGGCTTATGGTTGGTTAAAATGAGCAGCCCTTCGCTGTCCATGTCCAGCCGCCCTGCCGCGTACACCTCCGGCACAGCAATGTAATCGGCCAGAGTCGGGCGGCCTTGTGGGTCGGTAAATTTGGTCAGCACGCCATAGGGCTTATAAAATCGAATAACAATAATCTTTTCGGACATGCGGCCTCTGTTATAATGAAGGTAGGAATTGGAGGTGGATTATGCCACAGGATGGACGGCCTTCGCCTCTGGCAGGCCGCTGGTATCCCGCCGACTCAAGCCGCTTACGGGCAGAACTCACCCGCTATCTGGCAGCCGTAGAAAAAACACCCTATCAGGAAATTCGTGGGCTGGTTGCGCCCCATGCAGGTTTGATGTTTTCTGGTCCCATCGGCGCAAAGGGGTTTTATCACCTCACCGACCAGCCGGTGGATATTGTGGTGGTTATTGGCCCTTCTCATTATCAGACACCCCATGCGCTGCTGACCACCGGACACGATTTTTATGAAACCCCTTTAGGGAAAATTCCAGTGGCACAGGACATTCTTAAAAAATTGGGAGAAAAAATCGCTTTGCATCCAGTCAGGAATGACCCCGAACATGCCATCGAAATGACCCTGCCGTTTTTGCAGCATCAACTGGGGGAATTTCAACTTGTGCCGCTGGTTATGCGCGACCAGCGTTATCCGGCCTCCCAACGGCTGGCGGAAGCCCTATTTCACCTCTTGCAGGATAAAAAGGTGCTGTATGTTGCCAGTTCCGACCTGTCGCACTTTTACCCGCAGCAGATTGCCAATGAAATGGACAACCTTGTGCTGGGAAAAATGACCGATTATAAGGCTGAACACGTCACCCGCCTTCAGGATGGCGGGCTGGTATACGCCTGTGGATATGGGGCGGTGGCCGCCGTGATGCTGGTCACGCAGCAGCAGGGAACAAACACCGCTTCTCAGGAAGGCTATGGCACGTCCGGCGACATCACGGGCGACTATTCCAGCGTCGTCGGCTATGGAAGTGTGGTGTTCCACGATGTACGTTGATGTTGCCGTTCACCGTGCTGTTTCCGCCACGTTTACCTATCACATACCGGATCATCTCGCTGGCAAACTTACCCCTGGTCATCTGGTACGAATCTCGTTCCGTACCGCACAGGAATCGGCCGTCGTGCTGCGGCTGCATAACGACAAACCCGCCTTTGAAACCAAACCTGTTTTAGCCCTGCTTGACCCGCAGCCTGTCATTACTTCGGTACAAATGGAACTGGCGCTGTGGCTGTCCGAAACCACCCATACGCCGATTGGTCAATGTGTGTGGCTGATGCTGCCGCCTGGCCTTGCCCCCAGGGGGGATACCCTTTACCACCTGCTGGAGAGAGAAGCGGAAGGCGAAACCCCTGCCCAGAATCATCTCATCAGCCTGCTCCGGCGGCGCGGCGATTTAAGAAACGGGCAGATCGACCGCGTGGGCAAAATCAAAAACTGGCGCGGCACGATGAAAAAACTCGTTGAACGGGGGATTGTGGAAGAACAGCCCGTGTTTACCCTCTCCCGTGTCCAGCCCAAAATCGTTCGCACCGTGCGGCTGAATATTCCCCCGCAAAAAGTGGACTCGTATGCAACCCGCTTAGGGCGGGAATCCAAACGAGCGAATGTGCTGGAAGTGCTGTGGATCAGTTTGCAGCGTGAAATGCCGATAGATGCCCTTTTGGAGGCGGCGGGATGCCAGCGTCCTGTGTTAAAAACGCTGGCAGAGGAAGGCTGTATCGCTCTTAATAAAGAAAATAAAACCGCCTGTCTGCTGCTGGATGACAAAGCCGTTTATGAAAAAATCCTTGACCTGCGAAACGCCCATACCGAACTGGCCGTTTTAAAATGGCTGGCAAAAGCCGGACGGGACGTAGAAGCCTCCGTCATTTACGAAAAAACAGGGGCAACCGCTGCCCATTTAACCCGCTTGCAGGAAGATGATTTAATTCTGCTGAGTGAGTCGCAGGTCTGGCGGGATGCGGTAGCCGATGAAGATTTTGTGCCAGAAGCCGCCCCCAAACTCACCTCCGAACAGCGTGCCATCTGGAAGCCCATCAAAAGCCATCTTGAAAAACACCAGCCCGAAAAAGGCGGCGTTTTTTTGCTGCATGGTGTGACCGGCTCAGGCAAAACGGAAATTTATATGCAGGCGGTTCAAAAAATGCTGGAACAGGGGCGGCAGTCGATTTTGCTCGTGCCGGAAATCGCGCTGACCGCCCAGATGATTAAACGATTTTTGAGTCGTTTTCCGGGGCAGGTGGGGCTGGTTCACAGTCAGCTTTCGATGGGAGAGCGTTATGATACCTGGCGGCGGGCGCGAAAAGGCGAACTCCCCATCATCATCGGGGCGCGTTCGGCGCTGTTTACCACGCTGCCGGATGTGGGGCTGATTGTGCTGGATGAGGAACACGATGACAGTTACAAACAGTCGCCGCCCGTTGACCCCCCTTATTACCATGCACGGACGGTTGCAGTTGAATATATGCGGCGTAATCATGGGACGGTCATTCTGGGCAGCGCCACACCGGACACGGTTTCCTATTACAAAGCGCAGCAGGGCGATTATAAGATGCTGGAACTGCCCAAGCGGGTGCTGGCACACCGCGAAAAACTGCACCGTCAGGCTGAACAGCTTCATCTGGAAAGCCACTATCAACCCATCAAAGGAACAGAGGCGGCAGGGCTGCCCCTCCCCCCTGTGCATCTCATCGACATGCGGCAGGAATTACGGGCGGGCAATACCAGCGTGTTCAGCCGACGCCTGCGGGCAGATTTACATCAGGTGCTGGACGCCGGACAACAGGCCATTCTCTTTTTAAATCGGCGCGGCACGGCGACCTATGTGTTTTGTCGGGACTGCGGGTACATCGCCAAATGTCCCAACTGTGACACCCCCCTGACCTATCACGGCCAGTATGAGCAGCTTCGCTGCCATTACTGCGGTACAACCGCCCCGAATCCGGTGGTTTGCCCCACCTGCCAGAGCCGCCGGATTAAATATTTTGGGCAGGGGACAGAACAAATCGAGCGCATTTTAAAAGAAGAATTTCCCACCGCCAGGGTACAGCGCTGGGATCAGGATACAGCGTCCAAAAAAGGCGACCATCAAAAAATCCTGGAAGATTTTATGGCACAGCGTACCAATGTGCTGGTTGGCACACAGATGATTGCCAAAGGGTTAGATTTGCCACTCGTCACACTGGTGGGCATCATTTCCGGCGATACGGCGCTGGGACTGCCGGATTACCGTGCCAATGAACGCACCTTCCAGCTTTTGACTCAGGTTTCTGGACGGGCGGGGCGTGGGCCAATGGGCGGGCATGTGATTTTGCAAACCTACCAGCCGGAACACTACGCGATTCAAGCCGCCGCCAACCATGATTTTAAACAGTTTTATGAGCGCGAAATTGAATACCGGAATGTGCTGCGCTGGCCGCCGTTTGTCCGGCTGGCACGGGTATTAATCCAGCATCGGATACCGGAAGAAGCCAGAACCGAGGCCGAAGCCGTTGCCGCCCGCTTAAAAGAGCGCATTAACACGCTGCAACTGACCGCGACGGAATTGGTCGGCCCCGTGCCGTGTTTTTTTGGCAAACTGGACAACTTTTATCGCTGGCATGTACTGGTGCGAACGCAAAATCCGGTTGATTTGTTTGACCAGTTTGAACTTAGCACCGCCTGTATGCTGGATATTGATCCGGTAGACATATTATAGAATCCATGTCGGGTATCGGGATGCCCGATTCCCGCCCTTTTGGGCAGGCATCGCTCGCTGTGGCTCGCTTGTTCCTGCCCCTACTTTCCGCCCTGAGGGGCTGAAGCCCGTTGCCATAGGCTTTGGGCTTATCTTGTTGTTATGTAGGCACGTGGCAGTGCCGTGTCCCTAGCCTGTAGCCGCGTGACAGACATTTTTCGCTTTCTATGCCGCTTTGCGTAATGCTCAGTCTCAGGTACACTATGCTGCAATTACAAACTTCGTGTAAACCATCAAAACGGTTGAATGCCCTCGGGAGTGTGCGTCCATGCAAATCGCACGGAATTTCTGGAAAGCCTTTCGTAACTTTGCGATTATTTTTTCGTTCATCATGAATTTTGTGCTGATCGTTATCTTATTGATTGTCATCAGGGAAATTTTTATTATTAAAAATGGCATTGCTGAACCCCTGATTGATGGTCTGCACAGCAATTTTGTGGGGATGGACGAAGCCAACATTACCACCACTATCGCGGTGGAAGATACCATCACGATTGATTTTGACCTGCCTATCAGCCAGAACACCACCGTCATTCTGACTTCGCCAGTGCCGCTTTCCGCGAATGCCGCTTTTGCGCTGCCCGGCGGCGGTGGCACGATTAACGGGCAGGTCAATTTGAGTCTGCCGGTGGGTCTGGAACTGCCCGTGCAGTTGAATATGGTTGTGCCAGTGGAACAGGAAATTCCGATTTCGCTGTCTGTGCCTGTGGATATTCCCCTGAATGAAACCGAACTGCACACCCCGTTTGTGAATCTCAAAAATCTGCTTGAACCTTATGTGCGCTCTCTGGATAACCTGCCGCAGGAGTGGGATGAAGTGCCAGATTTTGCAATGGATGCGGCGCAGGGCGATGTTAATCTGCTGGAAGAAACCGAAGGCAGCCGCAATCCCTGGCAAACCCCTACGCCTCAGGATATGGTGATTGAGGAAGGCACGCAGCAGCCAGCCACCGGAACGCAGCCCGTTGGTACAGGGGGGCCGGAGGCAACACAGGAAGTTATTCCATTGCCTGCGACGACCGAACCCGGCGCGCCCACCGCTACCACCGTGCCGCTTATGCTTCCTACGGAAGAAGTAACACTAACGGAGACACCAGAGGGGTGACACAGACCAGTCCGCCCATCATTGATTACGATGGCAGGGGCGATTACACCTATAAAACTGATTTCTGGCAGGGCAAGGGACGCGAATACGAAGACCGTGTAGAACGTATTGCGCTGGAACGGCTGCTGCATCCGGCACAGGGACACCGTTTGCTGGAACTGGGCGCGGGTTTTGGACGCCTGAGCAGCTTTTTTAGCGGATACCAGCAGGTGCTTTTGCTGGATTATTCCCGTTCGCAGCTTATGGATGCTCGTTCGCGGCTGGGGGATGAGAAATATATTTACATTGCTGCTAATATTTACCAGCTTCCGTTAGCAGAGGCTTCGTGTGATGCCGCCACGATGATTCGGGTGTTACATCATTTTGTGGATGTTCCTGCCGCGCTCAACCAGATTCGACAGGCGCTTACTCCCGGCGCGGTGTTCATTCTGGAATATGCCAACAAACGCAATCTTAAAGCCATGCTGCGGCATCTGCTGCGGTTGCAGCGCTGGAGTCCTTATACGCAAGAACCCGTTGAATTTTATCCCCTGCATTTTGATTTTCATCCGGCCTACATTCACCAAACGCTCCAGGACGTTGGATTTGAGACTCACCAGCGTTTGCCTGTGTCGTATTTCCGGCTCGGTGCGGTGAAACAGGTCGTGCCAACCGGTGTTTTAACGGCGCTGGATTCGGCGCTGCAATATTCCGGTTTGTTGTATGCCCCCAGTATTTTTACGCGCAATACCCTGCCGGGAAGTCGCCCCGCCGCCCTGCCTGAGTCTTTCCTGAAATGTCCGGTATGCGGCAGCCAGCAGTTAGAAGCTGCGAGCGACAAACTCATTTGCCAGCACTGTCAGCGCCAATGGTCCACCGCCGACGGCGTTTATGATTTCCGTGAGCCGCTTCATGCAGGATAAAGTGATACTCATCACAGGCGCGTCGTCGGGAATTGGGGCGGCGCTGGCGCGGGAAGTGTGCCGACGCGGGGCAAAAGTGGTGCTGGCCGCCCGCAGCGACGATAAATTGCAGGAGGTCGCCCGCGACTGTTCCGGTGCGCTGGTTGTGCCTACCGATGTTACCGATTTTGCTGCCTGTGAGCGATTGATTGAACAAACGATCACCCATTTGGGGCGGCTGGATGTGCTGGTGAACAATGCCGGACAAAGTATGCTTTCCCGCTTTGAGGATGTGCAGGATATTTCCATTTTTGAAAAACTGATTCAGATCAACTACCTGAGCGCCGTGTACTGCACCCGCGCCGCCCTGCCGCATCTGAAGGCTAGCAAAGGCTTAATCGTGGGGATTTCCAGCGTGGCGGGTAAAACAGGTATTCCCCTGCGAACGGGCTACAGCGCCAGCAAACACGCCATGCAGGGCTTTTTTGACAGCCTGCGGATTGAACTGATGGGAACAGGTGTGGAGGTGTCGATGGTCAGCCCTGCATTTGTGGATACCGGAATCCGGGAACGTTCCTTCGGATCGGATGGTCAGCCTCTAGGACAAAATCCCCTGCACGGCAAAAAAATCATGAGTGCGGAAACGTGTGCTTCTCAAATTGCTGATGTCATCACTCACCGCCGACGGGAGCATATCATGGGTATGGAAGGTAAACTCGCCCTGCTTGGCAAACTGATCGCCCCGGGTCTGGTGGATAAACTGACTCACCGCAAAATCGTGCATGGAAAATAAACAGACGCCCCAACAGCGCTGGCAGCAGTTCCGCGCTACGCTGCCTGTTCTCACCTTCCGACAAAAAGCAGCGTTATTTTTTAGTGGTACTACCGTACTTCTTTGCTTTGTGTTATTCGTTTTGCCGTTTATGCTGGGTTTGGGCGGCCCCAAAGTGCTGGATACTGTTAAGCTGGCTGACCCGAACGGGGCGTTTGTCACCATTAACGGGGAAAAACTTTACTATGTGCATACAGCCGGAGCAGGGGATACGGTTCTCCTGCTTCATGGCTTTGGCGAATCTACGGTCACATGGCAGGATACCTATTTACCTGGTTACAACGTGTACGCGCTGGATTTGGTGGGGTTTGGGCTGTCGCAAAAAGGGCTGGCTGCTGACATGAGTCATCCCGCACAGGCGGAACGAATCGCGGCTTTTATGGAACAGCAGGATATTCAAAAAGCGCATGTGGTGGCTCATGCCATGGGCGCAAATGTGGCGCTGCATCTGGCTTTTTTATATCCTGAACGGGTCGAGTCGCTGGTGCTGGTGGATGCAACCCTGCAAACCGAAAGCACCGCCGCGCTTCCGTCGCTGATTCTGGATGTACCCTCGTTTCAACGGTGGGCGCGGGTGCTGATTCGCTGGATACTGCCCGCCACTACCGAAACACAACTGCTCAGCGCGGCGGAAAAGGATGAGGTCATTACCCAAACGCTGGTTCAAGCGTATGACCGCACGCTGCATACGGCGGATTGGGATTTATCGCTGCTGGCAATGCTGCGCGACAGTCCACAAAATACACTGCCCAACGATTTAAACACGCTGGCGATTCCGGTTTTGATTCTGTGGGGGGCGGAGGACGGCTGGATTTCACCGGAAACTGGCAAACAATTGGCACAGGATATCCCCGACGCCCGCTACCATGAATTTGAGGGAGTCGGGCATCTGCCGATGCACGAAGCGCCAGAAGAATTTAATGAAGCGGTGATGGAATTTCTGGATTAAACCGCAGGGTATACACGGGCAAATCCGGCGAGTCATGTTCAAACCCAAAGCGGCGGTAAAGGTGCTGTGAAATGTGATTGCTGCTCTGGGTGTTCACCGTGACGGTATGAATATGTTTGCGTTCCGCATACAGCAGGGTATCGTAAAGAAGCTGGCTGCCAATATGATTCCCCTGCATATGAGGCAGGGTCGCAATGCGGGCAAGGTGTATCGACTGGTCATATCTTAAGGTTAACTGATACCCCACAATCTGATGCCCATCATGTGCCAGGGTATAGTGGCAGGCACGGCGTCCGGCTTCGCGCAGTTCGGAAGCCCGCATCTGCCAGAGCGCCCCAAACGCGGCATGATCCACGGCCAGCACTCTGGGAAATTCCCCAAAGCGCAGCCCCCGGATTCTGACTGAAGGGGAATGAAAATGGGGCAGGGGGTTGTTCCGGCGCACCAGACTGACCACCGTATCGGTATGCTCAAAACCGACCTTTTCCAGCAGGGTATTCATCCAGTAATTGTTGACCAGCACGCCCAGCAAATTGACTTTCTGGCTTAATTCAGGATAAAGGGTGTGCCACAGGGCATCAAAGATTTTTTGTTTCTGGTTACAGGAGAGTGCCAGCAAACGCATCCAAGAGGTGGTCTGGTGCGGGGGCGCAAACGCCATGACCCCACACAGGTCATTGTTATCGTCCCAGGCCAGCGCTATCAGGTTGTCCGTGTAGTTCAACCATTTTTGAATCGGCTCCCAGTCCAGATGCTGATGCACCAGCGTGGCCTGCCGGACAAAATGGATGACCCGTTGATGGTCAAGCTGATGAAAGGCCGTAATTAACACACTACCGCCATGAAACGGTACACGTCCCCCGACTCACGGAGCAGGTTTGTAGCTGCCGATTTCCCACATACACATCAAAGCTGTCGCCCGTCTGCCAGACAAAATTAGCATCATTGGCAAACTCAAGCGGCTCGTATTCGTTGCTTTCGGAACAGGGAGAAGCGCGGTTCAGGGAATCGCGTTGTTTTATGACATAACCACAGCCCCGGGGCGGCCAGCTACTGACCAGGGAACTGCCATACTGATTCAGGGCAAATCGCTGGCTGCCGCTTCGGAGTTCAATCCCTGTGTAATTCATCAGGCGGTTGGTGGGATTGCGAATCGACAAAGTACCGCCGGAATAATAAAGTTCCATCGTTTTATCGCCCGTATTGTCTGCGGCTTCGGGCGTGGTTTTTTCGGTGGTGTCGTCGTCCCCACCGCTAAACAGCAAAATGCCGCCAACAACTAGCGCCGCCACAAGCACCAGCGCCCCGATCATCATGCCCAGACGCCCACGCTTGGCCGTCGATTTTGGTTGTTTAGGGTGAAAATGTGGGGTTGGCTGCGGGGCAGGAATGGCACTTTGGGCCGCTTTATTTGTTTTACGCTCTACGGGCGCTGTCCCTTTAAGAAAGGCATCTTCCAGCGCGTTATAAAACTCAATGGCGGTGGCGTAACGATTTTTAGGTTCTTTTTCCAGCGCCTTCAGCACGACTCTGGCTACGCTGTCCGTGACCTCTGCGCGGAAATCGCGTGGGGACGGCGGTTTTTTGTTGATGTGACTCAGCGCGACGCTCATCGGGGTGTCGCTGTCGTCAAAGGGTGGGC
>CAZKZS010000110.1:0-340 GCA_964557285.1 uncultured Anaerolineae bacterium | reverse complement strand
TACGGCCAGCGAATAAATGTCACTCTGCGGGCTGGCCTGCTGAGAAGAAATCGCCTGTTCCGGCGCGATATAACGCGGTGTGCCAAAAGCCAGCCCTAAAGTAGGCACGCCTGCGGTTGTCTGCGTATCCAACTGCATGACCAGCCCAAAATCCATCAAAATGGCGCGTTTTTGTCCGGTTTTAGGATCGGTTTCCAGCATAATGTTACCGGGTTTGATGTCTCGATGAATCACGCCGCGTTCGTGGGCGTAATCCAGCGCGTTCACCACCTGCTTTACAATATGCAGCAGTTCAGCCGACTCAATATACTTGCCTTTATTTTTAAGTTCGTTGTAATAT